>JBAVKQ010000113.1:0-29742 GCA_049688395.1 Candidatus Nanopelagicales bacterium
GGTCCGCACCGCCTCGACCAGGTCCGACTGCGAGTCGGTGACCACCAGCGCCCGCGGTGGGCCGCCCACCCGCAGCGTGGTCAACTCCGCCAACGGGGGCGGGGGCGGCGCGACCCGGCCCGGCGCGGTGCTGGTCAGGGCTGCTCCTGGGGCCCGGCCAGCTCCGGATGCAGGCGCAGGTAGCGCTGCTCGTCGTTGAGCCACGCGTAGTAGATCCCGATCAGCACGCCGCCGCCGATGAAGTTGCCCACCAGGGCGATGGCCACGTTGCCCATCGCGGGCAGGACCTCGATGCCCTCGTTGATTCCCACGATCGAGAAGAGCACTGTGTTGGCCACGGAGTGCTCGAAGCCCAGATAGGCGAAGACGAACACCGAGACGATCATCACGACGGCCTTCATGAGGTCGTCCTTGATCGTGCGGTTGTAGACCATGAGCATCGCGAGGTTGATGAAGAAGTTGCAGAAGATCGCACGGATGAACAGGTCCAGCCAACCGGTCGGCCCGTCAGTGACGAACGCGAGCTTGCCCTCGACCGAGTGCTCCATCAGCGCCATCGTCGGGGCGTTGATCACGGTGCTTCCCAGGAGCAGCACGGCCACGAACAGACCGCCGAGGAAGTTGCCCAGGTAGCACAGCGAGAGCACCCGCAGGCTGGCCCGGGCGGTGACCCGCCGGTAGTACATGCCGATCGATGTGATCATCATGTTCGAGGTCAGCAACTCGGACTTCGAGAAGTAGATGAAGACCAGGGCGAACCCGAAGAACACCGAGCCCAGCAGCTTGCCGACCGGCAGCAGCCCCTCGGCCTCGGCGGCACTGGCCAGGCCCGCCATACCGGACTGGATCGCGTAGTTGCCGATGTAGAGGAACCCGACGATGACCCCGGCCATCGCTGCGCGCATGAGGTAGCGACGCTTCATCAGGCCGGTGATCTCGGACTTGTACTCCAGCATGTCCAGGATCTCGGAGATGAATACCTTGCCCGGGAACATCCGTTGCAGTTCCATGCCACCTCCACACCCTTGGCTGCCGGTCAGCATAGTGAGCCCGGGCAACGGTCGCCGAGTGGATCCGGCCCCACCTCGGGACACGACCCGCAATGGCTGGTGGACGGTCGGGTGACTGCTAGGTTCTCGATTCCGCCACAGGTGCACCAGGGGGCCTCATGACCGCGCAGGGATCGGAGCAGGAATCCGGACCGGAATCGGGACACGGACCGGACCTCACCGGCTTCGGCCGCTTCCTCGCCGAGCTGGGAACATCGTTCCCCGAGAAGTCCTATCGATGGACACGCGCCAAGGAACGCTCGTGCGACTGGCTGATCGATCGGATCCCGGACGGCACGGTCGGGGTGGACATCGGGGGCACCGAGTACCTGTGCCAACGGCTGGCCGACAAGGGCTGCGCTATCACCTACTACGACTTCGTGGCGCCCCGGACATTCCCCACCTTCGTCCAGGACGACATGTTCAACGTCCTGCGGCACTTCGAGCCTGGGTCCCTGGACTTCATCGCCACTCGGCACACGCTCGAGCACAGCATCGTCCCGCTGTTCCAGCTGTGGGCCTACAACCAACTGCTGGCCGACGACGGGATCCTGCTGGTCACGGTCCCGTGCTACCACGACCGGTGGATATGGATGACCACCCATTTCCACTGTGTGCCCCCCGAGAGCTGGCAGATGCTCTTCCATCGCGCCGGATTCGGGATCCGGGAGTTCGAGAGCGGATCGTGGAAGCGCGGGCACGCGGAGTTCGTCGAGCACCGGTTCGTCCTGGAGGTGCAGACGCGCGACCTGCGGCTCACCGGCCGCCCGGAGCGGACCCTGGCCTCCCCCCCGCAGGCGCTGGCCGCGGCGGATCCGGATCTGGCCCCACGGGGGTCCGCGGAGCAGGAGAACACCAAGCGCAGCGCGGTGCAGCCGGGCGTGACGACCTGGGTCGGGGCCAGACGGCCCTGGTGGCGCCGGGGGTGATCCGCACGCCGGACGCGGCGCGCGCCCCACCGCGGACCCACGCCAGGGGCGGGGTCACCCGGAACGACTAGCGGGTCTCCTTGTGCGCGGTGTGCTTGTTGCAGTTGGGGCAGTGCTTGTTGATCTCCAGGCGGTCGGGATCGTTGCGCCGGTTCTTCTTGGTGATGTAGTTCCGGTGCTTGCAGTCCTGGCAGGCCAGGGTGATCTTGGGACGGATGTCTGTGGCCTTCCCCATGGGAGTGCCCTCCTTCTCTCACGCCGCGGTGGGCGCCTCGTGCTGGGCCCTGCTGGGCACCGGGTCTGGTAGCGGAGGCCGGACTTGAACCGGCGACACAGCGATTATGAGCCGCTTGCTCTGCCAGGCTGAGCTACTCCGCCGTGCAAGTGCGACCCTCTCGGGTTGCGCTTCCGAGCCCCTTTACGGAATCGAACCGTAGACCTTCTCCTTACCATGGAGACGCTCTGCCGACTGAGCTAAAGGGGCAATGCCCGGCAAGGCTACCCGACCGCTGGGGCATTGACGAAATCGCTGGACGGCACCCGGGACGTGCTCAGCACGGGCCCCTCGACGCCGATCCGGGGCCGTGCGCGGGTGCTCACCAGGGATAGGTCACACCGGTCAGGTCCGTGCTCGCCGCCCAGAGCCGGGCAGCCGAATCGACATCGCGGGCGGCCTGCGAGGGGGTCTCCAGTCCGGGTGTCCCGCGCTGACCGCGCCACTGCGTCGGGCCGAGGAACACGCCGCTGGGGACGTCGGGATCGGTGGCCCCCATCAGGGTGGGCCAGGCACCGGCGTGCGCCGGCTGGGCGATCACCTTGTTGACCAGGCCCATCAACGCGACGCCGATTCGACTGCCCGACATCTGCGGGCCGACCGACTGCAGGTTGGTGTTGGCGTACCCGGGGTGCACGACGATGCTGCGCAGGGGAACACCGCAGGCCTGCGCCCGGCGATGCAGCTCCAGGCCGAACAGGAGGTTGGCCAGTTTGCTCTGGCCGTAGGCGCGCCACTTCTGGTAGCCGTTCGCCGACTGCAGGTCCTCGAAGTTCATCCGGCCGATCCGGTGGGCCATGCTCGACACCGATACCACGCGGCCGTCCGGGTGCAGCGCATCGACCAGCAGCCCGGTCAGGGCGAAGTGGCCCAGGTGATTGGTACCCAGCTGCATCTCGAACCCATCAGCGGTCTCGCGGCGTGGGATGGCCATGACCCCGGCGTTGTTGACCAGCACGTCCAAACCATCGGGGTGCTCAGCGCGCCACTGCTCGGCGAACTCCCGGACGCTGGCCAGGTCGGCCAGGTCCAGCCGGGCGACCTCGACGACCGTGTCGGGCGCAGCGGCCGCGCGGATCCGTCCGGCGGCCTCGGCGCCGCGGGACTCGTCGCGCACGGCCAGGGTCAGCGAGGCGCCGTGGGCCGCCAGGGCCAGGGCGGCCTCGTAGCCGATCCCCGAGTTCGCGCCGGTGACGATCATCGTGCGTCCGGTCAGGTCCGGGATGTCCGCAGTGCTCCATGTCATGACGCAATCCTCGCACCCGCCGGGGCACCCCGCGATCGACCTGCGGGCGGCGGCGGGACGCGGCCCCGGACATGCGCAGGAGGCGCCCTCACTCGGTGTGGACGCCTCCTGCGCAGCGTGGCGGGTGTTGGGTTCGAACCAACGTAGGCTGAGCCGGCAGATTTACAGTCTGCTCCCTTTGGCCACTCGGGCAACCCGCCGCAGCGGGGCAATGTTACCCGGGCGGCACGGTTGCCTCCAAACGGGCCGGACGCCTCCAGCCCGCCGACGTGGCTGTCGAAATTGCCTGTGGCGTGCGGACCAGCACTGTGCGCCGTCGTGGACGACCGCAGGGAGTGACCGGTGCAGGCAGCCAGCAGGGCACAGCCGGGGCTCCGCGCGCTGCTGCTGAATGTGGGCGTGGCGGTGGGGGCCGCCGTGTGGGCGGTCCGGGTCGTCAGCCCGACCCGACCCGCGGGCATCACCAGCAGCGACCTCGCCCTCGCCGCGCTGCTGTGCGCGGCGGCGTTGGGGATGGATGCCACCCGGATGGTGTGGGGCTCGGATCGGGCCGGCCGGGTGCAGGTGGCGACCGCCGCCAACACGGTGCTGCTCCCGGCGGCCATCCTGCTGCCTCCGGGCCTGTCCCTGGCAGTGGCGGTGGTCACCTCCCTCGGGTTCGTGACCAGCGCGCGCGGCTGGGTCGAGGTGGTGGGCAATGCCACCTTCCGGGTCACGACCATCAGCACAGCGGCCCTGACGTTCGCGTTCCTGGCCCCCGGCTGGCCGCCGGACCAGACCGATCCGGCCAGCGTCGCGGCCCTGGCCGAGGCCGGCCTTCTGATGGTGCTGACCAAGGCCCTGCTCGTGGTGAACCTGGCCCGCGGCTGGGACGGACTCGACGCCCGGGACCTGCCGCTGCTGCAGTGGCGCGAGCTGCTGGTGCAGACCCCGGAGGTCCTGCTCGGGGCCGTGTTCTGCCTGCTCTACCCCACTCCGGGGACTCTGCTCGTGGTCGGGCTCTTCGTGTGGATCCACCTGACCGTGCGCGAGCACGCCCGCCTGCGCCTTGCCTCGCGCGACCCCAAGACCGGGCTGCTGAGTTGGCCGGGCTTCCAGCCGCTCGCCGACGCCGAGCTGCGCCGGGCCCGACGCACTGGTCAGCCGCTCGCACTGCTGCTGATGGACCTCGACGGGCTCAAGGCGGTCAACACCCGGCACGGCCTTCTCGCCGGCGACCTGTACATCGAGGCCACCGCTCAGCTGCTGACGCAGTCCACGCGCAACTACGACCTGCTCGCCCGGTTCGGCGGCGACGAGTTCGCGCTCCTGCTGCCGGACACCACTCTGGCCGACGCAGCGGCGTGCGCCGAGCGGATCCGCGCAGCCATCGCCAGTACCCGTCTGGCGGGCATCGACGCACCGATGGGGGTGTCGATCGGCGTGGCCGCAGTCCACCCCGACCAGGACGTCCGCGGCCTGCTCTCTGCGGCCGACACCGGCCTGCGCCAGGCCAAGGCGAGCAACCGCAACCAGGTCGTGGTGGCCGATTGACCGACCGGGTGCCGTGGGGGGCTGCCCGGGAGCGCTGACCGAGGACATCGGCTGCCCGCCGGCGGCCGCCCGGGCTACCCTGCTGTCATGGCAGACAGCAGCTTCGACATCGTCAGCAAGGTCGACCACCAGGAGGTCGACAACGCCGTGAACCAGGCCGCCAAGGAGTTGGCTCAGCGGTTCGACTTCAAGAACACCAGCACCTCGGTCGCCTGGCGCGGTGAGGACGGCATCGAGATCGTCTCCAGCACCGAGGAGCGTGCCATGGCCGCCCTGGACGTGCTCAAGGACAAGCTGGTCAGGCGCCAGGTCTCGCTCAAGGCCCTCGACGCGGGCGAACCGCGCCAGTCGGGCAAGGAGACGCGGATCTCGTGCACGCTGAAGGCCGGCATCTCCAAGGAGCAGGCCAGCAAGCTCAACAAGCTGATCCGCGACACCGGACCCAAGGGGGTCAAGTCGCAGGTCATGGGCGAGGAACTGCGGGTCAGCGCGAAGAAGCGCGACGACCTGCAGGCCGTGCAGCAGCTGGTGCGCGAGGCAGACCTCGACTTCGCGGTGCAGTTCGTCAACTACCGGTGAATGCGGACTGGGCCGGCCCTCCGGTGGTCCTGTTCGACCTCGACGGCACGCTGACCGCCAGCGGGCCGGGCATCCTGGCCTCGGTGCGACACGCGCTGAGGGCTCTCGGGGAGCCGATCCCCGACGAGGCGGTGCTGGCCGCATTCATCGGCCCGCCGCTGCTGGACTCGTTCACCGGGCCGTGCGGTCTGCCGCCGGCGCGCGCCCAGGACGCGATCGCGGCCTACCGGGAGCACTACTCCGAGCAGGGGCAGTACGAGAACTCGGTGTACGCCGGGGTCCCCGAGCTGCTGGGCGCGCTGACCGACGCTGGGCGGACGGTGGCCCTGGCCACCTCGAAGGCGCAGGTGTACGCCGAGTCGATCCTGGCCCACTTCGGATTGACCGGGTTCTTCACGGTGGTGGTGGGATCCGAGCTCGACGGCCGGCGCACCCGCAAGGCCGAGGTCATCGCCGAAGTCCTGGCCCGGCTCGACCGGCCGGCGGCCGACTGCGTGATGATCGGTGACCGCGCGCACGACGTGATCGGCGCCCTGGCCGTGGGGATGCCGTGCGTGGGGGTCCTGTGGGGCTACGGCAGTGCGCAGGAACTGGCATCTGCCGGGGCCGACGCGCTGGTGCGCGCCCCCGCCGACCTGCATGCCCTGTTGCTGCCCGCCTCGATGCGGTAGGCCTGATCCCGGGTCTGATCCCGGGCCTGATCCCGCGGTCTGATCCCGCGGGCGTGTGCACCGCGACCGCGCGCCCGGCCTGACCTGCGCCGGTTCGGCGGGATCAGGGTGCCAGTTCCTCGATCCCATGTGCCAGACCCCCGGCCCGAGCGGTGGGCGCGACCGGATCGGGACGCCACTGGAGGGCGTCGAACGGACACACGTCCACGCAGATCCCGCAGTACATGCACAGCCCCCAGTCGATGACGAACTCGTCGAGCACATTGGCCGTGCGCGGGCGCCGGGCACCGGGGTCGCCCACCTGCTCCTGGTGCGCGCTGAGACTGATGCACCACGTGGGGCACTCCCGCACGCACAGCATGCACGAAGTGCACTGCTCGGCGATCAGCGCGATCCGCGCATGCAGGCTCATGGGCTCCACTCCGAGGGGATTCCCGGCGGACCCGGGCGGGTGCGCGGGCGGGCGGCGACCCGGCCACCGGACGCCGGTCGATCCGCGGGATCCACCGCCCCGGGCCACGGTGTTGCCACCCGTCGGGGCAGCGCGGTGGTACGCCGCAGCGGGAATCCGGCCTGCCCGTCGGTGAGCAGCGGGCTCAGGTCGGGGTTGCCGGCGAAGCGCACACCGAACATCTCGTGGATCTCGCGCTCGTGCCAGGCGGACCCGGGCAGCAGGCCGGTCAGCGAGGCCAGCTCCGGCTCGGCACGCGGCACCGCGGTCCACACCAGGTGGCGCCGGCCAGCGTCGACGTCGACCAGGTGCACGACCAGGTCGATCTGCGCGCGTCCTGGTTCGTCGACTGCGGCGATCATGTCCAGCATCGACGCGCCGTCGGCGACGAGCGCGGCACAGACGGGGTGCCACTGGCCAGCGTCGATCCGCTGTTCATCCGCGCGCATGCAGCACCTGCTCGAGTCCGGCCACCAGGTCCGCCGGCCTTGGTGGGCAGCCGGGCACCCAGACATCGACGGGCAACACCTCATGCGCTCCGGGCAGCACGCTGTAGGAGTCCCAGTACGGTCCGCCGGTGGCCGCACACGCACCGAAGGCCAGCACGGCGCGTGGCTCGGGCAGGTTCCGGTAGGCCTGGGCCAGCGCTGGAGCCAGAGCGGTGGTGACCGTTCCGGCGACGACGAGCACGTTGAGGTCGGCCGCCTCGGCGTCGCTGGCGGCCTCGGGCAGCACCGCACCCAGCGACTGCGCGATGCGGCGCGCCTCCCGGACCTCCACCCCGCAGCAGGCCAGGCCGAGCTCGCAGACGTCCACGGCCACCCGGGCCGTGCCCACCTGCACCCAGCGCCGCGCCACCGCAAGGCCGACCGTGTCCGCATCGATCACGGCCCTAGGCTAACCACACCGGCGCCATGGACGCTGACGCCTGGTAGGCCCTGCTCCCGGCAAGCGCACCGCAACGAGGTGGACGAGGGCCGTGCTGGACGGCACCGGCGAACCTGCGGACGCCCAGGTGTGGCTGCTGTTCCACTCCGACGTCCGTCCGATCGGGTCGCGTGGATCGTGGAGCAGCGCGCCGGTGAACTGACCGACGAGGAACGTCTCCTGGTCCGGGAAGCCAGCCAGCGGATGCTCGCGGCGATGACCCCCGAGGGGTAGTCGGTCCTCCCGCCTCAGTGCGCGAGGTGCATTCCTGGAGCGGCACAGGGGCGACCCCGCGGTGCCGCTGGGCGTGCCTTGGCCAGGGATGACCGGAGGTGGTTGTTGACGCTCGGAATCGACAATGCCGACGCGGTCCTGCTGGCAACAGCCCTGCTTGCCTTGGTCGCGGTGCTGTCCATCGCGCTGACCACCAGTATCTGGCGCCCGGATTCGCAGCCTCCCGAGGACGAGACCCTCGTCCAACTCTGGGCAGAGGAACTGACGGTCGCGGGCAACCTTGCCGCTGCTGGCTCGATCTCGATCGCGCTGACCCGGCTTCCGTACCTCGGCTACCTGATGGGCCTCCTGGCGATCGCGGCGATCACCGTGCTGCTTGCGGCCGCCAGCACACAACGCAGCAAGGACACGGTCTTCCTGTCGATCCAGCGCCATGACGTCGGTGAGTCGATCACCAGGATCACGCGGGACATGGCCGCTCTGGCCCAGATCTCACCCGAGGAGCGCGGTCGCGCGCGGTTCAGACGCGTTGCACTGTGCGGCTTCGCCGCGGTGCTGGCTGCGTTGCCGGGCCTGTGGCACTTCCTGTTCCGCACGCCGATGGAGTTCGCCTACTCCGTCACGTACGCCGTGCTGCTGTGGCTGGCCGTATGGACCGCCAGCCTGGTGGCCGTCAAGACGCCCATCACAACACACGGCAAGTGGCCTCAGCGTGTCGGCCGAGCCGTCCTTGGCGCCACTGCGTTGGGGCTGGTCTTGTCGGTCATCAGCGCCATCCGACACGACGAGGCCGCTTCTGGGGCCGCCTTCATCGCCTCGGTGCTCCTGGTGCCGATGGGCGTCCTATGGGCACTGGTTCACGCGGGCCGCCACAACGTGGGGATAGGGCGCGGATTCTTCGAGGTCGTGCAGGCCTACCGAAGGCGGCGACACGGGCAGTGGACAACTCGACTAGCCGAGATCGATCGGCTCATGGACACCAGGGCCCCGCATCGATCGGGGGCGACCAGCGTCCGGCGGTCACTGTAGGCAGCCCACCCTCGTCGCGTCGACGGTCCGCGCCGACACACCACAGGTGACCGGGATCAGCGCTTCTTGTCTGGCAGCGTGGTCGCCACCTGATTGCGCGAGTCGACCTTCGCGTGCTTGTCGGCGCGCTTCTCCTTCAGGGACTTGCCGGACTTCTTGGCCATGTGCTGGCGCGGGGACTTGTCTGCCATCGGGACTCCCGTGGTCGGAAGCCTGAATGGCTCCGTAGCAAGGACAGTACGCCGCGCAGGGCCGCTGGTCGCGGGCTGGAACGCGTCGGTCTGCTCGCTTCCGAGGCTGTGGCCTGCCGGGCTGGGCCGCCGCCAGCCTCGGGCGCGCTCGAACCCGACGGCGCGGACCGTCCTCGCGCGCTGCGCCTGGCTCACACCAGCAAGGAACGGACCCTGCTCGGCGCTAGCGGCCCGCCGCGCGGGCGACGACTTCGGGGAGCAGCTCGAGGGCGACGGGTCGCCCCAGCAGGTATCCCTGGGCCAGGGTGATGCCGGTCGCGAGCACAGCGTCGCGCTCCGCGGGGGTCTCCAGGCCCTCGGCGATGACTTGGCTCTGCAGGCTCTGGGCCACGCTGCGGGCGGCGGCGAGGAACGCCATCCCTCCCTCGGCCCCGGTACCGGCGCGCACCACCAGCGAGCGATCGACCTTGAGCAGCTCCGGGCGCATCGCCTGCAGGCGGGCGAAGTTCGAGAACCCGGCCCCGAAGTCGTCGACGGCCAGCCGGTACCCCGCCGAGCGCAGGCGCAGCAGGCCGTGGGCGAGGTCGGGCCTCTCCATCAGCTCGGAGGACTCGGTCACCTCGATGACGACCCGACCCGACCATGCCTGCAGCGGACCGGTCAGGAGTCGGTCCAGGTGGATCTGATCAGCCAACTCCCGCGCGGAGAGGTTGACCGTGAGGAACCCGTCGTCGGGCAGCGCGGCCAGGACCTGCTCGATGTCACGCTCCACGACGTCGAGGATCCGACGCCCGATCGCGACGATCTGGCCCGTCCGCTCTGCGAAGGCCATGAACCTCGCGGCCGGGACCAGTGTGCCGTCGTGGCGCCACCTCGCCAGGGCCTCCACACCCGCGACAGCACCGGAGGTCAGCGTCACGATCGGTTGGTAGACCAACTCGAACTCCGCGCCGCGCACCCCGCGGGCCAGGTCGTGACGCAGCTGCGCCCGGTCCATCGCCTCCGAGCCGAGCTCAGCGCTGAACTGCACGCACTGGTCCCCGCCGCCGCTCTTCGCCGCGTACATGGCCAGATCCGCGCGGATGAACAGCTCGTCGGGCGTGGCACCGTCGGTCGGGAAGGTGGCGATCCCCAGGGAGCCCGTGATGTGGAGCAACAGCTCTTCGACATGGATCGGCTCGCGCAGGGCGGCCAGGATGCGCTCGGCCACATCGACTGCCCGCACCTGCTGCGCGCCCTGGCCGAGCAGGACTCCGATCTCGTCGCCGCCGAGACGACCCACGTGATCGCCGTCGCGCACCTGTCCCAGGACCCGGGCCACCATCACGGCCAGCACGTCATCGCCCACCGGGTGACCGAACTGATCGTTCACGCTCTTGAAGCCGTCGAGGTCCACCCACAGCAGAGCGACCGAGGACCCACGCGCGCGGGCCGCGGCGATCTCCTCGATCATCGCGTGGGTGAAGGCGACTCGGCTCTTGCTGCGAGTGAGCCCATCGGAGTGCGCCGCCACGCTCGTCGCGTGCCCTGCCCTCGCGAGGTTGTACACCAGGACCATGAGCAGACCGGTCAGCGCAACCATGCCGAACAGTCGGTCGAAGAACCAGCTGAAGGACCACTCGTCGGTGTTCATGTTCACGATCGCTGCACCGAGCTGGAGCAGGAGCACAGCCGACAGCCACCGCTGGATCACCGCACCGCCACGCTGCCACCACAGCGCCAGTCCCGCGCCGGCCAGGGACAGCCCGAGCAGCCCCCAGTCCAGGGCGACGCTCAGCGAGGTCAGTCGGCCATCCTGATCCACCAGGATCGGCCGCAACGCGCGCTCGGGCGCTGCGACCAGTGCTGCGGTCAGCAGCCCCGCGATCACCACGCCCAGTGCCGACCATCGCGGGTCCATGCGCAGGCCGGGGCGCCGATACGTGACCCGGTCGGTGTGTAGCACCCACGCGGAGGCGAGCAGCCCCCCGGCGAACGCGACATGCCAGATGTAGAACAGCCAGGGCGCTGACTGCAGCCCCCCCAGCAGTGGGTCCTGCCCACCGAAGCCACCCGGGTAGAACACCGGCAGGCACAGCAGCAGGATCGACACGTAGAGGTACGTGCCGCCCAGCCACACGTAGCCGCGGCGCCGCACGAGGCTGGCCTGGCCGTAGAGCAGCAACGCAGTCAGCCCGCACACGACGGCCAGGACCAGCGCGTGGGCGATCGGGACCCACAACAGCGCCGGCCACGGGTCGTCACCACGAAGGAGCACGGCCACCGACGCGCCCAGGTAGGCGATACCGCCCACCCACGCCGCCAGCCGGCCCAGCCCGGACAAGGGCCGAGCCTCGTCCATCGAGTCGGGCATGTCGGTCATCAGCAACTCGAACCCCCACGTTCCACACGGTGACGGGCCCACGGTAGCCGCAGCGAGGCTCAGCGACCGGATCCGTTGGTCCGTGGGGGGTGCCGCGCGCGTCGTGTCCCACTCGCCCACCCCGTCGGGCTCAGGCCCTCGGGTGGGGAGCATCCTGTGCCCTGTGACACTGGAGCTGATCACCCGAGGGCCCGCGGACGCGGCGACGACCGAACGCGACTCCAGGCCACCGCTGCTGTTCGTGCATGGCCTGTGGCACGGCGCCTGGTGCTGGGCCGAGAAATTCCTGCCGTTCTTCGCCGAGCGTGGCTACTCGTGCACGGCGATGAGCCTGCGCGGCCACGGGGGCAGCCCGGGCCATGACCGGTTGCGGCGCACCCGGGTCCGCGACCACGTCCAGGACGTGGCGTCGGTCGTTTCGGGGCTGCCGGCGCCGCCAGTCCTCGTCGGCCACTCGCTCGGCGGTTTCGTCGTGCAGAAGTACCTCGAGCAACACTCTGCCCCCGCAGCGGTGCTGCTGGCGGCGGTACCCCCGACCGGCGCCGTGCAGGCGACGCTTCGGACAGTGCGCCAGCATCCCTGGCCGTTCCTGAAGGCGAACGCGCAGTTGCGGCTGGCGCCACTGGTCGCGACCCCGGAACTGGCCCGGGAGTCGTTCTTCTCGGCGTCCCTGCCCGCGGCGGACGTGGCGCGCTACCAGCGTCAGCTCCAGGACGACTCCTACCTGACCTTCCTGGACATGGTCGCCCTCGACCTCGTGCGCCCGAAGCGCGTCCGCCGGGTGCCGATGCTGGTGCTCGGGGCAGCTGACGACGCGCTGTTCTCACCTGCGCAGGTACGGCGAACCGGTGCCGCCTATGGCGCGGATACCGAGGTCATCGCCGACCTGGCCCACGACATGATGCTCGACACCCGCTGGGAGGTCGTCGCCCAGCGGATCGCCCGATGGCTGGGTGACCGGTTCCCCCAGCCATGAGCGAATCCCTGCTTCGCCAGGTGGAGGTGCTGCTCGACTCGATCTGGGGATCGCTGCGCAGCGCCGGGCTGGTCCTCCCGGGCGAGTCGGCGCGGGTGCGTGCGCAGACCACCGGGGACCCGCTGATCCTGGTGGAGGTCAGCTCTGAGTCCGGCGACGGGCTCGGCTGGGGCGTGGACACCACCAGCACCGCAACCGTGCTCCACGATCTCCTCGACGGGATCTGCGATGCGCTGGTGGACCTGCGCTGGGGCACCTGGCCACCGTGCCCGGTGCCGGCCCACCAGCACCCCGGCCAGTTGGCCGCGACCCTCGAAGGGGCCGGAACGCCGCAGATCACGGTCGCCTGCCCGCGCCGACCCGGCTTCACCCAACCCCTCGGATGGGTACCGGGGCAGCCGACCTCGGACGGGACCCGGTTCGGGGTGGATCCGCGCGCGCTAGGGTCCAAGGAAGGCGTGGAGCCCGTCCACCCCGACGGCGGAGGGACCGCACGTGGCCGTTGACCAGGACCGGATGCGTCGCCGGCTCGAGATGCTGCTCGGGATCCCGGCGACGCAGGGCAACGCCGTCGAGGTGCTGCGCAACGGCGAGCAGATCTTCCCGGCGATGCTGGAAGCGATCCGGACCGCCGAGCACACAGTCGACCTGCTCACCTACGTCTACTGGCAGGGCTGGCCCGCAGAGGCGTTCGCGAAGGCGCTGGCCGAGCGGGCGGCCGCGGGCCGCCGGGTCCGGGTGCTCATCGATGCTGTCGGCGGAGCGCGGATGTCACCCGCGCTGCGGGCTGACATGACCTCGGCGGGAGCTGACGTGCGCCTGTTCCGACCGCCATGGCTGCGCTCACCGTTCACGCACAACCATCGCACGCACCGCAAGGTGCTCGTCGTGGACGGAGAGCAGGCGTTCACCGGCGGGGTCGGCATCGCCTCCGAGTGGGAGGGCGCCGCGCGGGACCCCTCGCAGTGGCGTGACACCCAGATCCGCCTGCGCGGTCCTGCCGTCGCCGGGCTGTACGCGGCGTTCGTGCAGAACTGGTCGGAGACCGGGGGCTCCCTGGACGACCCGCGGGATCGGTACCCGCAGCTCACCTCAGGCGGGGCGGAAGTAGTCCAGGTGGTGCGGGGCACCGCGACCCTGGGCTGGGACGACATCCAGACGGCATGGTTCGCGCTGCTCACCGCGGCCCAGGAGCGGATCACCCTGCAGAGCGCGTACTTCGCCCCCGACGACGCGTTCCTGGACCTGCTGCGCGACGCCGCCGCGCGAGGTGTGCGGGTGCAGGTGCTCCTGCCGGGTCCGCACTACGACAAGTCGGTCTCGCGGTTGACCAGCGAGCGCTACTACGACGCGCTGCTGACGGCGGGCGTGGAGGTCTGGCGCTACCAGCCGACCATGCTGCACACGAAGGTGCTGACCATCGACGACTGCGTGGCGATGATCGGTTCGGCCAACGCGAATCGTCGATCGATGGATCACGACGAGGAGGTGGTCTGCATCCTGATCGGGGGGCGGGGCCCCCAGGAGCTCGTCGGCGACTTCGAGCGCGATCTCGAACGGGCCGAGCGCGTCGAACTGGCGCGGTGGCGTGATCGCGACCTGCGCCAGCGCCTCGGCGAGCAGGCGGTCCGGCCGATCGCGCGCTTCGTGTGAGGACGTCCCTGGGGCAGGCGGGCACCCCGAGGTGGGCCCCGGCGGGAGTCTGCGCGACCCCGGTCGGCGGCGCCATGCCGGGTGGGGTACCGGGCAGCACTGTCGGCGATGGGCCAGAATGGAGGCAAGGCATACCTGACCTCAGGCTGCTGACCATCACCCCATCCCGCACGGAAGTGCCGTCGGGACGCGAAAGGCGCAGGCCGTGAGCAAGCCGGTGGTTTCCCTCGACCAGGTCATCATCCGCTTCGCCGGCGACTCCGGCGACGGGATGCAGCTCACCGGGGACCGGTTCACCCAGGAGACCGCGTCGTTCGGCAACGACCTGTCCACGCTGCCGGACTTCCCCGCCGAGATCCGGGCCCCGGCGGGGACAGTCCATGGTGTCAGCGCGTTCCAGCTGCACTTCGCCGATCACGCGATCGCCACCCCCGGCGACGCCGCCGATGTGCTGGTGGCGATGAACCCGGCCGCGCTGCGCAGCAACCTGCACCACGTGCGCCGCGGCGGGCACCTGATCATCAACACCGACGAGTTCACCCCGCGGGCAGTGGCGAAGGTGGGCTACACCACCGATCCGCTGACCGACGACAGCTTGGAGTCCTACGCACTGCATGCGGTCAGCCTGACCACCCTGACCGTCGAGGCGCTCAAGGGCTTCGACATCACCAAGAAGGAGGCCCAGCGGGCGAAGAACATGTTCGCCCTGGGTCTGCTGAGCTGGCTGTACTCGCGCGGAACCGAGGGCACCCGGGCGTTCCTCACGGACAAGTTCGGCCGCAAGCCCGAGATCCTGGCCGCCAACCTGGCCGCGTTCGACGCCGGGTGGGCCTACGGCGAGACCACCGAGGACTTCGCCGTGCACTACCAGGTGAGCCCCGCGGTGATGCCGCCGGGCACCTACCGCAACATCACCGGCAACATGGCGCTGTCCTTCGGCCTGATCGCCGCCGCGGAGCTCGCCGGCCTGCCGCTGTTCCTGGGCTCCTACCCGATCACGCCGGCCAGTGACATCCTCCACGAGCTGTCCCGGCACAAGGAGTTCGGCGTACGCACGCTGCAGCTCGAGGACGAGATCGCGGGCATCGGCGCCGCCCTCGGTGCCTCGTACGGCGGATCGCTGGCGGTCACCACCACCTCGGGACCGGGGATCGCGCTGAAGTCCGAGACCATCGGGCTGGCAGTGTCCATGGAGCTGCCGCTGCTGGTCATCAACGTCCAGCGCGGCGGCCCCTCGACCGGGCTGCCCACCAAGACCGAGCAGGCCGACCTGCTGCAGGCGATGTTCGGGCGCAACGGGGAGGCGCCCGTGCCCATCGTGGCCCCGCAGTCGCCCTCGGACTGCTTCGACGCCGCGATCGAGGCGGCCCGGATCGCGGTCAACTACCGGACCCCGGTGATGCTGCTCTCCGACGGCTACCTGGCCAACGGGTCCGAGCCGTGGCGCGTCCCGGAGGTCGCCGACCTGCCCGACCTGCACGTGGACTTCGCCACCGAGCCCAACCACACGCTGCCCGAGGGCACCGAGGTCTTCTGGCCGTTCAAGCGCGACCCGGACACCTTGGCCCGGCCGTGGGCGATCCCCGGCACACCGGGCCTCGAGCACCGGATCGGCGGCATCGAGAAGGCCGACGGCACCGGGGCCATCAGTTACGACCCGGACAACCACGACTTCATGGTCCGGACCCGCGCGGCGAAGGTCGACGGGATCTCGGCGACCATCGGCGACCTGGAGGTCGAGGACCCCTCCGGCGCCGCGCGGGTCCTGGTCCTGGGCTGGGGCTCCACGCACGGCCCGATCGGTGCCGCCTGCGGGATCATCCGCGCCGAGGGCGGCCAGGTGGCCCGAGCGCACCTGCGCCACCTGAACCCGTTCCCGGCCAACACCGGCGAGGTGCTGCGCCGCTATGACCGGGTGCTCATCCCGGAGATGAACCTCGGCCAGCTGTCGATGCTCATCCGGGCCAAGTACCTCGTCGACGCCCAGGGCTACAACCAGGTGCGCGGCCTGCCGTTCAAGGCCACCGAACTGGCCGACCAGATCAGGGAGCTGCTGTGACCATCGACCTGTCCACCACCTCGGCGCTATCGCTGGTGCCCAAGGCCGACGCGCCCCAGTCGGCCAAGGACTTCAAGAGCGATCAGGAGGTCCGCTGGTGCCCCGGCTGCGGGGACTACGCGATCCTGGCCGCGGTGCAGTCCTTCCTCCCCGAGCTGGGAGTGCGCCGGGAGAACATCGTCTTCGTGTCGGGCATCGGGTGCTCCTCGCGGTTCCCGTACTACGTCGACACCTACGGCATGCACTCCATCCACGGTCGCGCGCCGGCCATCGCCACCGGGCTGTCGACCTCCCGACCGGACCTGTCGGTCTGGGTGGTCACCGGCGACGGTGATGCCCTGAGCATCGGGGCCAACCACTTCCTGCACGCGCTGCGGCGCAACGTCAACATCAAGATCCTGCTGTTCAACAACCGGATCTACGGACTGACCAAGGGTCAGTACTCCCCCACCAGCGAGGCCGGCAAGGTCACCAAGTCCACCCCCATGGGCTCGATCGACTACCCGTTCAACCCGATCTCGGTGGCCCTGGGCGCCGAGGCCTCGTTCGTGGCCCGCGCGATCGATTCCGACCGCAAGCACCTGACCGAGGTGCTGCGCGCGGCGGCCGCCCACGAGGGCTCCGCGCTGGTCGAGATCTACCAGAACTGCAACATCTTCAACGACGGTGCCTGGGAGTCGTTGAAGGACAACGGGGTCCGCGACGACAACCTGATCCGACTCGAGCACGGCAAGCCGGTCCGGTTCGGCCGCGATGGGCACAAGGGGGTGGCCCGCCGCGACGACGGTGTCCTGCACGTGGTCGCGGACGTGGCCGACTGCGACGGGGACTGCCTGTGGGTGCACGACGCGCATGCCACTGAGCCCTCGACCGCCTTCGCGCTGTCCCGGCTGGCCGACTTCGACACTCTGGAGAACACCGCGATCGGGGTCTTCCGCGACGTGCGCCGACCGGTCTACGACCGGCTGCTGGCCGAGCAGCTGGAGCGCGGTACCGCACGGGGCCGCGGGGACCTGGCCTCGCTGCTGGCCGGGCGCGACACCTGGACGATCCCCGGCTGAGGCACCCGGCCGGGGTGGTCAGTTCTTGTGATAGCGCAGGACAGCCACCGACCCCCGGGCGTGCTGCAGCAGCGACTGGCTCGTCGATCCCAGCAGCATCCCGAGGAACGCTCCCCGCCCCCGCGAGCCGACGACCGTGAGGCTCGCGCGATCAGCGATCTCGACCAGGATCGGGCCCGGCCGGCCATGCAGGACGGTCGCGGTCACCTCGACGTCCGGGTAGCGCTCGCGCCAGCCTGCCAACGACTCAGCGGTCACCCGCTCCTCGAACTCCCGCGTGGCCTCGGTGATCTCCTCCGGAGGCACATAGGGAACCACCCCGGGGTACACGGGGATGGCGTAGCTGTGCACGACCTCGAGGGGCAGGCCGTGCCGCGACGCGTAGTCGATGGCCCACCCGACCAGGGCCTCGGAGTGCTCCGAGCCGTCCACCCCGACGGCCACGGGCCCCTGCAAAGTACCTCGTGCCTGGGCGACGACGACCGGGCTGTGGGCGTGCGAGGCGACGTGGGCGACCGTCGACCCGAGGATCGCTGAGGCCACGGCCCCGTGCCCGCGTGAGCCGATGACCACGATCGCTGCCGACTTGCTCTGCTCGACCAGCACTCCGGCTGGTGAGCCGGTGCTCGTGAGCGTCTCCACAGGCACGTCGGCCGCGGTCACGAGATCGGCAGCCGCAGCCATCAGGTCCGCGCCCGCGTCGGTTGGGTCCGTGGTGAGCACCGGGGCCCCGGACATCGCCACCACGGTGCCGTCCCAGGCGCGCAGGTCCGGCGCACAGTAGACCAGCCGTATCCCGAAGCCCCGCGAGGAGGCCTCTCGGATGGCCCAGTCCAGTGCTGCGCGGGCGTCCGGCGATCCGTCGTACCCGACGACCACCTGTGTGGACCCTGACATCTGGCATCCCTCCTCGGCCGAAGCGGCAACCGGCACCCACCGCGGGCAGCCCCGCTCTGTACTGACCAATCCTGCCGCGCGGAGGCAGGGCGCCGATAGGGACCATGGTCGCGACGTCGACCGGGGCGCTGGCGGCGACTGCGTGGGCTGGAGCGCGACGTCGGCGGGGCGCTATCGGCGACTGCGTGGGCCGAACCGGGGCGCCGGACCGGGCACCCGGGCGCCGGTCACCGGGTCCGAGACGAAGGTGCCCCGGGCGGCCAGCTGAGGGTGGTCGGGAGCCTCGGTCATGTCCAGCACCGCGGTGACACAGGCGTTCGTCGGCGCGAAGATCGCGGCCCACTCGTCGCGGGTCCGGGTGGCCAGGACCTCGGTGAACCGCGCGCGAAGTATCGGCCAGCCGGTGGGGTCCCACTGGGCGGGCAGCTCGGCGGGGTCCAGGCCCAATCCGGCCAGCAACTCGGCGTAGAACGCGGGCTCCAGGGGCCCGAGGGCCACGTACCGGCCGTCGGCGCAGGCGTAGGTGTCGTAGAACGGGGCGCCCCCGTCCAGCGTGTTGCTACCCGGCGGGTTGGGCCACATGCCTTGGGCGCGCATGCCGTGCACCAGGCTCATCAGGTTGGCCGCGCCGTCCACCATCGCGGCGTCGACCACCACGCCCCGGCCGGTCCGGATGACCTCGAGCAATGCAGCCAGGACGCCCATGACCAGGTAGGTCGATCCGCCGCCGTGGTCGGCCAGCAGGTTCAGGGCCAGCACCGGGCGCTCACCGGCGCGGGCGGTATGCCGCAGGGAGCCGGCGATCGCGCTGTAGTTGATGTCGTGCCCCGCGCGGTCGGCCCACGGGCCGACCTGCCCCCACCCGGTCATCCGGCCGTAGACCAGCCGCGGGTTGCGCGCCCAGCACTCGGCCGGCCCCAGGCCGAGCCGTTCGGCCACGCCGGGTCGGAAGCCCTCGATGAGCACGTCGGCCTCGTCGATGAGGGCGCGCGCCTGCGCCAGGTCCGCTGGCTCGCGCAGGTCGAGCTGCCTGGTAGGGCGACCCCGCAGCAGGGGGTCGCGGCCCGGGGCGTGGCCGAACGGCTGGCCACCGGGCCGGTCCACCCGGATGCCCGTGGCGCCGAGGTCGGCCAGCATCATCCCGGCGTGCGGCACCGGTCCGATCCCGCCGAGCTCCACGAACCGGAACCCGGTGAGCGGACCGGGCGCCCCGGAACCGGAGGTGTCCGGGACCGGCACGGCGGCCACCGGGTCCACGGGCCTAGGCGTCCTTGCGCGGGGGCATGATCGAGCCCAGGTCCCCGGCGTACCAACCGGCCATCCGCTCGTTGACCGAGTCGTTGTCCTCGGCCGCCGCGTCCTCGTCGACGTCCTCGACCTCGGGCGCAAGCATGCGACGCAGGAAGGCCGCCGCGCGAGCCTCGAGGGCAACCCGGTCGGCGTCCTTGGACTTGCCGCCCAGGGCGGCGATCACGTGGTCCAGGTCACCGCCGTAGACCCCGTCGTAGTGCGGCTCGGAGAGCCCCGGACGCGAGCGCACCGGGGTCAGCTGGGGCTGGGCATGGGCAGCCATGGCCGAGTCCAGGTCACCGGGGTAGTAGTCGGCGACGAAGTCGACGTCCTCCCCCTGCCCCGGAGCTCCGGCGTGCTCCGACGCGTCGCGCCGACGCACCCGCACTGGCCGGGACACGGGCAGGCGCAGGGGCTCGGGGTCGCCCTCGCAGACGACCATCACGGCGTCCCCGTCAGCGGCCAGCCCCACGACCTGGGACCAGTGCTGCTGACCGTCGTGGTCGTCGTAGATCAGGTCCTCCAGAGTGAGCTGGAGGGGGAAAACGGTGTCAAGGTGGGTATCCATCGGCCATCTCATTCGCGGGTCGCACGAGGCTGCGCAATTGGGAGAATCGTACTCGCCGGGTTCGGGGACCCGGTCGGCGCGCTCGCCAGATCCGCGATCCCGCGCCGGATCCCCGCGAGGGGCCGGCGCTCAGTGCCTCCCGGCACCAGCGTGCAGCGCCGGCTGCCGGACCGCTCCACGTGGATCCGGCCCAGGTCTCCCGCCGGGCAGGGCCAGCGGGACGGCACCAGGAATCAGGTTGACAGCCCCCTCGTCCCCATCAGAACGTTCCGGCCCGAGTCGGTGCCGCGGATGCGCACACGCGCCGCCTGATCCACCCTTGTCCCATGGCCTCCAGCACGCTGCTGTCCCCGCTGGCCACGGCCGTGCGCGAAGTTCTCTCCGGGCGCACCGACGGCCAGTCCGACGTGGCACGAGCGATCGGTCGTCCGGCGGGCGCTGCCGGCTGGTTCGCACCCGGGGATGCGATCTGGACTGTCCACGGGTCGGTGGCCACCTTCGTCGGCGGGATCCGCAGCCTCTACCTGCAGGCCCTGCACCCACTGGCCATGGCCGGCATCGACCGGCACTCGACCTATCGCGAGGACCCCTTCGGGCGGCTGCAACGCACGGGGGCCTTCATCGCGGCCACCACCTACGGCTCGGCCGACCTCGCCCAGCAGACCGTCGACGCCGTGCGCGTGATGCATCGACGCGTCCAGGGCACTGCGCCCGACGGCAGGGCGTACTCCGCCGGAGACCCGCGGCTGCTCGAATGGGTGCACATCGCGCTGGTGGACTCCATGCTCTCGGCCTACCAGTGCCTGGGCCGCGAGGGGGCAGTCGACCCTGATGCCTACGTCGCGGACATGGCGGTGGTCGGCACCCGGATGGGCGTGGCCGATCCGCCCCGATCCGTCGGCGGGCTCGCCGAGCGGTTCGCTGACTTCGGCCCTGAGCTTCGGGTGGACGATGTGGTGCACCGCACGCACCGCTTCGTCACCGAGGCCCCGCTACCCCTCGCCCTGCGACCGGGCTACCGGGTCCTGGCGCGCGCTGCGTGGGCGACGCAGCCCAGCTGGGCCCTCGAGATGCTC
This sequence comes from Candidatus Nanopelagicales bacterium, assembly GCA_049688395.1. GTDB lineage: Bacteria > Actinomycetota > Actinomycetes > S36-B12 > CAIYMF01 > Prado023. The sequence continues at coordinate 21,056 of JBAVKQ010000113.1, forward strand.
GACTCGGCCCCCCGCCGACGCACACTGCACGTGGGTGCCGCCGACGCCGCCCTGAGAGTCCTGCGCGTCGCCCTGGTGGCATCACCAGCGCGGCTGGCCGGCGAGCGCCGCCTCGAGGCCACCGGGCCCGACGCGGGAGACGGTCGGCTCGCCTGAGGGAGGCGGGGCCTACGCGTCCTGCCAGGCGATGATCCGGTCGACCGCCTCGTTGACCACATCGAGGGGCGCGGCGAAGGACAGCCGCACGTAGCTGTGGCCCTCGACCGGGTCGAAGTCCGAGCCCGGCGTCAGTGCCACGCCCGCCCGGTCGAGCAGGCGCGCGCACCAGGTGGTCGAGTCCATCCCGCTGGCCGACACGTCGGCGTACAGGTAGAAGGCGCCATCGGCCGGCGCGACGCGGGTCCACCCCAGTTCGGGCAGCCGCGCGAGCAACAGGTCCCGGGTCGCGGCGTACCCCGTGACGTTCTCCCGCGCCGCGGCCATCCCCGGCGGGCTCAACGCGGCGATCCCGGCGTGCTGGGCCAGGGCCGGCGGGCAGAGTGCGAAGTTGCCCGCCAGAGCGTCCACGGGTGCCACGAGGTCCTCGGGGAGGATCAGCCAGCCCAGACGCCACCCGGTCATCGCCCAGTACTTGGAGAACGAGTTGACCACGATCGCCCCCGAGGCCAGGAACTGCGCAGCAGTGGCGACCCGGGCCTGTGCGTAGGTGATCCCGTGGTAGATCTCGTCGCTGACCAGGCGCACGCCGTGCGCGGCACACCAGTGCGCGATGCCAGCGAGTTCGGCGCTGTCGACCATGGTGCCGGTCGGGTTGGCAGGGGAGGCCAGGACCAGGCCGGCGAGCGGCTGCTGCGCGTGGACGGCGTCGAGCATCGCCACGGTCGGCTGGAACCGGGTCTGCGGCCCGCACACGAGCTCGACCACCTGGCAGCCCAGGGCGGTCAGGATGTTGCGGTAGGCCGGGTATCCGGGACGGGCCAGCGCAACTCGGTCGCCGGCATCGAACGCGGCCAGGAAGGCCAGGGTGAAACCACCCGAGGATCCCGTCGTGACCGCGACACTGCCCGGCGCGAGCGTGACGTCGTACCAGTCCCGGTAGTGCGCCGCGATGGCCGCGCGCAGGGCGGGCACCCCCAGGGCCTCGGTGTACCCGAGGCCGTCACCGACACCGAGCAGCTCGATCGCGCGCCGACGCACCACGGGGCTGGCGCCCGCCGCCGGCTCGCCCGCGGCGAGGTTCAGCACATGCTGGCCCGCGGCTCGGCGCGCGTTCGCCGCCGCGATGATCTCCATGACGGCGAACGGCGGCACCTGGGCCCGATCGGCGACCTTCATGGCCCCATCCTGCCCGGCGGGTGGGTCGCTGACAGCCCGGGCATCGAGGTGGCGATGGATCGCGAGGGCGACCCAGCGCGGGGAGCCCGCCTACCCACCTACCCACCTACCCACCGCGCGGGCCCGGGCGCGCGGGCTGCCGCTGGGCGACGAGGCGGCGGGCCGTGGGCTCGTCGATGATCAGGTCGGTGACCACCCCGGCGCGGATGGCAGCCAGCAGAGGCCGCAGCTTGGCCTCGCCGGCCACCACGCAGAGCCGGCGCGGCACCTGAGCCAGTTCCCGCGGGGTCGGTCCCGTCGCGCGCCGGTTGATCTCGATGTCCTGGTAGCTGCCGTCCTCGCGCAGGAAGACGGTGCACACATCGCCGACCGCCCCCGCCGAGTAGAGCGCCCCCAAGTCACCCTCGTCGAGGTAGCCGCTGGAGTAGACGTGCGAGGGGACCTGGCCGCCGAGGGCGCCGACGCCGAAGAGCGCGATGTCCGCCCGGCGCTGGACGGCCAGCACACGTTGCACGCTGCGCTCGCGCCACATGGCCTCCCGGGTCTCGGCGAAGTCGAAGAACGCGGGCACCGGGAAGTGCCGGACCTCGGCGTCGAACGCGGCCCCGAACGCGGTGATGATCGTGCTGGCGTAGTCGACCCCGCTGGTCACCGTGTTGGCCGCGCCGTTGAGCTGCACGACCGTTCCGCCCCGGGTGGGCTTGCGACCCAGGGCACGAGCCACCGCGCTCACGGTCGTGCCCCAGGCCACGCCGAGCACCAGTCCGTCGTCGAACAGGTCCATCAGCAGCCGCGCGGCCGCATTCGCCACCTGGTCCAGGCGCTGGATCTCCCCGGCTCCCACTCGTACTGGCACGACGTGGGCGCGCACGCCGTGGGACTGGCGCAGTCGCTGTGCCAGTCCGGTGGCGACATCGGCCTCCGCGCGCACGGAGATCTGGACCAGACCACTGTCGCGGGCAGCCCGCAGCAGCCTGGAGACCGTGGAGCGCGAGGTCCCGAGACGGCGTGCGATCGCATCCATCTGCTCGTCCTGCAGGTAGTACATGCTCGCCGCGATGCGCATCCACTCCTCACGTTCGACCACGGCCCACTGCCCCATCTGCACATTCATGCATGGCTCTTGCACGTACGCGCACGGTACACCGATGATGGATGTAGCAGCGGCCCCTCGGTGCTGGCAGCCCTCGCCATCGACCGGTGCCCGCACCCCTGAAGGAGGCAGACCCATGTTGACGTCCATCATGACGACCGAGTCCCGCACCGAGGCCCTGAACCAGATGAGCGACGACGCCGGGCTGGACGTGCTCGTGGTCGGGGGCGGCGTGACCGGCGCCGGGATCGCACTCGAGGCGGCCACGCGTGGTCTGCGCGTGGGCATCGTGGAGGCCCAGGACTGGTCGAGCGGCACCTCGAGTCGCTCGTCGAAACTCGTGCACGGCGGCCTGCGCTACCTGCAGATGCTCGACTTCCACCTCGTCCACGAGGCCCTGACCGAACGCGACCTGCTGATGACCCGCCTGGCCCCGCACCTGGTCAAGCCCGTGGCCTTCCTCTACCCCCTGGAGCACCGGGTGTGGGAGCGCGCCTACGTCGGGGCGGGCGTCGCGCTGTACGACACGCTGGCCACGGCCTCCCCGCGCCGCCGGGCCCTGCCGCTGCACCGGCACCTGTCCCGCAAGGGCATGCTCGCCCATTTCCCCGACCTGCGCCACGACGCGGCCGTCGGGGCCCTGCAGTACTGGGACGCGACGGTCGACGACGCCCGCCTCGTGCTCACCCTCGTGCGCACAGCCGCCTCATACGGCGCACTGGCCGCCTCCCGCACCCAGGTCGTGGAACTCACGAAGGACGAGTCCGGCAGCGTCGACGGGGCGAAGATCGCCGACCTGGAGACCGGCCGTGAGCTGCGGGTCCGGGCCCGCGCCGTGATCAACTCCACCGGCGTCTGGACCGAGCAGACCGAGTCCCTGGCCGGCAGCCCCGGCGGGCTGAAGGTGCTTGCCTCCAAGGGGATCCACATCGTGGTGCCCCGCGACCGGATCCGAGGCGAGGTCGGGCTGATCCTGCAGACCGAGAAGTCGGTCCTGTTCATCATCCCGTGGTCGCGGTACTGGCTGATCGGCACCACCGACACGCCCTGGACCCAGGAGTTGGCGCACCCGGTGGCCACGGCTGCGGACATCGACTACGTCCTCGAGCACGCCAACGAGGTGCTGGCCACCCCGCTGACCAGGGACGACATCATCGGCACGTGGGCAGGTCTGCGCCCGCTGCTGCAGCCCGGTACCATGGCCGGCACGTCCTCGGCGAAGGTCTCCCGCGAGCACACGACAGCCTCGCCGATCCCCGGCCTGACCGTGATCGCCGGCGGCAAGCTCACGACCTACCGGGTCATGGCCAAGGACGCGGTCGACTTCGCCCTCGGTGAGCGGGCCGCTGACCTGCCCTCGATCACCGAGCGGATCCCGCTGGTCGGCGCCGTCGGCCTCGAGGCCCTCGGTCGCCGGGCCGCCGTGGTCGCGCGCACCTACGGTTGGAGCGGCCAGATGGTCGATCACCTGCTGCACCGCTACGGCTCGCTGCTCGGCGACCTCGTGGACGCGATCGCCGCCCGGCCGGACCTGGCCCGCCCCCTCGAGCACGCGCCGGCCTACCTGCGCGCGGAGATCGCCTACGCGGCGACCCACGAGGGCGTCGTGCACCTCGAGGACGTGATGCTGCACCGGACCCGCCTGAACTACGAGATGCGCGACCGCGGCCTGGCCGCGCTCGACGAGATCGCGACCCTCACCGGCGAGTTGCTGGGCTGGGACGCCGAGCGGCTGGCTGCCGAGGTCGCCAGCTACACCGGGCGCGCGCAGGCGGAGGCGGCTGCCGAGGCCGAGCCCGACGATGCCGCCGCAGAGTCGGTGCGCCTGCGAACCCCGGACGTGGCCCCACTGGCGGACCTGGCCACCGCCTGACACCAGCCCACCCACGCGGCCCACCGCTCAGTCGTCGGTCGAGCCACGCAGGCGCTTGGTCTGACCGCGCCGCTTCTTGGCCGTCAGCCGGCGTTGGACCGAACCCCGGCTGGGTCGGGTGGGCCGGCGCCGGGCCGGTGGCGGGGCGATCGCCGCGGCCAGCAGTGCGGCAAGCCGACGGTGGGCAGCCTGCCGGTTGCGCAGTTGTGAGCGCTCCGCGGACGCCACGACGGACAGGACCCCGTCCACGAGCCGGCCCTCCAGCCGGGCCAGCGCGCGGGTGCGCTGAGTGGGGCTCAGGGCGTCGCTGCGGGCCACGTCGAAGCGCAGCTCAACTCGCGAGTCGGTGGTGTTAACGCCCTGGCCGCCCGGGCCGGAGGAACGGGAGAACCGCCAGGTCAGCTCCCCGGCCGGGATCACCGGCCCGCCGGGCACCGCCACGTCCTCGCCCACGGCCGGGCCTACAGGTCCTCGACCAGGGCGGGCACGCGCGCCTGGCCACCAGCGCGGGTGGCGCGCACCAGGTCGACGGTGAACACCACCAGCGCGATCCACACGCCCACGAAGCCCAGCCAGCGCTGCGTGCTCATCTGCTCGCCCAGCACCCAGACGCCGATGACCAGTTGCAGGCTGGGCGCCACGTACTGCAGCGGGCCGAGCACGGACAGCGGCACCCGGTGGGCGGCGAACCCGAAGAGCAGCAGCGGCAGCGCGGTCACTGGCCCGGCGCCGAACATGAGCAGCGCGTGCCCGAGACCCTGGGTACCGAACACCAGGTCATTGCGACCGGCCAGCCACGCGATGTAGGCCAAGGCCACCGGCGTCAGGACCAGCATCTCCACGGTCAGGCTGGCGATGGCGTCCACCCCGGCCAGCTTCTTGGCCAGCCCGTAGATGCCGAACGAGAACGCGAGCACCAGTGCGATCCAGGGCAGTCGGCCCACCGAGAGGGTTGCGTAGACCACGGCCACCGTCGCGATCCCCACGGCCAGCCACTGCAGCCGGCGCAGCCGCTCGCGCAGCACCAGCACGCCCAGAGCCACGGAGACCAGCGGGTTGATGAAGTAGCCCAGCGATGCGTCGACCACGTGGTTGTTGTCCACCGCCCAGATGAAGACTCCCCAGTTCACCGAGACGATGAACGCCGCGACGGTCAGGATGCCCAGCCGGCGGCGGTCGGCCAGCACCGCCCGGACGTCGACCCACTGGCCCACGACGGTGACCAGCAGGCCCAGGGAGATCAGCGAGAACACGACGCGCGCGGCCAGCACCTCGGTGGGGCTCGCCGGCTCGAGGAAGCCCCAATACAGGGGGAACAGTCCCCAGAGCAGGTAGGCGCCGAACCCCGAGGCGATCCCGGCGCGCAGTCCGCTGGAATCGCGGACGGCCATCAGCCGGTCCGGTCCACCACGTAGTCACACAGCATCTCCAGCGCCTTGCGGGCGGAGCCATCCGGCAGTGGCGCCAGGGCGCAGCGCGCCTCGTCGGCCCAGCGGTGCGCCTCCTCGCGGGCACGGCCCATGGCCGGGTGTGCGCGCAGCAGGGCAAGGGCTTCGGCGTGCTCGGCGTCGTCCTCGATCGGACCGGCGGTCAGCTCCAGCAGGCGAGCATCCGCCGGGTCCTGCGAGGTGCGGGCGTACAGCACGGCCAGGGTGGCGACCCCCTCGCGCAGGTCGGTGCCCGGGGTCTTGCCGGACTGGGCCGGATCGCTGCCGATGTCGACCAGGTCGTCGGCCAGCTGGAAGGCCACGCCGATCCGCTCACCGAAGGTGGCCAGCGTCTCGATGGTCGCCTCGTCGGCGCCGGACATCATCGCCCCGAACCGGCCGGCGGTGGCGATCAAGGAGCCGGTCTTGTCGGCCAGCACCGACACGTGGTGACCGATCGGGTCCTCGCCGTCGCCGGGGCCGACCGTCTCGCGGATCTGGCCGGTGCACAGCCGCTCGAAGGTGCGCGCCTGGATGCGCACGGCTTCCGGGCCGAGGTCGGCCAGCAGGTCCGAGGCCCGCGCGAACAGGAAGTCCCCGGTGAGGATGGCCACCGTGTTGTCCCAGCGGGCGTTGGCCGAGGCCGCCCCGCGGCGCAGCGGAGCCTCGTCCATCACGTCGTCGTGGTAGAGCGTGGCCAGGTGGGTGAGCTCGACGACCACCGCCGAAGGCACCACGCCCGGCTCCTGCGGGCCTGCGAACTGGGCGGCCAGCAAGGTCACCAGGGGCCGGAACCGCTTGCCGCCGGCGTCCACGAGATGCCGCGCGGCGCTGGTCACGAACGGGTAGTCGCTGACCACCGAGCGGCGCAGCAGGTCCTCCACCTCGCCCATGCTGACCCCGATCCGGGCGTCGAGCTCCGGGTCGGGCAGGAGCACGCCCTCGGCGCGGCTCGAGGTCAGGGATGGCACTATCCAAGTTTGACGCACGGACCACGATTGCGCCGAATCGCCCCGGTGCTCTAGCTCCGATCAGATGGTGGGCAGCTCCGCCAGAGAGGGCGCGAACCTCTCGTCCGGGGTATCGGTGTCGACCATCCGGCCACCCAGGTAGGCGTCGTAGGCGGCGAGGTCGAAATGCCCATGACCCGACAGGGCGATCAGGATGACCCGCTCGTCGCCGGCCTCGGTGGCCCGCTGCGCCTCGCGGATCGCCGCGGCGATCGCATGGCTGGACTCGGGCGCGGCCACGATCCCTTCGGTGCGGGCGAACCGGATGGCCGCGTCGAAGCACTCCGTCTGGGGCACGGCCTCGGCTTCGAGCAGGCCCTGGTCGTAGGCGTGGGACAGCAGCGGAGACATGCCGTGGTAGCGCAGGCCGCCGGCGTGGATGGGGTCGGGCACGAAGCTGTGGCCCAGGGTGTACATCTTCATCAGTGGCGTCATGCCCGAGGCGTCGCCGAAGTCGTAGGCGTACTCCCCGCGAGTCAGCGTCGGACAGTTGGTCGGCTCCACGGCGCGGATCACCGGGCTCATCTTCCCGGCCAGGGTCTCGCGGATGAACGGGAACGCCAGGCCGGCGAAGTTCGAGCCGCCGCCGGTGCAGCCGATGACCACGTCCGGGGTGTCGCCGGCCTTGGCCATCTGCAGCAGCGCCTCCTCACCGATGATCGTCTGGTGCAGGAGCACGTGATTGAGCACCGAGCCCAGCGCGTACTTCACGCTCGGATCACCGGCGGCCACCTCCACGGCTTCGGAGATCGCGATCCCCAGCGAGCCAGGGTGCTCCGGGTCGGCCTCCAGGAAGTGCTTGCCGGACTCGGTGAGCGTCGAGGGCGAGCGGTGCACGGTGGCCCCGAACGTCTCGATCATCATGCGCCGGTAGGGCTTCTGGTCGAAGCTGGCGCCCACCTGCCACACCTCGCACTCGAGGCCGAAGAGTGCGCTCGCGTAGCTCAGGGCCGTGCCCCACTGGCCGGCGCCGGTCTCGGTGGTGAGCTTGCGGGTACCGGCCTCGGCGTTGTAGTACGCCTGCGGCACGGAGGTGTTGACCTTGTGCGAACCCGCCGGGCTGACACCCTCGTACTTGTAGTAGATGCGCGCGGTGGTGCCCAGTGCCTCCTCGAGCCGGTAGGCGCGCATCATCGGGGCGGGCCGCCACTGGCGGTAGACGTCGAGCACCTCGCCGGGGATCTCCACGTACCGCTGGTCGCTGACCTCCTGCATGATCAGTTCCATCGGGAACAGCGGCTCCAGGGCGTCCGGGCCGATCGGCTCGTGGGTGCCGGGGTGCAGCGGCGGGGGCGGGGGCACCGGCAGGTCCGCGACCAGGTTGTACCAGGTCGTGGGCATCTCGTCCTCGGTCAGGAGGAACTTGTGGGTGCGCGCCGCGTCAGTCATGGCGCACAAGGTACCGAAAGCCCAGCAGCCGGCGCTCCCCGGCACTCCCAGCTCCCCAGGCGGCCAGCCGGCGTTGCCCTCGCACCCTGCTCGGCCGGTTCGCCCAGATCCGCACCTGGAGCTCTTCCACAGGGCTGCGCGCCCATCCGTTCGGATGTCAGTCGGGACTGATAGTCTTCGAACACCAGTTCGAGAGTGGGACTGACTTCGATGGGGGGAGCATGGTGAGCACGACAACGATCGATCACCCGCAGGTCGTGCTCGACGACCGCGCGGCCGACGCCGGTCGGGAGGGTTCCCCGCAGATCACCCGGCTGTGGGCCATGACCACAGCCGTCGCCCGCACGGACCTGCCCGACATGGGCCTGACCGCCGGTGGGCGCCCAGCCGCGGACGTCGAGCTGCTCGCCGGGGCCCTGGCCGCGATGGAGTACGAGCTGGCGCGCCGGATGCACGCCGCCACCGTGAGTGGATCGCTGCCATTGGTGGGCCCGGGCGCCCTGCTGGCCGCCCGGGGCTGGTCCCCCGGGCCCGCCCGCCGCCTGGCCCGGGCCGGGGCC
>JBAVKQ010000114.1:0-2815 GCA_049688395.1 Candidatus Nanopelagicales bacterium
GGATGGCAGGGCAGGCACGAGCGCCTCCTGGAGATGGCCGGACTAGACACCTCCTCTCCTACTCGCGCTCGTGCCTGCCCCACGCCAGCGACACGCGCCCCATCAGCAACACCCCGCACAACAGGGCCAACCTCGCCGCCTATCCGCGCGATCTCTAAAGGATGTGGACTCGTGAACGGCGAGCAGTTCCAGAAGATCAGGACCGCCCAGGGCTTCATCGCGGCACTGGACCAGAGCGGTGGCAGCACGCCGAAGGCGCTGGGCCTCTACGGACTAGACAGCTCGGCCTGGTCCAACGATGCCGAGATGTACGACCGGATCCACGAGATGCGCACGCGGATCGTCACCAGCCCCGCATTCACAGGCGAGCGGATCCTCGGCTCGATCCTGTTCGAGATGACGATGGATCGCCAGATCTTGGGCAGGGGCGCCGCGGAGTACCTGTGGCAGGAGAAGGGCGTCGTGCCCTTCCTGAAGGTCGACAAGGGCCTGGCCGAGGAGGTCGACGGGGCCCAGGTCATGAAGCCGATGCCCGGCCTCGATGCACTCCTCGCCCGGGCGCTCAGCCTCGGCGTGTTCGGCACCAAGATGCGCTCGGTCATCAAGGTGGGCAACGGGGCCGGCGTGGATGCCGTGGTGCGCCAGCAGTTCGAGGTCGGCCGCCAGATCATCGCCGCCGGCCTGGTGCCGATCATCGAGCCCGAGATCGACATCCACAGCCCGGAGAAGGCCGAGGCCGAGGTCCTGCTCAAGGCCGCCCTGCTGGGCGAGATCGGGCAGCTCGGGGTGGATGAGTTCCTCATGCTCAAGCTCTCCCTGCCCGAGCAGGACGACTTCTACGCCGAGTTCGTGGAGCATCCCAACGTGCTGCGGGTCGTCGCGCTGTCCGGCGGGTACACCCGGGAGCAGGCCAACGCGCTGCTGGCCCGCAACCACGGCGTGGTCGCCAGCTTCTCCCGCGCCCTGACCGAGGGCCTGACCGCCCAGCAGAGCCCCGAGGAGTTCGACGCCGCCCTCGACGCATCCATCGCCAGCATCTACCAGGCGTCGATCACCTAACCAACACCTGCAGGTCCACCAGGGGAGCGGTCCGGTCGCACGAGGCTGACGGCGTCGTCGATGACGTCGGCGGGAGGTCGGCTGGTGTCGATGTGCCTGGCCCCGGTCCAGGGTTCGCGAGCTGTTTGCGCAAGGCGGGCGAGTACCTCGGGTGTGGCGTCGGAGGCGTCGGCCCCGGCTCCCGCCCTGGCGAGGATCCGGGCGGCGGCCTCGTGCAGGGGCAGGTCGCAGCAGATCTCGTGGATGTGGGCGTGGCTCCGCCGGGCGAGCGAGCGGGCAGCCTCGCGCTGCTCGGGGTCGACCCAGGTCGCGTCGAGCACCACGCAGTCGCCCCAGCCCAGCGCCATCTCCGCCCGGTGGAGGAGCTCCCGGTAGGCCTCGGCCGTGAACGCGGGGGTGTAGATTCCGGCGAACGGGGCGGCGCCGGCGGGCTGCGTGGGGTCCAGGCCGCCGAGTTCCTTGCGCACCTCATCGCTGCGCAGCACCGCCCAGCCCAGCCGGTCGGCCAGCCCCTGCGCGAGGGTGGTCTTGCCGGTTCCGGGCAGGCCGCCGACCAGGACTAGGTGGATCTCGGCCTCGTCGAGGTGCCGGGCGGCCTGGGCCAGGAACGCCGCCGCCTCACCGGCGGCACCCGCCTCGCCGCCCCCGGCGCGCAGGCATGCGATCTTGGCCCGGACCAGGGCGCGGTAGGCGATGTACCAGTGCTCGAAGGAGTCCGGGTGCGTCTCGCCTGCGTACTCCCGGTAGGCGGCCAGGAACCGCCGGCCCAGATCGGCCCGACCCAGATGCTCGAGGTCCATGGCCAGGAAGCTGGTGTCGTAGAGCACATCCCCCCAACGGAACCGGGGGTCGAACTCGATGCAGTCAAGGATCCGGGGGCCGTCGTCGAGACAGAAGATGTCCTCGGCGAGCAGGTCGCCATGGCCGTCGACGATCCGACGTTCGGCAACCCGATGCGCCAGCAGCAGGTGCCTGCCGTCGAGGTAGGCCAGCGCCTGGCGACCGATCCGATCGAGCAGGTCGCCGTCGAGGAACCGCCCAGCAAACGCTGCGGTCTCCTCGAGGTTGGTCGACCAGAGCATGGTCAGGTGCTCCACCGACCCCGCCAGGTCGATGGCCGGCGCTCGCGCGGCCCGGGAATGGAACGCGGCCAACTGCCGGGCCACTGCCACCAGGTGGGCCGCGTCAAAGTCGGGGTCGGCGATCATCGTGGCCAGCCGGCGATCAGTCGGCAGTCGGCGCATCACGACCAGGTGGTCGACGGGGGACCCGGCCTCGTCGACGAGGTCGTGGACCCCGAGGTACACGTCCGGCGCCAACCGCCGGTTGAGCTGCACCTCCCGCCGGCAGTCGGCCAGGCGCAGCTCTCGGGTCGAGAAGTCAAGGAACGGCGTCGTGACCGGCTTGCGCACCTTGTAGACCCGGTCACCGAGGAAGAACAGCACCGAGATGTGGGTCTCCACCACAGCAGCGCGCTCCACGAGGCCGATCCTGCGCTCCCGCAGCGGACCGTGCCAGAGGCCAACGTCCCAGAGCCGTCAGCGGGGCGGACCCCGTGTACTAGCCGGAGTGCAGACGGCGCTCGAAGGGCGTATCCCCATCCATCACCATCGCCCCGGATGGCTTAGCCCCAATACCGTTAAGTTAGGGTGGGGTCACGGTGTAGGTTGGCGGATGTTGGGGTTGGGGCCAGGTCGCGTGGTGGGCGCGTTTGACGTGCCACTTGACGTATTTGCGTTTGATGACGCGGGGTGCC
>JBAVKQ010000115.1:0-7699 GCA_049688395.1 Candidatus Nanopelagicales bacterium
GCTTGGGTGTGGCGGGCGCGGGCGCGGGCGCGGGTGTGGCGGGGGGCGGGTGGCGGGTGCCACCTGTGGACGAGCACCTCGCTTTCGGCGGAGGTCGGGCGATCCTGCGCCCATGGGACCCAACCTGACACCGCAGTCGCGACGACTCCTTCGTTCGCAACGCGGCGTGATCGCATCCTGGCAGGCGCGCGAGGTGGGCCTGTCCGTCCGCCAGCTCAACCGGGCCCGCCTCACCACGTGGCAGCAGGTCACCGCGCGCACCTTCGTCGCCGGCGAGCTCGAGGTCACGGCCGCGCAGCTGCGGGTCGCTGGGGTGCTGGAGGGAGGCCCCCAGGCGGCGCTGACCGGCACCAGCGCGCTCGTGGAGTCCGGGTGGACCGGCGACTCCGCTGGGTGCGTCGACATCGTCGTGGCGCGCGGGCAGCGCTCGCGGCAGGTACCCGCTCCGCCGTGGCTGCGCGTGCATGTGACCGTGGACGTTCCACCGAGGTCTGGGCGGCCATCGCGGGTCACTGCGGCCCGCGCGGTGGTCGACAGCGCGGCGTGGGCGCGGACGCCGCGCGAACGGCTGTTCCTCCTGACGAGCGCGGTTCAACAGCGTCTCACCAACCCAGACCAGATCCGGCGGCAGCTGCTGTCCCGGGGTCGGGTCCCCTTCGCGCGCGAGATCCGCGATGTCCTCGACGAGATCGAGGGCGGCGTCACCAGCACCGCCGAGGCCGACTTCCGTCGAGCTTGTCGGGCGCGTGGGCTGCCGACGCCGCGGATGCAGGTGCGCCGGTTCGTCGGCGGGCGGGTGCGGCGCACGGATGCCGAGTTCACGCTGCCCGACGGGCGGCTGCTCATCGTGGAGATTGACGGCGTCGGTCACCTGGGGGTGGCGCAATGGCATGCCGACCTCGCGAGGCAGAACGCGCTGGTGGTCAAGTCCGGTGCCCTGGTGATGCGCGTGTCCAACTGGGAGCTGCGCCATGACCCGGAACCGTTCTTCGCCCAGATCATCGGCCTCTTCAACTCGTTGCTGTGCACGGAATCGACCACTTGATTGTCGATTCCGTGCACAGCAACGGTGGCGGGAGGGAAAGCCTCGGCGCACTAGGGTCGCGGGATGAGCGCAGCGCCCCCCACGCAGCTGGCCCGGCCGCCGGTGGCCGACCTGTGGCTGCTGGGCGTGGCCGTGCTGGCGATCTCCACGTCGGGGCCGTTGATCGCCGCCTGCACGGCCCCGGCGCTGGCGATCGCGTTCTGGCGCACGGCATGGGGGTCGGCGGCCACTGCTGCGCTGGTCGCGGTCCGACACCGTGCCGAGGTGCGGGCGCTGAGCGGGGCCCAGTGGCGGCTGATCGCCTGGTCGGGGGTGCTGCTGGCCGCGCACTTCGCCACCTGGGTGCCGAGCCTGCGGTTCACCACCGTGGCGTCTTCGACCGCGCTGGTGGCCACCCAGCCGGTGTGGGCGGCGCTGATCGCCAGACGTCGCGGTGTGCGGATTCCGCGGGCGGCGTGGGTGGGGATCGCGGTCGCGCTGGCCGGAGTGCTGCTCCTGACCGGGGTGGACTTCGCGCTGACCCCGCGCGCGCTGATCGGCGACGCCCTGGCCCTGGCCGGCGCGATCCTGGCCGCGCTCTACGTGAGCGTGGGGGAGCGGGTGCGGGTGAGCACCTCGAACCCGACCTACACCGCCATCTGCTACGCGGCCGCGGCGCTCGCGCTGCTGGTGCTGGTCGGGGCGCTGCGGGTGCCGCTGATCGGGTTCAGCGCCCGGGACTGGCTGTTGATCCTGGCCGTCACGCTCGGCGCGCAGCTGCTCGGGCACTCGGTGGTCAACCGGGTGCTGGCCACGACCTCGGCGACGGTGGTCTCCCTGGCGATCCTGTTCGAGATGCCCGGCTCCACGCTGATCGCCGCCGGCTGGCTGGGTCAGATCCCGCCCTGGCAGATCGTCCCGGCCGTGGTGGCGCTGTTCGCCGGGATCGCGCTGGTGATCCGCACCACGACCCGGGCCGACGGCGTGCCTTCGGAGAGTCCGCCGGCCTGACTCCCGGGCGCCGGGGTGTGGGCGCGAGGTCGAGTGGGTGGGGTCAGGTCGGGTGGGTCGGGTGGGTGGGGCAGGTGGGTGGGGTCGGCTGGTTGGGGTCAGGTGGGGTCAGCGCTCCAAGGACCAGGAGCGCACCTGTACCGAACGCGAGCCCGCGCGCACCGTCGGGCCGGGGTCGGAGTAGTCCACGAGCGCCGTGCCCGACAACGTCCAGGGGGCGGTGCGGGTCGGGCCCGGCTGCGCGGGGCATCCGCCACCCGGGCAGGTGTAGGCCCGCAGGAGCACCGTGAGCGGCCGCGGGACTGCCAGGAGCGGGCCGTCGTAGCCGGCCGCGGCACCCAGGTTCGTCGTCAGCTGGCGGGCGACCAGGCCAGCGGCGACGACCGGAGCCGCGACCTCGTGCTGGCCGAGGTCGACCGCTGCCCGGGGGGCGAACACAGTCCCCTGCACGTGGAACCGGGCCGGGCCGTCGGCGTCGTCGACCTCGACCAGCGCACACGACCCGCCCCCGGGGTACGCGCTGGTCGGGGCCGTGACGCAGTTGGCGCCGCCGATGGTGGTGCTCTGGGCTCGGAAGCCGCCGGTAGTGGTCCAGCCCAGGGCGATCTGGATCGTGTCCACAGCGGCCTTGAGTGCCCCGGATTCCGTGGTCTGCACGAGGTACTCCACGGTCATCCCGGCCAAGCCGTGGGAGGTCACCTCCGTCTGCAGCGCGTCGGTCTCCAGCAGGTCGATCGTGTCGACCCGGTAGGTCTTCCGGCTGGCATCGGGATTCGTGCCCAGACCTGGGGTGAAGCTCCCGGACCGGGTCACCGGTCCGACGGGTGCCGCCCCGCTGCGCAGCGGCGTGGCGCGCAGTTGGAGGAAGGCCACGGGGTCCTTCGACGCCGAGTTGCCCACCCGGGGTTCGCGGTGCCGGACGTACACGTGGGCGTAGGTCAATGTTGCGCCCACGGGCACGACTGAGGCGGGGGAGGCATCGGCCGGGGCGAACCCGCGCACCTTCAGGTAGGCCTGCTGGGCACCGCCTGTGCCGCCTGTCGGGCCCGGGCCGGACCCCGCGCCGGCACCTGTGCCGGACCCCGCGCCCGCACCTGGGCCCGCGCCAGCTCCTGGGCCTGGGCCTGGGCCTGTGAGCTTGCCCTTGCCCCCGGAGACCGCCTTGCCCACGAGCTTCGCCGTGACCGACTTGTTGTCCCACTGGCTGACCCGGTCGCGCTGCCTGGAGTTCGTGCCGAAGGCGATCACGCCGGGATCGCTCGACACGGCGGCGGTCCCGGGCGTCATCGTCAGGATCCCGGCCGGATTCGCCTTGTTCGAGGCCGGCGGCTCGGCGGGCCCGGCCGTGCCGGCGGCGCCCGGGCCGACGATGTCGGTGTCCCCACCCATGAGCCCGACGGGCGGCGCGCTGCCCGCATCGCCCGGGCCGCACAGCTCGACCTGGCCGGCGGTGATCCGCAGGCGGCTGTCGCTGCCGAAGACGAACCGGACCCCGGCATTGTTCGAGGCGGCCAACGGGCTGGTGCAACTGCCCGGGATCGTGACGGTCCCCGGAGCCCCGGGTCGGGAGGTCCCGCCGGCGACCACCCGGACCTTGGGGTTCCCGATCCGCCACACGTGCGTCCCGGTCGGGTAGCCCGGCTCCCCGTTGCGGAAGTCGAAGTAGTACGGCGCACCGCCGGGGGCCCCCGGGAACCAGAACGTGCTCGCGGTGCAGGCGGACATCAGGTCGTTGAGGGCTGCGGCGTCGTTGTAGTAGCCGGGGGCGACCCATAGCGCGACGGCAGGCAGGCGGACCTCATGACGCGCGCCCGGCCGCGCCGCACCGATGACTCCGGGGCCTCGCTGATCCTGGTCATGGGCCTGCTGGTCTTCGTGGGCCTCGTGTCCACCGCGACGTTGACCTACGCCGGCGCGAGCATCACGGCCACCGACATCCTGGGCACGCGGGTGGAGGATGACTACGCCGTCGACGGAGCGCTGCAGGGCGCGATCAACCAGCTGCGCAACGGGACCTTCGTGGCCAGCGACCCGTCGGGGTCCGACTGTCCCACCATCGTCGCGCCCGGGTCGCACACCACGGGCGACGTGTCGGTCACCTGCGAGCCCGTCCCCGGCAGCGGTGCGATCACCGCTGCGATCCAGGCCAGCCCGAGTGGGGCGGTGCTCGTCACCGGGAGCGGGTCCCCCGCGGGCGAGGTCGGGCTCCGTACGGCCGGCCCAGGACCCTTGATCGTCGCCGGTGACGTGGCGAGCAACTCGGCGATCGCGGCAGCCGAGGGCTCGCTGGTCGTGGACGGCCGGGTGACCGCGACCAGTGGCTGCACCGGGTCGGTGGACGCCACGACGAAGGACTGTTCCGCGGCGCGGGTCGCCACGCCGAAAGTCACCCAGCCGGTCAGCGGGTTCACGGCCAGGGAGGTGCCGACGTGTCCCAGAAACGGCTCGACGGTGACCTTCCAATGACAGGTTCGTGGCGCGGAAGATGCCGTACATGGCCGAGACCAGGGCGATCGCGACGAAACCCACGATGGTGCCCATCACCAGAATCACGATCGGCTCCACCAGCGTCGCCAGCTTCTTGACCCTGTGGTCGAGGTCGCGGGCATAGAACTGCGCGGCCACCTCGAGCTGTCGGTCCAGGCTGCCGGTGTCCTCCCCGACCCGGATCATCTGGACCGCCATGCGCGGGAACCGGTGGGTCGCGGCGATCGGCCCGGACAGGCCGGCACCATCGATCATCTGCGCCCGGGCGTGCGCCAGCGGGTACTCGAAGGCCAGATTGTTCAGGCTCGCGGTGGCCACGTGCATGCCCTCGGGCAGGGGGATGCCGGCGCCGACCATCGAGGCCAGGATCCGGGTGAAGCGCTCGGTGAGGGAGGACTCCAGCGTCGCGCCGATGACGGGGAGCTTCAGGAACAACCGATCGCGCAGGTGCCGCCCGCGCCTGGTGCGGATGCCCACGACGTAGCCCACGACGACCAGCACCGTGACCAGTGCGAAGACCCACCACCACTGCGTGACGAAGGCGCTGATGGCCAGCAGGATCCGCGTCGCCAGCGGCAGCTGGGCGTCGAGACTGGCGAAGAACTTCTCGAACTTGGGCAGGACGAATCCGGTCAGCACCACGATCGTGCCGACCGCCATCACCGCGACGATGCCCGGGTAGACCATCGCGCTGCGCAGCTTGCGCGTGGAATCCAGGTCCCGCTCGAGGTAGACGGCCAGTTGCTCCAGGACGACGTCGAGCTCGCCGGTCAGCTCAGCGGCGCGCAGGATCCCCCGGTAGTAGGTCGGGAAGTCCGCGGGATGCTTGTCGAAGGCCTCGGTCAGCGTGGCGCCGGCGCTCAGGTCGGCACCGATCTGCGCCAGCACACGTCGCACGCCGCGGCTGTCGGAGCCCTCGCCCAACTCGGTGATGGCATCCAGGATCGGGATGCCGGCCCGGATGAACGCCGCGAGCTGCTGGGACAGGTGCATCAGCTCCTGGGGCTTGATCCGCGGCGGGGTGAGCTCCACCTGCAGCGGGCTGCGCCGCATCGCCAGCGAGGTGACCACGAGCTCGCGCTCGGACAGGGCGAAGCGCGCATCGGACATCGTCCGGGCCCGGACCCGGCCGGTGCGTTGCTGTCCCTGGGAGGTGCGCGCGGCGTACTCGAAGGTGGTCATGGCCCGGCCTAGAGGGTGTAGATGCTTCGGATGATTTCCCCGATGGTGGTCCGGTCCGCCGCGACGAGGCGGATCCCCTCGCTCCCGAGGGTGCGCATGCCCTGCTCGATCGCCAGGGCCCGGATGTCGGCGTGGGTGGTGCCGGGTCGGACGAGCAGATCCTTCATCTGCGAGGTCACCGTGAGCAGCTCGTAGACGCCGATCCGGCCGGTGAAGCCGGTGTGGGCGCAGTAGTTGCACCCCGCCCCGCGCCAGAACACGTACTTGTCCGGTCCGCCGCCGCGGACGTAGTAGGCCAACTCCTCCGGGGACGGGGAGTAGGGCTCGCGGCAGTCGTCGCAGATCCGCCGCACGAGCCGTTGGCCGACGATCCCCAGCACCGAGGCCGAGATCAGGAACGACTCGATGCCCATGTCGATGAACCGGTAGAGCGAGGACACCGAGTCGGTGGCGTGCACCGAGGACAGGACGAAGTGCCCGGTGAGCGCTGCCTGGATCGCGATCCTGGCCGTCTCCACGTCGCGGATCTCCCCGACCAGGATCATGTCGGGGTCCTGGCGCAGGATCGAGCGCAGCCCGGCGGCGAACGTGACCCCGGCGGTCTCGTTGATCTGGATCTGGTTGATCGAGGGGAACACGTACTCGACGGGGTCCTCGATGGTCGTGATGTTGTTCTCGGGGGAGTTCACCTCGTTGAGCGAGGCGTAGAGCGTGGTGGTCTTGCCGCTGCCGGTGGGGCCGGCGCAGAGCACCATGCCGTAGGGCGAGTGCAGCATCTCCCGGTAGGCGGCCAGGGTCTCGCCGACCATCCCGAGGCTATTCATCCGGTACAGCGCACGGCTCTTGTCCAGGATCCGCAGGACGACCTTCTCGCCCCAGATCACCCCGGTCGTGGAGACCCGGACGTCGATGGACCGGTCCTCGAGTGTGATCGCGATCTGGCCGTCCTGGGGCCGGCGGCGCTCGACGATGCTCATGCCGGCCATGATCTTCACGCGGCTGGCCAGCGCCGAGGCCATGCTGCCCGGGAGGGTCAGGACCTCGTGCAGGGCGCCGTCGATCCGGAAGCGCACGCGCACGACCTCGCCCTGCGGTTCGATGTGCACGTCGGAGGCCCGGTCGCGCAGGGCCTGCTTGAGGATCATGTCGACGACCTTGACCACCGGCGCGGCGCTGGCCCCGGCGTCGATCGCGTTGGAGGTGGCCGAGGCGGCCTGGCGGGAGCCGTGCACGGCGGTGAAGGCCTGCACCTGGTGCTCGACGTCGGCCAGCGCGTGGTGGGTGGCATCGATGGCCCACTGGACCTCGGGTGTGGAGGCCAGGGCGAGTCGCACCGGTGACCCCAGGATGCGCTGCAGCTCGGACTCGAGGTTCGGCCCCGGGTTGCAGATCGCCACGACGATCGTGCCGTCGGGCTCGCGACTGACCGGGATGGCACCCAGGCCCCGAGAGACGGA
Source organism: Candidatus Nanopelagicales bacterium (assembly GCA_049688395.1). Taxonomy (GTDB): domain Bacteria; phylum Actinomycetota; class Actinomycetes; order S36-B12; family CAIYMF01; genus Prado023. The sequence goes on from JBAVKQ010000115.1 coordinate 7,162, forward strand.
TTCGCTGAGCAGGGCTGCCACCTCGGGATCGGCCGTGGTCTGGTGCAGCTCGGCCATCGGCAGGCCCAGCTGCTCTGCGAGCGCGGCGATGACCTCGCGCTCGTCGACCAGCCCGAGCTCCACCAGCAGCTCGCCCATGCGCTTGCCGGAGCGGCCCTGCGCCACCACGGCCGTGGCCAGTTGGGCGGGGGTCAGCGAGCCCCGCGAGAGCAGGACCTCGCCGATCGGAACGGCGCCCGGACGCAACGGCTGCGCCGGCACCGCGTCGGACTTCACTGCGACCTGGACTGAGCCCCGGTCGTCCACGGGGGTGACCTCCCGGCGGAATCGCATGCTGCTCCTGGGGTCTGGGCGAGGATCGCCGAGGGCCGACGGGTCAGGGACCCGATGATCGTGTTGGCAGGGCCCTGAACGGGTTCGTTCGCGAGCGGATCGTGGACCACGAACGGGCCGTGGCCCGCTGCGTGCTCCCGGGTGAGGTGCTGACCGGGTCAGTCCGGCTGGACCCCCCGTCGGCTCGGCAGGCAGGTCCCTGGGC
>JBAVKQ010000116.1:0-2726 GCA_049688395.1 Candidatus Nanopelagicales bacterium
GGTCCGCGCCGTGCGGGGTGGCTCGCGGCCGACGCTTCGGGGTCTGCCCGGGCCGCACCCCGTAGCCCACCAGAACGGCCTCGCGTTCGGCACCCGCGGGCGCAACCTCGCTCGCACCCCCGCCCGCGGCCGCACCCTCGCCCAGCCCATCTCCGCCCGCGGTGTCTGGCGCGGTGTCCGACCGAGCCGCCGAACTGCTCCCCGGCGCAGCCGATCCGGGTTCCTCGCCCGCCTCTCCCGCCTCTCCCGCCTCTCCCGCCTCTCCCGCCTCTCCCGCACCACCCGCACCGCCCGCATTGGCCGGCTCCTCGATGCGGATGATCGGCTGGCCGACCGGCACGACCTGCCCGGGTTCGGCCAGCAGCTCCATGACTCGTCCGGCATACGGGCTGGGCAACTCGACGGCGGCCTTGGCGGTCTCCACCTCCAGCAGCACCTGGTTGACCGTCACGACGTCGCCGACCGCGACCCGCCAGTCGAGCACCTCCGCCTCGGTCAACCCCTCGCCGGCATCGGGCATCCGGAACTCACGCAGCATGGTTCCTCCTCAGGGCGTCGGTGGCCGAGGGATCAGTACGCCATCGCACGGTCCACCGCCTCCAGGATCCGGTCGAGGTCGGGCAGGTAGATCTCCTCGATCCGCGACGGGGGATAGGGGGCGTGGAACCCGCCCACCCGCAGCACCGGCGCCTCCAACTGGTAGAAGCACTCCTGGGTGACCGAGGCGGCGATCTCCGCGCCGAGCCCGCCGACCACCGGAGCCTCGTGCACCACGATCAGCCGCCCGGTCCGGGCCACCGACTCGGCGATCGTCGGCAGGTCCAGCGGCGCCAGGCTGCGGGCGTCGATGACTTCGAGGTCGCGGGTGTCGGCCTCGGCGGCGTCCAGGCAGGTCCGCACCATCGGCCCCCAGCACAGCAGGGTCGCGTCGTGACCCGGGCGCACCACTCGCGCCCGGAACAGGCCGTCGAGCGGTGCCAGCGCCGCCCGCTGGTCGACTTCGGCCTTGTCCCAGTAGCGCCTCTTGGGTTCCAGGAACAGGATCGGGTCGGGATGGGCGATGGCCTGGCGGATCATCATGAACGCATCGGCCGGCGTGCTCGGGCTGACGATCCGCAGCCCGGGGGAGTGCGCGAAGTACGCCTCGGGGGACTCCGAATGATGCTCGACCGCGCCGATCCCGCCGCCGCTGGGCACCCGGATCACGATCCGCATCGACAGCGCCCCCGCCGAGCGCAGGTGCAGGCGCGCGACCTGGGTGGTGATCTGGTCGAACGCGGGGAAGATGAACCCGTCGAACTGGATCTCGCAGACCGGGGCGTAGCCGCGCATCGCCAGCCCCACCGCGGTGCCGATGATGCCGCTCTCGGCCAGTGGCGTGTCGATGACCCGATCCTCGCCGAAGCGGTCCAGCAGGCCGTCGGTGACCCTGAACACCCCGCCGAGCCGACCGATGTCCTCGCCCATCAGCAGGACCTTCGGGTCGTCGGCCAAGGCAGCGGCCAGACCCGCGTTCAGGGCCTTGGTCATCGTGAGCACCGTCATCTCAGGCTCCCCGTCCGTCGGCGAACCCGGACAGGTAGCTGGTCAACCAGGCGCGGTCGCGATCCACCGCGGGGTGCTGGGCGGCGTACACGTGGTCGAACATCGAGGTCGGCGCCGGATCGGGCATCGCCCGGCACGCAGCGCGCATGTGCTCCCCGAGCCCGTCGGCCCGGGTCTGCACCCCCGCGAGGAACGCCGCGTCGGCGATCCCGGAGCGGGCGATGTGCGCACGGACCCGTTCGATCGGGTCCTTGAGCTTCCACGCCTCGCCCTCGGCGGTCGTGCGGTAGCGGGTCGGGTCATCGGAGGTGGTGTGCGCCCCCATCCGGTAGGTGAACGCCTCGACCAGCGTGGGTCCCTCGCCGGCGCGGGCCCGGTCCAGCGCCGCGGTGACCACCGCCTCCACGGCCAGCACATCGTTGCCGTCCACCCGTACGCCCGGGAACCCGTACCCGGCGGCGCGCTTGAACAGCGGGATCCGGGTCTGGCGCTCCAGCGGCTGCGAGATGGCCCACTGGTTGTTCTGGCAGAAGAACACCACGGGCGCATCATTGACCGCCGCGAAGACGAACGCCTCGGCGACATCGCCCTGGGAGGAGGCCCCGTCGCCGAAGCAGACGACAACGGCGTCGTCGGTGCCGTCGCGCTGGATGCCCATGCCGTATCCGACCGCATGCAGGGTCTGGTCGCCGATCACGATCGTGTACAGGCTGAACCCGTGGTCGGCGGGGTCCCACCCGCCCATCGTGGTGCCCCGGAACAGCCCGAGCAGCGTCACGGGATCGACCCCGCGCGCGTAGGCCATACCGTGCTCGCGGTAGGTCGGGAAGATCCGGTCGGACGGCCGGGTGGCGCGGGCGGCACCCACCTGCGCCGCCTCCTGGCCGTTGCACGGCGCCCAGAGACCGAGCTCGCCGTGGCGTTGCAGCGCAGTGGCCTCGGCGTCCAGCCGGCGCACCATCACCAGGTCGTCGTAGCGCGCGCGCCACTGCTCGTCGGACAGGGTCAGGGCGTAGTCCGGGTGCTCGACCAGCAGTCCCTCGGGGCTGAGCAGCTGGACGAGTTCAGGTCCTCCGTCGATCGCCATGGGGCCACCTCCACCGCCATGGTGGCACCGAGCGGCCGTACCGTCCCGGTGACGAGCGTCCCGCGCCCGCCCCGGCGGCCCCGCCCGCCCCGGC
>JBAVKQ010000117.1:0-10865 GCA_049688395.1 Candidatus Nanopelagicales bacterium
CTCATCACCAAGATGGAAGAAGCCTCAGCAGCAGCTGCCGAACTTCTCCTGCACGAGCAGCGCACGTCCGATCAGTAGCCGCCCGAAGCGGGGGGCCAAACGCTCACCGAGAAGTGCGGAACGTCAGGTGGACTGCGCCGGACTGGATGATTGCCCGCGTGACGGATTCCGGTGCTCGCGACCGCCGAGGGCAGATGGCTCTGGTTGGGGTTCTTCGGTCGTCCATGCTGCTCCTTGCCCTGGCCCCGTTGGGATTGCCGTCTTCGTATTCCTGGGTTCGGCTCGGGACCAGCGAGGCGGCCGCCCAGGGGGTTGCTGGGGCGTGGGTCACTCGGGCAGGTTTCGTGCTGCTCGGGCTGGCCGTGCTGGGCGTCTGCGTGCTGCGCCATGGTGCCTGGCGATCGCTGGCGACCGGGCTGCACGCTTGCTTCGGGGTGGGGATGGTGATGGTCGCCGTCTATTCCCACGCACCTTGGGAGGCAGGGGTGCCTTACGTGGAGCTCGAGGACCGCTTGCACACGGTCTTCGCCTCTGTGGTCGGGTTTGCCTTCATCGCCGGGGTGGCCACGACGCTGGCCGTGCGACGCCCACGCACCCGGGCAAGCCTTGTGGGTGACGTGTCCGCGCTGCTGATCGCCAGCACGGTCCCGCTGCTGATGGACAGTTCCTATTGGGGAGTTCTCCAGCGGTTGATGTTCCTCACCGCGGCCATCTGGTACGCCGTGCAAGTGCGCCGACCAGCAGCTCCCGTGCCGGTTCACCCGTGGCCGGCCAGCACCACATCGCTGTGAAGGTGGTGAAGCTGATCGACCGCGGAACTGACCACGTGTGGCGCAGCTGGGTTCCCACCGACCCGCCGCAGTGGCGCCGACTGGCCGGGGAATAGCGACGGTGCGGTGTTGACAGCCCCATACCTGTCTGATTACCTTGACATGTTAGATAACTCAGACATGAAGGGACTGTGTGCATGACCACTATTCGTTGGACCGTGGCCGGCCTTGCCGCGGTGCTGCTCGCCACCGCCACGGGCCTGGTCGCTGCGTACTTCAGGCCCCAGGACGAGCAACTGCTCTCGCTGCTCGCCTTCGGCTTGTGCACCCTGCCGGCCTGGTTCGGGTTGATGTACATCGCGCTGAGTCCAGACGAGGACGCCCCGCACCGGGAGGACACTGTGGAGTCCCAGTGGGTGTTGCGCGCCAGCAGCGGCGCCTTCTTCGACGTGTTCATCGCGCTGGGGGTGACCACTGCCATCACGAGCATCGTGGACCTGGCCCCGATCGACCCCGGGATCTTCCTGCTGTTGGCGATGGCCGACCTCGCCCTGCGCCTCGCGCTGCTGCGTCGCAGGGAGGGCTGATGCGCAACCGCGTCAGGGAACTGCGTGAGGCAGCGGGCCTCTCGCAGGGCGAATGCGCTGACGCAGTGGGGGTGACGCGGCAGACGATCATCTCCATCGAGAAGGGTCACTTCGATCCGCGTCTGTCGTTGGCCTTCCGGATCAGCCGGGTCTTCCAGGTCCCGGTGGACGCGATCTTCCTGCCTGAGGACGACTGAGCGTCGGGCGGCCACGCACCGGGCCTACCGCTCCGCAACAGTGAGCGCCGCAGAGACCGACGCGCTCAGCTCGCGATGACGGGTACCGCTGGCCGCTCCTGGCGGGACGACGTCAGTCGGGTCGGTCATGGTCTGGGTTAGGCTGGTTCCGGAGTGTCGAGGTATCGGGCAAGGAGGAGCTCGAGGGCGGTGCGGTCGCGCTGGTCGAGTTTGCGCAGTAGCGCGGAGACGTGGTTCTTCACGGTGCCTTCGGCGAGGACCAGGGTTTCGGCGATCTCGCTGTTCGTCGCTCCGGTTGCCACCTCAGTGGCGACTGCGCGCTCCGCCCGGGTGAGCACGACGATGGGACTGCTTTCGGCACGCGGTGGGTTTGGGTCGGCGGGGGGTCGGGACAGGGCGGCCCGGGGGTAAATCTCCAGACCCCCGTTGACTGCGACCCGGAACGCGTGCACGAGGTCGTCGGTGGAGCAGTCCTTGAGCAGCAAGCCCGCGGCGCCAGCGGCGATGGCGCGTCGAACAAGCTCGTCGTCGTCGAACGTGGTGAGGATCGGTAGACGCGCTTGTTGGCTACCAGACCAGGGCGCATCGTGATCTCGACCTGTTCTTGGACGCCGCGGCGGTTGATGACATCGTGGGCTGGCTGACTGCTCGTGGCTACACGGTCGAGGCCGACTGGCTTCCGGCACGACTGGGCTTCGGCTGCGGTTCGCTGCGAGTCGACGTGCACCCCATGGTTCTTGATCGCCAGGGCAACGGCGTGCAACGGGGTTTGGGCGGTGAGGTCTTCGAGCACTCACGAGCCACGCGCACCTCGGGAGTCGTGGGCGGGCGTGCGATCATATTCGCCTCGGCCGAGCGGCTCCGCGAACTGCATCAGGGCTACGAGCTCCGCGAGGTGGATGTGCATGATCTCCGCCTGCTCGCTGAGTTGTAGCTGCGGGTCATGGCTCCTCGGGCGGCTCCGCTCGCGTGCCGAGCTACGGGTGCCAGCCCGTTGGCGCGATCGCCTTGCGAGCCGATGGAGGTTGGTGGGCAAGGCGCGTTCAGTTGGTGGCGTTGTGCACGCAGATGGCGATCTGGACCCGGTTCGTGACCGCGAGTTTGTCCAGGATTCGGCCGATGTGTGATTTCACGGTGGTGATGCTGATGAACAACTCGGCGGCGATCTGCGCGTTGGAGTGTCCCAGGGCGATGGCGTTGGCGATGTCGCGCTCTCGCTCGGTGAGTTGATCGAGCCGGTGTTGGGCATTGGTACGCAGCTCGGTGCTGGGTCGGTCGGTGGCAGTGGCGATGAGTTGGCGCAGAACCGAGGGGGACAGGATCGTCTCACCGACGGCAACCTTGCGGACCGCGTCGATCAATGCCGGGGGTGGGGTGTCCTTGAGCAGGAAACCGCTGGCGCCCAGCCGCAGCGCGCACAGGATGAACTCGTCGGTGTCGAACGTGGTGAGGACGATGATCTTGGCGTCGGGCTGATCGGCCAGGATGCGTTCCGTGGCGCTCAACCCGTCGAGATGCGGCATCCGAACGTCCATGAGGATCACGTCGGGGTGGGTGGCTTGGACGCTGGCGATCGCGGCGAGGCCGTCGGCTGCCTGGTCCACGATCTCGATCGAGGGGTCGCCCTCGAGGATGAGCTTGAGACCCATCCGGACCAACGATTCGTCGTCGACCAGGACGACGCGAACCGCCACGGTCAGCTGATCGTCCACGGCAACTCCGCGTTCACGAGGAAGTGACCGGAACCGTCGTGGCCGGCCGACAGGTGGCCGTCGGCGAGGCGGACCCGTTCCTGGAGGCCGGCCAGGCCGAATCCGGCGCCGGGCTGGGCGGTGCGTGCCTGGGCGGCATCGACCGGGTTGCTCACGCGCACACACACGACCTCGCCGACCTGACCCCCCAGTCGGACTCGCACGGGTTGCCCGGGGGCGTGTTTGCGGGCGTTGGTCAGTCCTTCTTGGATGATGCGATACAGGTGCCGGCTGGTGGACTCGGGCAGGTTCGCCAGCTGGCCCGACAGGCTGCCGTCCACCTGAACGGTCGTGAGATTGCCCGCGGTGCGGCTGTCGCGCACCAGCTCGTCCAGACGGGTCAGATTCGGCTGGGGTCGCGACGCTGTCATCGCGACACCGTCCGCGTCGCCGGGTTGGGTGCGGAGCACTCCGAGGACCTCACGCAACTCGGTCAGGGCGAGGTGGGCACTATCGCGGATGACTCCGGCGGTCGCTCTGGTCTGCTCGGGGGACAGATCGGTCCGAGACTCCAGGACACCCGAGTGCAGCGTGACCAGGGACAGGCGGTGGGCGAGCACGTCGTGCATCTCGCGGGCGATCTGGGTTCTCTCACTCCCTCTGGCGGTCTCCAGCAACGCCGCACGTTCCCGGCGTGCGCTGGCCACCTCCTTCTCCAGCGCCGCGTGCAGTTGGCGTCGACCGCCGATGTACATCCCCGTCATGAGCAGCATGCCGAGCACGAACCCTTGAAAAGCAATGAGTTGCCACCACGCAACCGGATCCTCGGGAACAGGAAGGAGGGCCTCGTTGACGACTGCGACCAGCAGGAACAGCGGGGTGATGGCCAGGAGCTCACGCCGTTGCCGACGAGTCGCCAGCGACACGACGGCGAACACGGCTGCCCCGAAGGCCAGCGTGGACAGCGCGCTGAGGGCGACGATGGCGCCGGTCACAGGCAGCGGCGCCCGATGACGCACGGGATACAGGGCGGTGGCGATGACGCCCAGAGCGACGTCGAGCAAGAACAGCACGAAGAACCGAGCAGGGGGATCGGCTTCGGGTCCGTAGGACTCCAGGAGCATGCCGTAGCTGACGAGCAGCGCCAGCGCCCCGATCAGCACGACCGCCGCCAGCCGCCACGCCACAGCCCACGCGCGCGCCCCGCGGGACCCGGCAGGCGGCGTGGCCATGGGCGGGGTCACCTGTCGAATGCTAGCCGCGCGCGTGGTGCACTTCATCGACCTGAAGGACGGCTCCCGCCTCATCCTTCAGGCCCGTGGATCCGGTGCTTGGGCACGATGTGCCGGCACCTGCGTCGCGCGCAGCCTTGTGCCATGAACCCGGATACCGAGGTGCCCCGAGATCGGCCCGAACAACTCCACGATCAGCGGATGGCGGAGTTCCACCGGCTGGCTCGAGCCTCGGCCCACTACCGGTGGTGGAGGCCCCTGGTGGTGGGCGTCGCGGCCGCCAGCGCCTACTTCGGGCTGCTGCTGGCCTTCCTCGCCGTCATGGCCCTCGCGGGGCTGGCATTCCCGGGCGTGTGGCAGGCCACTGAGCAGTTCCTCGACGACCCGAGCATCGATATGAGCCAGCCCAGCGCCTACGCGTTGGCGATGACCACTGTGGTGTTGATCCTGCCCGCGATCGTGCTGGCGACCCGCGCCTTCGGCGCGAAACCCGTTGGCCTGCTGTCCTCTGTGTCGGCACGGATCCGTGGGCGATGGTTGGTCCAGTGCCTGGGGATCGCCGCCGCCGTCTACCTCGGGGCCGGCCTGCTCGAATTCGCAATGCCGAGGATCGGCGGCCAATCCCTGGCTCCGCGCTTCGAGAACTCTCACGCTCTGGCCCTCGTGGGGCTGGCCGTCCTCCTCGTGCCGTTCCAGGCTGCCGCGGAGGAGTACCTGTTCCGCGGGTACCTCATGCAGACCCTAGGTGCCTGGTTCAGTCACCCAGCCATCGCCATCACGCTCCCGGTGCCGCTGTTCGTCCTCGGGCATGGATACCAGCTCAACGGGATGCTCGACATCGCCGCGTTCGCCCTGGTCGCCGGATGGTTGACCTGGCGGACCGGTGGCTTGGAGGCGGCGATCGCCCTGCATGTCGTCAACAACCTCGCGTGGTCGGTCCTCGGAGCATTCGGTGTGCTCGACCTCAACGCCACCGATGGGACCACGACCGACCTGGCCGTATCCCTGCTGCTGACCGGCGTCTTCGCCCTCGCCGCGGTCAAGGCCGCCGACCACCTGGGCGTCGCACGCACCAAGAAACCGACGTCATCACCCCAGCCCGAGCACGCCGAGGCGGCCCGGTGAGGAACCCGCCTCCTCAGCCGTGTCCACGGGTCCGACCTCCGCGGTGCAGGGCTCTCGGTGCCGAGATGCCGAGATGCCGAGATGCCGGGATGCCGGTCTGAAGGTCGCCTTCAAGGCCCAGTCTTCTCGCTCGGCGGGCGCGCAACACCGCGCTGAAGAGCCAGGCTCCGAACAGTATGGCCGTGACCGCGCTGAGCACCAGGAAGAGCACCGGGTTCACGAGCAGCAGTGGGATCAATGAGTTCACCGCGCCCGTTGCCGACTGCCGATCAACCCACAGGAGGACCTGCTCGTTCCCACGCAACGGGTAAGCGTGCCGCATGCGTCCCAGGTGAGGACCGTCGACAGGTCAGGCGCCGGGGGTTCGCATGCTGTGAAGCCAGCACTTCGTTTCGTGATGGCTGGTCAGTCGGACGATCGGGAGGTCGGGGCGTCGATCCTGCAGCGCCTCGATCCGCACGGCGGTCTGGGCGTGGGTACGCCACGCCCAGCGCACGATGTGGTTCGGGTCGCGGAGCGCGGTCCACAGGGCTGGTTCGAGGTTGCCGTTCCACAGCTCCTGTCGGCATAGGCGGCGGCTCAGCGTGCGGCCAATGATCTGGCGCATCACGAGGGCTCTGGGCAGGTCGAGCCACACCAGCAGGTCTGCGCGATCGGCAAGGAGGTCGCGCACGGAGTGGTATTGCCACTCCGTGACCCAGCGGTCCTGGCGGCTGAAGGCCTCGACATCGGCGATGAAGGACGCCCGGGGCGTCCAATCCGGGCCGTGGAAGAGGGCATCGATCTCGACATGCGGCAGGTCCCACACCTCGCCGATCCTCGCACCGAGGGTGGTCTTGCCCGAGCCGGAGGTGCCGGCCACCAAGACCCGCCGAGGACGAGCCGACGGAGCGTGATCCGGTCCCAGCACCTCGCCATCGTAGGAGCCGAGCGAGTCCGTTGCTGCATCGATTATCGGTGACCGTTGCGCCATGCTTGGACCGTGGCTGATCTCAGCAGCAGTCGACGATCCGGGTCGCGGCTGAGGGACGGCTGCGCCGCAAACCGGGTCGCCCGGCCGCCACTGCACAGCGATCGGCTCCGCATGCTCCTCGCCGCCGGCCGCTCCACCGGATCTGCGATGAGCTGCTTGAACTGACCCGATGGTTGACCGAACAGGCAGAGCATTGATTGTCGTTCGAGTGCGGGGCGATGACATGGAGACGGCGGCGGACGCGCTCCGTCAGAAGCTCGCCGCGTACCCCAGCGCTCGCGTCACCGCTCTGACGCAACGCTCGAGCAGCGTCTGGGAGTGGTCATCCAGTATTCAGGTGCTCGCGGCGATCGAATTCACAGATAGGAATCGACGTTCTCAGTGGCGTCCTGCAGGGTGGTGTGAGCCCGGCCTTGATCGGGGCGTCGGCGTAGACGTGTGGGCGGTCACCGCGTGATTCCTCGAGAGCCCTACCAAGTAGACGCGAGAGACGGTCCCGCCATGCCCGCTGCCCCAGGTCCGGACCCTGCCCGCATCTTGTCCGAGCACCCGTCTCCCGCCAGCCCCGACCGGCTGCGCTGGCCAGGGCATTCACGGCGATCCGGGGCCTCATCCCGTTGCTGGTCGAGAGCTTCCCGATCTCGGCCCGGCAGCACGTCGAGTGCGGCGGGCCAGTGCTCCTACCGCAGGGGCAACCACGCAGTGAACCTCGCCCCGTGGCCCAGCCCGTCGGAGGATGCCGCGAGATCGCCTCCGTGCGCTCGCATGATGTCCCGTGCGATGGTCAACCCGATGCCTGATCCGGTCTCCCCGCTCAGGCGCCGGCGCGTTCCGGCCCGGTAGAACCGCTCGAAGACCCGCTCGATGTCCTCGGCCTCGAGACCGACCCCGGTGTCGGAGACCGCGATGCTCACCCTGCCGAGTTCGACTTGGTGATGCACGGTCACGGTCACTGTTCCGTGCGCTGTCGTGGCCCGCAAGGCGTTGCCCACGAGGTTCGTCACCACCTGCGCCACCCGGTCGGCGTCGGCACTGGCCTGGACCGGGGGCTCGGGAGTCAGCACCGTCAACTCGACCCGGGCTTCCTCGGCCTGGGTCCGCAGCCGTTCGGCGGCCCCTCGGACGACTGCACCGATGTCGACCGGCTCGCACTTCAGGTCGAACCGCTGCTCTTGGGCTCTGGACAGGGCGGACAGATCGACTGCCAACCGGGTCAACCGCCGCACCTCCTCGGCGATCTGCCCGAGGGCGTGATCGTCGCGCGGAAGGACCTCGTCGAGCATTCCCTCGACGTACCCGTCGATCACGGTCAGCGGCGTCCGCATCTCGTGCGCGACCTCGCCGAGCAGCCGCACCCGCCGCTGCTCGGTCTGGGCCAGTGCGGCGCCCAAGGAATTGACGTCGCCGACCACGTCGGCGAGCTCCTTCTCGTGGGGCAGCGGCACGGGTGTGTCGTACTCACCTGCGGCCATCCGCCTGGTGGCGACCTGGACCCTCGCCAGCGGCCGCAGCACTCGGTAGGCCGCGAACGCGCCGGACGCCGCCGCGGCGAGCGCGCCGAGCATGGCGCCGATGAGCAGCGCCTGCTCGACGGCTGTGGCGAAGCTGGCCCGCAGTTGCGCGCCTTGGGCTTGCCCGGACTGGCGCGCCCCACCTGGGCCCAGGCCCAGACCGTGCAGGCTCTGGTCGAACAGTGCGGGGGCCAGGAGCCTGACCACGACGTAGGTGGCGACTGCTCCGACCACCGCGACCAGCACGTGTGTCAGGATCAGGCGCGTCCTGAGCCGGTTCATCGTGGGCGCATCGGTGGGAGGATCATCTTGTAGCCAACGCCGCGGACCGTGCCGATGATTCGCGGCGCGCTCGCGTCGTCCCGCAGCGCTTTGCGGATACTGCGGATGTGCACATCGACAACCCGTTCGTCGCCGTAGAAGTCGTATCCCCAGACCTTGTCCAGGAGCTGCACCCGGGAGAAGACCCGCCCCGGCGATTCGGCGAGCGCCGCCAGGATGTCGAACTCCAGCGCCGACAGTTCCACAGGGTCTCCCGCCAGTGACAACTCGCGGCGGCTGCGGTCCAGCACCAGACCGTCGAACCGGAGCACCTGCTGACCCGGTTCGGCAGCGGTCGCCGCGCGGGGATCCGCCGCTTCCAGGATCCCGGTGCGGTGTGACGGGCTCGGGCCCACGCGGCGCAGAACCGTCTTGACTCGAGCGACCACCTCGCGGGGACTGAACGGTTTGGTCACGTAATCGTCGGCGCCGACAGCGAGCCCGACGAGCTTGTCCACCTCCTCAGCACGAGCCGTGACCAGGATGACAGGCAGGTCGGCAGTGCGCGGCTGAGCTCGCAGGAGACGCAGAACCTCGACGCCGTCGGTATCGGGGAGGCCTACGTCAAGGATCACCAGTGCGAACGGTGGCGCGGCCTCATGCAGGGCGCCGAGTGCGTCGGCCGCGGTGCCCGCCTCGTCGACCCCGTACCCGTCCTTCTCCAAATAGGCGCGCAGGATGTGCCGGATCTGCGGCTCGTCGTCGACCACGAGGATGCGTTGCGACACCGTGCCCCCTTCGCGCAGGCTATTGAGCAGGATAGACCGCTGCCCTGCAGGTGCCAGGTGCCGACCGCCAAGGCCTCACACAGCCTTCACACGCGCCGCCGTGGGAGCTTCATCCGCCTGGGGTTCCATTGATCTCAGAGCAGGCCAGATCCCCTGGCCGGCAGACAAGGAGCAGGACCTCATGAACCGCACCCGGACCCTCGGCGTGGCACTCGTTGCCTCCATCGGCATCGCCGGCGCCGGCGCCTTCACGGCCACCGCAAGCCCGGCAGGCCCGACTCTGACGGATTCACCCACGGCGGGCGCCACCACTCTCAGCGACGACGCGAAGCAGGGCCTCGCGTTCACCCGTGAGGAGGAGCGCATGTCGCGAGACCTGTACCAGCACTTCTCCGACAAGTACGACGAGGCCAGGCCGTTCAGCAACATCACGGGCGCAGAAGCGCGCCACTTCGCCAGCGTCGGGGTTCTCCTGGACCGCTACGACCTGACCGACCCTGCTGCGGGCAAGGCGGCCGGAACATACGCGGATCCCGAACTCCAGAAGCTCTACGACCAGTGGAAGGCTCAGGGAGACTCCTCACTGGCTGCCGCCTACGAGGTCGGCGTCGATCTGGAGCGGCGTGACATCGCCGACCTCACGGACATGGCGAACGCCTCGCTGCCCAGCGACGTGAGCGCCGTCTACGCGCGGCTGCTCAACGGCAGCGAGAACCACCTCGCAGCCTTCACGGCCGCCACGCAGGGCACGTCCCCGAGCCAGTGCGACGGTCAGGGCCCGGCCCGCGACGGCACGGGTCAAGGCAATGGCGCCGGCCAAGGCGCGAACGCTCGCATGGGCACCGGCCAACGTCAAGGCCCCCAGAGCCGGGCCAGCCAGGGCAACGCCCCAGCAGGCGGCGCCCAGCAAGGCGATTGTGAGGGCACCGGGCCGAACCGCACCGGTGACGCGACGGCGTCCACGAGCAGCGGCAACGGCTACGGGCGCACCGGCGAACGGGCAGCTGACTGCGCTCTCGCCGCGTCCTCCTGACCAGTCCCGGCGGCTCTGTCAACGACCCCGCTGGCAGGGCCGCCACGCCGGCGTCGTGAGTTCGGCAACCACAGGTTGGGCAGTTGTTGCCATCAGCGGTCGAGGACGGGCAGGCTCGTCCCCGGCCGCTCCGGCGTGACCGTCCCAGAGTGGTCTGCAGGATGCGCACTGGGTGCAGGAGCGCGCTAGGTGACGACCTGCGAGCGGACGGTCGCCGGCGATCCGCCACCATCGCCCCGCCCGGGACACCGCGCCGCCCGACCTTGGGACGGGCATCCCTCGAGGCGCACTGGTCAAGCGCCGCGGTGACGTTTCAGGTACTCGGCAAGTGCCTGTCGCGCGACCTGTGCCTCTGGGCGTCCTTCAGCCTTGGCGACCTCTGATAGGTCGTCCTTGACCGACTGCGGCACCCGGAACGACACCTGCGGGCTCACGCCTCGAGCCAGCGATGGCCTGCCCGGGCGGGTACGGGCGTGGAAGCACTGCTCGTCTGCCTCGGCGTCAGCTTCTGTGTACCGACGGCCGCTGGGCAGGAGCACCTCCTCAGCGTCCAGGTCCACGTCAGGTGCAACAGTGGTCTTGCGTGTCATGTCAGGTCCTCCCTCGAAGCGCCGTGGGCATCACGTGCACGACCAGCCCCATGTCGGGATCCAGCGGGTCGTCTCCTGGTTCCAGGACCACGACGACCACGTGCAGC
>JBAVKQ010000118.1:0-4233 GCA_049688395.1 Candidatus Nanopelagicales bacterium
CATGGGGATTGCCGGGCAGGACGCGCGGCGTGGCGCAAACCGCCTGAAGCCGCTCGGTGTAGCGGGCGCCGATCCGGCCACGGGCTTCGACTTTTTGGTCAAAACATGACGGCTTAGCCAGCAGGACCGCCGCCTGCAAAGTATCGAACCGTCCGTTTAGCCCCAGCAGCGGATGATGATGTCGCCGAATCCCACCGTGGGTGCGGATCGCCTGCATCCGCTCGGCCAACCCGTCATCGTCGGCGAACAGCACCCCGCCGTCGCCGTAGCAGCCCAGCGGCTTGGCCGGAAAAAACGAGGTGCTGCCGATGGTGGTTACCCCACAGCTCCGCCGACCGCGCTGGGTGGCCCCGAAGCTCTGGGCGGCATCTTCGTGCGTATTCCAGTCCATTCGGCCGCCCATTCCAGTGGGGATTCGGCCAGTGGTTCCAGTTGGATTCGGCCACCCCTTCCAGTGGGGATTCGGCCGCCGGTTCCGGGTGATTTGGCCGGACCGACGGCGCGCGGCGGCGCGGGAGGATGATTGTCACGCGTTGACGGGGGTGGCCGTCAATGGGGTTCGAGGTTTCCGGAGCGATTCTCCTTTCAAGTGAATCCGATAGGCGTTATGGACGAGCCGGTCGAGGATGGCATCGGCCAGTGTGGGATCGCCCAGGTAGGGGTGCCAGTGGTCGACGGGGAGCTGGCTGGTCACCAGGGTGGAGCGCCGGGCGTGGCGGTCGTCGAGGAGTTCCAGGAGGTCGCGGCGCTGCTCGGCGTTGAGTGGGACCAGTCCCCAGTCGTCGAGGACGAGGAGATCGGTTTTGGCGAGGGTGGCGAGGAGCTTGGGGAAGCGACCGTCGCCGTGGGCCAGGGCGAGGTCCTCCAGGAGCCGCGGCAGGCGGTGGTAGGCGGCGGTGAAGCCGAGGCGGCACGCCGTTTGGGCCAAGGCACACCCAAGCCAGGTTTTTCCGACCCCGGTCGGGCCGACGATCAAACAGTTCAGGTGTTCGCGCAGCCATTGGCCGGTGGCCAGGTGCTGGATGAGCGCCTGGTCCAGACCGCGCGGGGTGCGGTAGTCGAGGTCTTCCAGGCAGGCCGATTGGCGCAACCGGGCCTGGCGCAGACGCGCGAGCAGACGGCGCTGCTCGCGTTCGGTCAGTTCCCGGTCGGCGAGCAAGCCGAGGCGTTCCTCGAAGCCGAAGGCCTCGATCTCGGGGAGTTGCTGCTGTTCGAGGAGCGCCTTGAGCATGCCGGACAAGTGCAAGGTCCGGAGTTTATCCAGCGTCGGATGGGTCAACATGGGGAAGCTCCGGGCAGGTTAGTGGTAGTAGGTGGGGCCACGCAGGTTGTCATGATCGATCGGCGGTGCCGGAGGCGACGGTTCCGGCAGTGGTTGTTGATCGAGGCCCTGTTTCAGGATGGAGTGCAGGCTCTTGTAGCTGCAGGCGCCCAGGCGCAGGGCGCGCTGGCTGGCGGCTTCCAGCCGCTCGGGGCCAAAGCCCTTGGCCAGGCGCAGGATGCCCAGGGCGGCGCGAAAGGCGTGTTGCGGATAGGCCCGGCGGGTAAAGAGGGTCTGGATGACGTCCGCCGTCGCCGGTCCGATCTCCTCGGCCCAGCGCACCAGCCGTTGGGGCGTCCACTCGGCGTGCTCGCGGTGGGCGATGGGCATGTGCTCGGGAACCGTGGTGTGCTGCCCCCGATGCGGCGAGCGGACATGGCTGGCGACCCGCTGGCCTTGGTGGAAGCATTCCACCGTGCGCGCGGTGAAGCGCACGTCCAGTTCGGTTTTCACCAGCCGATAGGGGACCGAGTAGTAATGCCCGTCGATCTCGACGTGGTAGTCGATGTGGACTCGGGCCTTTTTCCATTCGGCGAACGCGTAGGGGACGGCGGGCAAGGGGCGCAAGGCCGGTTGCTCCAGCGATTCGAAGAGCGACTGCCGCGAGCCGGGCTGCTTTTTGAAGGGCCGCTGATTGAGTTGCCCCAACAGGTCCCGAATCGCCTGGTTGAGTTCGGCCAACGAGAAGCACTGCCGGTGGCGCAAGGCCGCCAGAATCCAGCGTTCGACCACCTGGACCCCGACCTCGACCTTGGCCTTGTCGCGGGGCTTGCGGGAGCGGGCCGGGAGGACCGCCACGCCGTAATGCTGGGCCAGATCGGCATAGGTCGGGTTGAGATCGGGCTCGTAGCGATGGACCTTCGTCACCCCGCTTTTCAGGTTATCGGGGACGATGACCGCGCTGACCCCGCCGAAAAAGGCGAAGGCGCGGACGTGCGCGCCGATCCAGTCCGGCAACTGCTGCGTCCAGGTCGCCTCGGCGTAGGTGTAGTTCGAGGCCCCCAGCACCGCGATAAACACCTGCGCCGGGCGAATTTCGCCGGTGGTCCGATCGATGACCTCCGCCGTCTGCCCGGCATAGTCGACAAACAGCTTCTCGCCGAACCGATGGGTCTGGCGCATGACCACGTCCCGCGTCCCGGCCCAGGCCCGGTACTGCGCGCAGAACCGGCTGTACTGGCACCCGTCCGGATGCGTCAGCTTGTACTCTTGCCAGAGCAACGCCAGCGTCACCCCCTTGCGCTTGAGTTCCTGGTGGACCTCGGCCCAATCCGGCACCGGACGGATCGGGCCCGGCGACCGTGGTACGGCGGGAAACAACCGCCGTTCCAAGTCCGCGTCGCTCAGATCGGTCGGGAGCGGCCAGGACAGCCCCGACTCGTGAAAGCGGCGCAGACACGCGCCGACGGTGCTGCGCGCCAGTTGCAGGCTCCCGGCAATCTGCCGGGCGGTCAAGCCGGCTTCCCGGGTCAGCCGGAGGACTTCGCGAATTTTCCGCATGGATAAACGCTCCATTTCGAACCCTCGTCATGGTGGAAAAGGGTTCGATCATCGTGGATGTTATCCCGCGTCGCCGCAGCCGGTCGGGGTGGCCGAATGCCGTTGGAATCAGTGGCCGAATGCCTGTTGGAACGGGTGGCCGAATGCCGTTGGAATCAGTGGCCGAATGGGGCTGGAATACGCAGGCGAACACGAACTCGCCCCTGGCCCGACCTTCCAGAACCCAAACACCGCGCCAAAGGCCCTTGGGAGGGGCGCCAGGCGCTCCTTGTCGCCCTTCCCGATCCCGCCCCCGTACCGACTCGCTGAACCTCCACCCGCCGCCGGGCCGCCCGCTGGTTCAGCTCCCGTTCGCCCTTCGTTCAGCGGGCGCTCAGGCCTACTCCGGGATCATTCACCTCACCGCGCGGTGGGCTGCTGTCGCCCGCTTCGCTTGCGCGGGGAGTCCCCTTCCCATCCTTGATTGCAGACCATACCGCCCCGTCTGACGGGCAGGAGCGAATCGATGAAAACCATGAAGTGGCTACTGGGCGTCGCGGTCGCCGCCGCGATCGTGATCCCGTTGCAGAGTGCGAATGCAGAGGGTGGCAGCCCCTACGGTGGGGGTAGCGACGGCGTCACGCGCCTCGGCGACTACCGTGGTGGTGACGACGGCATTTACCGCGTTCACTACCGAGGTCACCGCGGCTACTACGGGCGTCGTGATGACTACTACCGAGGTCACCGCGGCTACTACGGTCCCCCCCGCTACTACGGGGGTCGTGATTACTACTACCGAGGTCACCGTGGCTACTACGGGCGTCCCGGCTATTACGGACGGCCTTGGTACGGCTATCGAGGGCCGGTACTGGTAGCGCCCCCGCCATCCCCTTGGTAAGCCTGTTTGCGAGCAGGAAAGGTGGGATGCAGACCACTTGGCACGGCCCAACCCTGGTAATCCCCCGCAGGCAGCCCCGTGCCGCCTGAGACGACACCTTCACCAGCTTGCAAGAGCACGCCATCCCGCTGGATGAACGGGCCGGCGCCGCCCTGGCCCATTGCGCCATGGCGCTGGATGTCCATACCTGGCTGGCCCGACGCCCGCGCCGGGTCGACCGCAGGCGGAGCCAGTTCGTCCCCCGGACGGCCCTGCGCCAGCCAGTTCAGGCAAGGATACCAGGGGGCGGGGCGGGCGCATCGAAAAGGAAGGCGGCCGGTCGTAGGCCGCCGGGAGGCTGAGGAGGGAGCGACCTACCGCCCCTCTCCCCGTTCGTGACGCCCGCGGAGCCGGCGAAGCCCGATGGGCGCGCGCCAGTTGCTCAGCAGGTTGGCACGGACGATTTCTGATTGAAGCCGGTCTGGGGCGACAGGTTACAGTTCGCACCCAACACCATCGGCTGACCGGTCGGCGATGCCGGTTTTGCCATCTTCGC
>JBAVKQ010000119.1:0-2080 GCA_049688395.1 Candidatus Nanopelagicales bacterium
GTTCGATCTCGTAGCCGATCGTCATCCGCGCGTCGGAGACTGTTTTGTAGGACAGGACCCCCGCGTCGATCGCCGGGTTCGACATCCGCAGCCCGAGGTAGGTGACGAACGCGAGGAATGCCAGGCCGAGGCCGATCAGCGCGGCGGGGGCCCAGCGCGGTCGGTCGGTGACTCCGTAGCGCTCACGGATGTGCGGGGGCCACTGCGAGGGGTGACCGGCCGTTCGTGCTGGGGACATGACGCTGCGACACTAGCGCCTACGGCACACGCCCAGGCTGGGAGGTTGGCATGCACGGTGTTCTGGCGGCGTTGGTCGCCGCCGAGGAGATCGACCCGGCGACGGTCCGGCCCAGCCCGCTGGGCTCAGTCGTCTCCGTGTTCCTGCTGACGTCCTTGGTCCTCCTGGTCTGGTCATTCGTCCGGCACTTGCGCCGGGCGCAGACCAACCTCGGCTCCGCCCGGGTGGTACCGGCGAGCCCCGAGGAGGCGGTTGCCGCACAACCCGCCGACTCCGACCCGGTCGAGGGCGAAGCTGAGGTGTCGTCACAGTCCTGAGACGCGCGCTGACGCCCCACCCCCCCACGAGGTGCCGACCGTGGATGGTGGAAGGTTGCGGCAGCCCTTCTGGATCTTGTGCTCGAAGGCACCCGCGGGGTGGGTAGCCTCCGGAGATTGCTAGCGGTCGAGCCAGACGGTAATCAGCCCGGCGGACTCGCGCAGTAGGTACTCCCCGGTGAGGGTCGTCCCCGGGCCGTCCTCGGTCGAGGAGACGCGGGCGTCGAGGCCGAACTGCTCAGCGAGTGCGCGCGCGCGGGCCGAGTGCGCCGGGTCGGTCACGAGCGTTACCGAGTCCAAGCCCTCTGACTTCACGATCGCCGCGACAGCCTTCATGGACTCCTCGGTGTTCCCACCGAACGGCAGGGCGATCACCTGGGCGCGGCGCATGCCCTCAGCTACGAGCTCCTCCTTGCCGGCCTGGGCCTCGGAGGTGATGTCACCGGGCTTGAACCCGCCGACGGTGATCACTCGCTCGCTGACCCCAGCCTCGACCAGCTCGAGGGCGTGGGCCAACCGGTTGGCCAGAACCGGTGACGGGGTGCCCTGGTACTGGGCGGCGCCGAGGACGACGACGGCGTCCGTTGGGGTCCGGTCATCGACCCCCGCCCAGCGCACGACGTCCGCGAGGGCGCCGGCGGGCACAGCGACCGTGACGGCGGCCACGGCAACCACCAGGGCCACGAAGCGGCGCCGGGATCGCCGGCGGCGGGAACGGTCGGGCCGGCCAGGGCTCCACTCGAGGAGCACGGCGGCGGCTGTCATACCCGGATTCTCCCACGGGGAGGCATCCAAGAGGTGGTGCGACGCATCCGTGCTGTGGCCAGGTGCACCTCGTGGCTACGTTCCCCGAAGCGACGCAGGAGGCCTCAGCGGCAGGATCAGAGTGCGCGACCGAACGACACGTTGCGCGTCCAGATGTTGACGGTGCTGACCCGGGTACCGGGCCGCCCCGAGTGCAGGGTCCGGTTGCCACCGGCGTAGATACCCACGTGGTACACCCGGCCCCTGGAGTCGTGGAAGAACACCAGGTCGCCCTTGCGCGCGCTGCTGCGCGAGATCCGCCTGGCCTTGGCCCGCTGGATGGACGCCCTGCGGGGCAGGCTGACACCAGCCTTGCGGTACACGTAGGAGGTGAAGCCCGAGCAGTCGAAGCCGCGCGGCGTCGAACCGCCGTACCGGTAGGGCACACCCTTCAGCGAGTTCCCGGTGCGCATGACCTTCGCGGCCCGCACCGCGAACGAGCGGGAGCTGCGCGAGGACTTCTTCTTGCGCTCCTCCGCACTCACGGTTGAGGCTGCGCTGCTCTCGACGGACACCCTGGGCACAGGGATCGCGGACGCCGCAGGTGCGGGGGCCATCGGTGAGATCGGAAGCACGACGGCCAGGGCAGTGGCGCCGGCCAGGGCCATGCCGCGGGCACGGGTCAGTAGAGCCATGGTGATTTCTCCTCCAGGCGCCTGCGAGGTGAGCTGTCGGGTTCGGGTGGGGAGCACCCGGCCGCTCTCGCGGCTTCACCCCAAGG
>JBAVKQ010000120.1:0-2839 GCA_049688395.1 Candidatus Nanopelagicales bacterium
GGCCGACGGAGGCCATGGGCCTGGCGCGGCCGGCCCGTCGCGGGTCGGGCACCTCAGCCGCCCGGGGCAGGATCAGGCGCACCTCGGTGCCCGCACCCGGGGCGCTGCGGACGACCGCCGATCCGTGCACGGCCGTCATCCGCGCCCGGATGGACGCGCTGATGCCGTGCCGGTCTGCGGGGACGTCCGCCGGCTCGAACCCGACGCCACGATCACGCACATTGATCTCCACCTGCTCATCATCGACCTCCGCGTACACGGTGACCGGGGCGTGGGCGTGCTTCGCCGCGTTGACCACCGCTTCCCGGGTGCCGGCGACCAGCGCATCCAGTCGGGGGTCGAGCGCGGCGTCGCCGACCGTGACCAGCTCGATCCGGGCGTCGTAGTCGGTCTCGGTGCTGGCCACCACCGCGGCCAGGGCGGCGCCCAGCGACCCGGCCGGCCCGACCGGGGCGTACAGCCAGGAGCGCAGCGCCCGTTCCTCGGCGCGCGCCAACCGGGCGACCTCGGCAGGGTCGTCGGCACGCCGCTGGATCAGGGTCAGGGTCTGGAGCACCGAGTCGTGCACCTGAGCGGCCATCGCCGCACGTTCCTGCGCGCGCGCAGCGCCATAGCGCTGCGCCTCCAGCCCCCGAAGCCAGGACGAGATCCACGGCAGGGCGATCAACCCCATGCCGGCCACCACCGCCGCGACTGCCGCCAGGGCCCAGCCGGTCGTGACCAGGTCCAGCCGCGGACCGATGACCGCGATCAGCCCGACGGCGACCAGCGCGAGGCCGACCAATACCCGGACCCAGCCCTGCCGATCGGCGAGCGCGGCCGCAGCGGGCACCCCGCCGCTCGACGGCGATCGCACAGACGCGCCGCGCAGGTCGTCGCCCTGGCGCCAGACCAGGACCGCGCCAGCCCCCACAACCAGCAGCGGCCCCCAGGCCGACACCCGGATCGGCAGGCCGATCAGGGCCAGACCCACCAGCACCCCGAGCGCCAGGGCCAGGGTCCCGAGGACCGCGGCCAGGTCCCAACTGCCATCCGCTCTGCGCGCCAGCACCCCCTGCGCACTGGTGCTCAGGGGGAACAGCATCCACATCAGGACGTAGGCCACCAACCCGAGTCCACCGCTCAGTGTCGTGACCACGAATACGAGCCGGATGATCCAGGTGGCCACCCCGAAGTGCTGGGCAAGGCCGCCGGCGACCCCGCCGAGCCACCGATCGGACAGGCTGCGCTCGACGTGGCGCACCCCGTCGGCGGCGGGATCGGCAGGGGGCATGTCCCCATGATCGCCCGGCCGCGCCGGCGCTGTCCTCAGGGACCCACCCTGAGTCGGACTCAGGGTCCGTTCAGGGTCGGATCAGGGCACTACCCGCTGCCGGCCGGGGTCAGCGGCGGCGAGCATTGAGCCATGAACGAGATGACACCCACCCCGCCCCCCGATCCCTACGACCCGCAGTCCGGCGCAACCCCGCCCGGCGACCCGCAGTCCGGCGCAACCCCGCCCGGCGCGACTCAGCCGACCCTCGCACAGCCCGGCGGCTACCCGCCCTACGACCCGCAACCCGGCGCGACTCAGCCGACCGCCGCACAACCCGGCGACCACCCGCCGACCGGCTACGCGACGTTCGGCCCGATCCGTCGACTGACCCGCAGCCGATCGGATCGGATGCTCGGCGGGGTGTGCGGTGGCTTGGCCCGCTACTGGAACACCGACCCCACGCTGCTGCGGATCCTCACCGTGGTGCTGACGATCTTCACCGGCGGTGCGCTGCTGATCGGCTACCTGATCGCGTGGATCGCCATCCCCGAGGGGCCCATGGGCGGCCCGGACGGATTCGACCAAAGTGCCGCGAACCCGGGCCTCGGCTACGCCGCCGGTGGCAACCCCGGTTACGCCGAGCAGTACACAGGCTACGAGCCGGCCCCGCGCGAGCGGTCCTACCTGGGCCTGATCACCCTGTCCGTGGCCACACTTGTCGCGGGCGTGCTGGGCCTGATCGCCGCCTTCCGGCCCACGGGAGTCGGGATCTGGGGGGTGTCCATGGGCGTCGTCCTGGCCGTCCTCGGGTTGGGCATCCTGATCGGGGCCTGGCGCGGTCGGGCCCGCTGGCTGCTCTGGTTGGCGGTGCCGCTGGCATTCATGACGGTCTCGGTGGTCGCGGCCGGCAACTGGGTGGCCGACAACCCGAACTGGGGCCGCTGGACCCAGAGCGGGACCTGGGGCGGGGTCACGGTCGGAGATCCGACCTGGACGGTGACCCCTGTCGAGGCGGCGGATTCCCCGTTGGACTTCCGGGTCACCGCAGGGGACGCCACTCTCGATCTGACCGGCTTGACGGCCGGGTCCGACGGGACCCTCGAGGCACCCAGCACCGTCGTGGACATCACGGCGGGCATCGGGGTCGGCCAGCTGACCGTGCTGCTGCCCGCGGAGGCCACCCTCGAACTGGACGCCACTGTTCAGGTCGGCGACATCACCCTGCTGGGGGACCCGACGTCCTCGGGCAGCAACCTCGGCGTATCGACCACCCTGCTGGCCGACGCCGACACCGACCCACGCTACGTCATCAACCTCGACGCCTCGATCGGCGCCGGAAACCTGGAGGTGCGCCGTGAGGCCGCATGAGACCGACTACTTCTCCCTGGCCGCAGGCCTGCTGTTCACGATCCTCGGTGCGGTGCTGGCGCTCAGTGCCGCAACCGGCTGGCAGTTCGACGGCCGCTGGATCCTCCCCGTGGGCCTGATCGCCCTGGGCGCCGGTGGGGTCGCCACCTCGGTAGCCGCCTCCCGCCGCCAGCGCGACGAGCGGGCGCTGACCGGCGGCGACCCCCTGCTCTGAGT
>JBAVKQ010000121.1:0-19369 GCA_049688395.1 Candidatus Nanopelagicales bacterium
CCTGCTGCCCGGCGGCCTGGATCTTCTGGGTGTTGCGTTCCGGGACCCGGCGCACGATCAGCCGGGCGGTGACCTGCTTGTTCTTCGGCTTCGAGGTGAACGCCGTGTACGGGGTCTCGGCGACCTGGGCCTGGGAGATCAGTTCCCCGGTATCGGGGTCACGGATCGCATTCGGGTACTGGATCGTGACCCACGCCTGCTCGGGGATGGCGGCGATCGCCTTGCGGACCGCGGGATCCTGGCGGGCGCCGATGGAGAACCACGCCCCGGTCTTGGTGATCGCGGCGATGTTGGCCTGCTG
Source organism: Candidatus Nanopelagicales bacterium (assembly GCA_049688395.1). GTDB lineage: Bacteria > Actinomycetota > Actinomycetes > S36-B12 > CAIYMF01 > Prado023. Next base: position 302 of record JBAVKQ010000121.1, read on the forward strand.
GAAGTACCCGGAGTCCCCGCGGACCAGGATCTGGGCGCTCACCCCGGCCCGGCGGGTCGTGGCGATCGAGTCGGTGATGATCCGCACCCCGCCGTGGGCCGACACCGCCGCACCGTGACGCAACCTCGTTGCGGTGATCACCGGCGCTGAGCTGGCTGTGGAGGCCACCACCAGCTGGGCGTTGAGGCCCTTGACCCGGGTGTAGCCGACCCGGGCTCCTTGCTTGCCCGCGCCGTAGGTCGCCTTGACCGTGTCATCAATATCGAGGAACACCAAGTCAGCATCCCGGTCGATCAGGGCCGGAACCTCCCCCGCCAGGTTGACCAGGGCCCGGGAAGCGACCGCGTCGAACTGCCTGACATGCCCGAAGGTGAACGAGCGCAGGAACTGCCCCAGCGTGGCCGGTGCCCGCCAGTCGTGGAACACCTGGTCCATCCCACCGTGGCGCAACACGTCCAGGTCATCGATGCAATCGGCACCGGCGACCATCCCCGCGACCAACGACATCACCTTCGCCCCCGCGTTGGCCCGACCCAACCCCGGGACCTTGATCCACCCCGAGGCCAGCCCACGCAGCCCGATCCGGTCACACAGGCCCACCACCGGGACCAGGCCCGCGCAGCCGATCAGGTTCGGGTCATCGAAGACCGCTGACATCCCAACGCGCGTGTGAGAAAGTTGCATCCGGGAAGTGCTCCTTCTGCTTGGGTCGATCGATACCGTCGCAAGTACCATCATCCCAGGTCAGAAGGGCATTTCCCGCCTCATTCTGCCGCGCCTGCACCCGTCAAGGCCACGGATTCAGGCTAACCCACCCCCAGGGCCGTCACCGGACTCGGCGATGGCGCGGAGCCAAATTGGGGTACGAGTGCGCAACCTGGTTCGACGGAAGCCTCGGTGCTGCTGGTCGGGGGCCCCGGACGAACCGGCCGGCAGGTTCTGGAACAACTCCTGGACCGCGGCATCCAGGTCTGCGCAGTTGTTCGATCCCCCGAGAAGGTCCCTCCGGGTGTCGCCGATGGCGCAGTTCGCCCAACTTCCGAATGCGTCGCATTCCCTCCCCGGCTGCCGACGACCGAGCTGCCCCAACGGGGCCTCATCGGCCAATCTCCCCCGGCCGTCCGGGTCTGGCCGAGGAACGGTGCCATTGGCGTTCCTGGTGGGTTGTTCTGCCACGGGCCCGCGGTCGGCGAGGGTGGGCACCCGCACCGCGTGGCCGCCTGCCCGGATGTAGCGTCGACGCCAGTGGGTGAGTCAGGGGTGGCCGCCGCCCCGGGTCGGACGATCAGAGGGGAACGCGATGAGAGCGATCGAGCAGCGTGGCTACGGCGATCCGCGTGAGGTGCTGCACCTGGCCGAGGTCGACGTCCCGACGTTCGGGACAGACCAGGTGCTCGTGCGCGTGCACGCCAGCTCGGCCAATCCCTACGACTGGCACCTCATCTGCGGCGAGCCGACACTGATGCGACCCCAGCTCGGCGGGATCCGGGCACCGAAACGGATCGTGGGTGCCGACTTCGCCGGCATCGTCGAGAAGCTCGGCAGTGAGGTTCCGGGCTTGGCGATCGGAGACGCGGTGTACGGATTCGCCGACGGCGCGTTCGCGGAGTACGTAGCCGCCCCGGTCGACAACATGGCCCGCAAGCCCGCCAACCTGACGTTCGCGGAGGCCGCCGCCGTCCCGTTGGCAGCCATCACCGCGCTGCAGGGCCTCCGGCACGGCGAGTTGGCCACCGGTCAGCACGTGCTGGTCGTCGGCGCCTCCGGAGGCGTCGGCACGTTCGCCGTCCAGCTCGCCAAGCACATGGGAGCCCAGGTCACCGGGGTGTGCAGCACCAGCCGTCTGGACCTGGTCCGAAGCCTCGGGGCGGACCACGTGATCGACTACACGACGCAGGATCCCGCCTCGGGACCCGCCCGCTACGACCTGATCCTCCAACTGGGTGGCACGTACTCGCCGCGCGCCCTGCGGCGGGCGCTCACCCCCCGCGGGACACTGGTCCAGTCCTACGGGGACGGCAGCCGACGGCTCGGACCGCTGCGCAGCATGGCGTCCGGTGCCCTACTGAACCTTGTCGCCAAGCAGCGGATCACCCTGTTCGTCGCGACGGAGGACACCGCGACCCTCGACGAGCTGCGCGTCCTGATCGAGACAGGCCACCTCAGACCCATCATCGACTCCACCTACCCGCTGGAGCGGGCCGCCGACGCCGTTGCCCTGGTCAAGGACGGACGACCGGCTGGGAAGGTCGTGGTGAGCGTCCCCGCGTAGGGTCGACGGACCGCGCCAAAGGGGCTCACTGCCGGGGCAGGTTGCGGGCGCCGGGTCAGGTGGCCCTTGTCCGACCACGCCGCCGGGTCTAGGGTCGTTGTGAGAGATGGACCCCCGGCCCCGGGTCGAGTTGTTTGCGAAGCGCTCGCCGGGGTCGGCTCACCTCCTCTGGTTGGTTCACCGACTTGCGGCCCCGCGTGACTGCCCCCTTCGTGGGCAATCACGTGGGGCCGCGCCAACGCTAGAGGCCGCAACGTCGCTCCCGCAGGAGCACATCGGGTCTTGACACAGCAGATTAGGTAAGCGATCGTTTACGTCATGGATTCGTCACATGATCGAGGAGGTGACGTGTGGAAGGCGCTAGCGCATTCCACCCGACGCCAGATACTTGATCTGCTGTTCGAGTCCCCGGCCACGACGGGATCCCTCGTGACCGCGCTGGGCATGGACCGGCACGTGGTGATGGCCCACCTGACCGTTCTGCGGGAGGCCGACCTGGTGCTGACCGAGAAGCACGGTCGACAGCGGGTCAACTACCTCAACGCAGCACCCATTGCGCAGATCCACCATCGGTGGATCTCACCAACCAGTGGACCGTGGGCTGCGGCCCTGATCGCCGTGCGCGACGAGGCCGAGGCCGCCGCCCGGCAGCACGACTTCACCGAGGACAGGAAGCGAAATGGCTGAGACCCAGATCCGGCATTCGATCATCATCGCGGCACCCATCGACACCGTGTGGGCCGAGATCACCAAGATCGGCACCCGTCAGCGAGCACAGCTGGACTCGGTCCTGCAGACCAGCTTCCACCCCGGTGACCCCCTGTACTACAAGTCCCAGGACGGGTCCCGCGTCTTCATGGTCGGGCGAGTACTGGAGTTCGACCCACCGACCACGTTCAGCCACACCCAGGTCCTCACAATGCGAGATGACCCGCTGACCGTGGTCACCTGGCACCTGGAGACCGTCCCGGAAGGCACCCGGGTCACCCTGGTCAACAGCGGATGGCCGGCCGGGGCCAAGATGGACAAGGTCGACACCACGTGGAAGGGCATCCTGGCCAGCCTCAAGTCCGTCGTGGAAACCGGCGACGTGAGCGGCCGGCAGAAGGTGACCCTGTTCTTCATGCGCACGTTCATGTTCATGATGCCGTCCACGACCAAGACCGACAACGTCACCGTCCCCGACTGACCCCCGGTGCACCCCGCAGCCTGATCCGCCCACCGGAGGAGGTGACGGTGTGCCGCCGATCGTGCACGTGAGCACCGCGATCATCGCCCTGCTGCTCGGGGCAACGGTCCTGGCCACGCCCAAAGGAACAACCTGGCATCGACGCCTGGGCGCCGCCTACGCGACCTCGCTGCTGCTGGCCAACGTCGGGGCACTGACGATGACCGGAGACAGCGGCCAGTTCGGAGCATTCCAACTCCTCGCTGTGCTCAGCCTCGGGACGTTGCTGGTGGGACTGGGCCTGATGCGGCGCAGGGCTCGAACCGAGCAGGTCATCGCCACCCACGCGATCATCATGGGCTTCTCCTACGTCGGCCTGGTCGCCGCTGGACTCTCCCAACTCGCGGCACACGCCGCACCCGATCACAGCGCGACCGCCGTCCTGGCCACGTCCGCCGGCACCTTCACCCTCGGGGCCCTCGCCATCGTCACCACAATCCCGCGCACCCTGCGCTCGCTGAGCCCCACCGCCACCAACCCCCACGACGAGGCCGCCAGCCTCAGAGCCCACGAATAGCCCGGACGGGCGATGGACTCGCACGGCGCAACCGCGCCGGGGAAAGTCAACGGTCTCGATGGTCGATCACGCCGAGCTTGGAGTAGACCGACACGCCGCTAGTGCCCACCAGATCTGCCACGCTGGACCGGGCACCTGACCTTCGCCGGTTCGAACCTTGGGAGTGTTCGCATGCAGATCCATGAGGCCCAGCGCGATGTCCGACTCGTCTATGTCGGGGGGTTCTTCGGACAGCTCGTGTCGGGGGGCCTGTGGCTGAGCGCAGCCGCGGTCGGAACGTTCTCCTCCCCCACGGGAGCCACGCGATCCTGCTCCTCGGAGGGATCCTGATCTTCACGGTGACCATGGTGTGCCTGCGGCTGGCCGGTCGGCCCGCCTCCCTGCCCGCTGGGCACCCGATGGCCGGGCTGGCCACTCAGATCGCCTTCACAGTCCCCCTGGGGCTGCTGGTTGCGCTGGCGGTCACCGGCTACCGCCTCGAGTGGTTCCTCCCGGCCGCCATGATCATTGTCGGCGCGCACTACCTGCCGTTCGTGTTCCTGTACGGCATGCGGCTCTACGCCGCCCTGGCCGGAACCCTCGCCCTCGGTGGGGTGAGCCTGGCCCTGTGGGGCCCGGGGCAGTTCAGCCTGGGGGCGTGGGTCACCGGCCTGGTGCTGCTCACCTTCGCGTTCCTGCTCCGCGCATCCGTCGCGACCGAGTTGGCGACCGCCGCGGCGGCAGCCGACGACCGCCCGGGGCCAGGTCGATAGCGATCACCGAACGGCCCACGGGCCAACCCATTGACCCGGGGCTGAGGTGAGCCTAACTTTCGTTGTGCACCGGCGGCGTGCCAGTCAAGCAGGCCGGCTCACCGACAGCGCCACGACGAAAGGGATGGCATGGCCAAGTACATGATCAAGGTCTCCTACAGCGCCCAAGGAATCAAGGGCGTCATGGCGGAGGGCGCCACCTCGCGCGTCGACACGATCCGCGGGCTCATCGCAAGCGTGGGCGGCACCATGGAGAGCCTCCACTTCGCCTTCGGCGGCACCGACGTCTACGTCATCGCCGAGATACCCGACACCGCAACGGCCGTAGCGCTCGCCGCGACGATCGGCTCATCGGATGCGATCAGCGCCTACGAGACCGTCGTCCTGATAGACCCGGCCGACATCGACGCCGCAGCCTCGATCACCGTCGGCTACCGCGCACCAGGGGAATAGCCCACCGGTGGCCCGAGCCCCTGCCGCGCGGCTCTCCCGCTGCGCGGCAGGCGCCGCGTTATGCACACGCAGGCACTGCCCCTAAACGAACCCGCTGCCCCGGCCCCCGCCGGCACCGACCGGATCCGAGCCGCCGGGTGGCGTGCCTCACTCCAGTGAGCGCCCTGATCGTCGTTGGGCTACAAATTGGGCTACGGCCCGGAGCCCGTTCCCGGGATCGCCTACCCCATCGCCGTTCCCGCCCCCGCCAGGGCGGTGAACTCCTTACCGCGCCCGGCGCCCCTTCTGCGTCCACCCGTCGACGATCTACACGCCGATTCGTCGCGATCCGGCCCCGAGCCCCGGTGCGCGCAAACGCGCGGCATCCTGGTGGATCGACCAGTGTCCTTGTCGGCCTCGGGTCGCCTTGAACGATCATGGGGTGGCCCGGTCCCGACTCCGGACCGGGCCACCCACCCCGAGTATCACTTCCTTCCCGCGCCTGGGGAAGGCTGGGACCGAGGGGGCGTCATGACCGTGGTTTGGGTCCCCACGCCGGCCAGTTGGCATCCATGATGTCCTCGACGATGCGAACCCGGCCGCCGCCGGCGGTGGCGGTGCACAGCTGTTCGCGGCGGATTCGGGTGTCGAAGCACCCCATGAGCAGGCGCTTGCCGTCAGGTGACCACATGGCCTTGTAGAAGCGCAGGTGCCGTGTCGGTGCCCGAAGGGTGTGCAGTCCTCGACCGTTCGGGTGGATCGCCAGGACCGCCCCGGAGTCGGCCGCGTCCGGGTACTCCGGTCCGATGCTGAACGTGATCCACCGACCGTCCGGTGACCAGTCCGGGTGCTCCAGACCGGCTCGCGCCGGGACGATCTCGCGCAGCCCGGTGCCGTCAGTGTTGACCACGTACAGGGCTTCGAGCTGCCCGGCAGGGCTCTCGCCCATGAGTCGCCCGAACAAGATCCGCTTCCCATCGGGGGAGAGCACCGGTTCCACGTCGAACCCGTCATGAGTGACCCGGCGGGCGTCCGACCCGTCTGAGCGCATCACCCAGATGGAGGTGCTGAAGTCCGCCCAATCCTGGGTCTGCGGGTCGAACGCCCCGTAGGTGATCCACTGCCCGTCCGGTGACCACTTCGGGGTCTCCTGGATCCCGGGCGCCGAGGTGAGGTCCTGCCGGTGCCCTCCGGTCGCGTTGATGGTGGCGATGTGGACGCCGGTGTCGTTCGCGAAGTCGAACGCGATGTGGGTCCCACTCGGGGACCAGTCCGAGAACGAGGTAGGGCCGGTGACCAGGAGCTGCTGGTTCTGCCCATCTGGATCGGCCGCCCAGAGGCTGTGTGCATTCAATGCGGGGTCGTAGCGGCCGAACGTGATGCGCCCGTTCTCCGGCCCACGGGACGCTTCGGCTGGCGCGGCACCGGTCACCGCGAGGACCCCGGCAAGCACGACGATCGGGATCCGCGCCCGGCGGCGGCTCATGTTGGCACCTGGCCGTCTGCGAGTGCTACGCGCCACCTGCTTCTCATTGTGTCCTCCTGGTGTTGGGGTGCGATCGTCTGATCGACCTGACCAGCGTCGCGGTTCGGGGCAGGACAGACATCCGAGCCTGCCGCACCCGGAGTCCGTGCTGGCCACGATGGCAGGGCTGGACAGGGGCCGTAGGTTGCGTGCCAACGACCCAGGAAGAGGTGCAGGCGATGACCGGACGGGCGAGGACACACCAGCTGGTTGCACTGGCGACAGTGGTCGCCCTGGCAGGCTGCGGAGCGGCGGCTGAGGGGACGAAGGCCGGTGGGCAGGCAGCTCCGGTCATCCTGCGGATCGGGACCGATGACTCCCCCGGCCGCCCGGCGGCCGACCAGATCGAGGAGTTCGCCCGGCAGGTCGAGGAGTTATCCGAGGGCGCCGTGCAGATCGAGCCGGTGTGGAACGCGGCCGGCGACACTGGCGAGGACGACTGGGACCAGAAGGTCGCCAGGATGGTCGTGGCCGGCGAGTTGGACATGGGCCTGATCCCGACCCGGGCCTGGGATACCGAGGGGGTGACGTCACTGCGGGCGCTCAACGCACCGTTCCTGGTCACCTCCGATGAGCTCGCCGCGGAGGTGGCCTCCTCGGAGCTGGCGGGCACGATGCTGGCCGGCTTGGACAACCGTCGGGGTCACCGGACTGGCGCTCCTGCCTGAGGGGCTGCGGCATGTGTTCAGCTTCGGGGACCCGCTGCTCACCCCGGGCGACTTCAAGGGCGAGCTGATCCGGGTTCCAGCGTCGGCCACCGCCTACGCCGCCTTCGCCGCGCTCGGCGCCACCCCAGACGACGTCACGGGCGACGCGGACGCAACCGAAAACGGTGAGGTGGCTGCGGCGGAGTCGTCATATTCGCTGGCCGCGAGCCTTCCGGGGCCCATGACGGGCGTGAGCAACGCCACGCTCTACCCGAAGTACAACTCCCTGGTCATGAACACCTCGGCGTGGGCGGAACTTCCAACCGAGCAGCAGGCCGCTCTGCGTGATGCCGCCCAACGTACCCGCGAGTGGTCGGTCGACACCCTGCCAGACGAAGCCGCCGCGGCGGCCGCCTTCTGCCGGTCCGGTGGACGCGTGGTCACAGCCCAGGCGCAGGACATCGCCGCGCTCGAGAGTGCTGTGCAGCCGGTGTACACGGATCTGGAGCGGGACCCCACCACGCGCACCCTGATCGAGCAGATCCGGGCACTGCAGGCCTCGACCGGTGCGCAGGCTGCGGTGGTTGAACCGTGCGGCCCTGACTCGGTGGCCGCGTCGACCCGGGCCGGTGGGGAGTCGGCGGAGTTCCCGCAGGGCGTGTACCGGGCTGAGGTTCCGCGGGAGGCGTTCCTCGAAGCGGGAGCCAGCGACATCGACGCCACCAACCACGCCGGCTTGTGGACACTCACGTTCGCCGACGGCAAACTGACCGTCACTGACACCAATGACCGCACCGGGAAGCGGCACACTGACACCGGCCTCTACTGCGTCCAGGACGGCCGGATCGGGCTGGGTCTGGCCGCTTTCGCCAAGGAAGGGTCGGAGGCACCGTGTGACCCCTTCTGGGATGCCGGGTGGACCGTGGAGGGTGACCAACTCCGGTTGGTCGACATCCAGGCCGACGGAATCTACCCCCTCCTGGTCGCGACCATATTCGGCTCGCAACCGTTCACCAAGATCGGCTGACCCTCCACCTGGATTCCGGGTCAGCGATCATCCCTGAGGTAGGTCAGGACCGCCAGCACCCTGCGGTGCGCGGCCGGGTCTTCGGCGAGTCCGAGTTTGGCGAACACCGCGGTGATGTGGGCCTCGACGGTGCGGTCGGTGACGGACAGCCGGGTGGCGATCGCCCGGTTGGACAGCCCTTCGGCGAGCAGGCCGAGGACCTCACGCTCCCGGTCGGTCAGCCCCGCGAGTGGGTCGTGGCGGCGTTGCCGGCCCAGCAGGCGGGACACGATGGTGGGGTCGATCACGGTCTCGCCGTCGTCGATCCGTCGCAGGGCGTCGACCAGGATTGCGACGTCGAAGACTCGCTCCTTGAGCAGGTAGCCGACCTTCTCGGGACGCTCGGCCAGCAGCCGCAGCGCGTAGCTGGGCTCGATGTACTGCGAGAGCACCAGGACGCCGGTGTCCGGGTGTTCCTGGCGGATCCGTCCGGCGGCGACGAGGCCTTCGTCGGTGTGCGTCGGGGGCATCCGGATGTCGGTGATGGCCACATCCGGGCGGGTCAAGGCGACCTCCTTGAGCAAGGCGTCACCGTCGGCGAACTCGGCCACCACCTCGATTCCTGCGTCGCGCAGCAGCCGCGCGATGCCCTCCCGGGTGAGCATCGAGTCCTCGGCCAGGATCACCCGCATGGCACCTCCGCGCTCAGCATGCCCCCTGCGAGGGTCACCTGGCCACCAAGGGCGCCCACCCGATCGACCACGTGGACCTCGGGTGCCCGGTCCATCGGGGCGATGGTGACCGTCAGCACCCCGTCAGCGTGCACGACGTCGACCCGCATATGGTCGGCCCCCGACCGGGCGGCCAGGTCGATCCCGTGAACCACGAGCACGTACACGGCCCGTTCGACCGGGGTGGGGAACCGCGCCTCGGGGACGCGGCCCACCTCCACCGGCAGGGCGGCTTCGTCGGCCAGGGACCACACGGCAGGGCTCAGGCCGGCTTCGGTCAGGATCGCCGGGTAGATGCCGTGCGCCAGGTCACGCAGTTGGGCCACCACCGCATGGGCCTGGTCAGTCGCCGTGGCCAGGACACGTTCCGCGTCCGGGTCACCGGCGACGTGGGCGGCGGCCCGGGCCAGGCGCAGCTCGTAGGTCACGGCGAGCAGCCGCTGCTGGGCCCCGTCGTGCAGGTTCCGCTCGAGTTGTTGGCGGGCCGCGTCGGAGGCCTGCACCACCCGGGCGCGGGAGGCGCGCAGGTCCTCGACCTGGGCCAGCACCCCGGCCCGAAGCCGTTCGTTGTCGATCTCCAGGGCGGTGGCCGGGCCGATCTTGGCCGGCAGATCCCGCGGATCGGTCACTCCCGGATCGTGGACGAGGACCGCGACCAGGACACCGTGGCGCTCGATCCGGGTTCGAGCCATACCTGTGGTGTCCAGGGCACCGAGGTCCCGCCCGTCGGGGTCCACGTACCGCCCCGGGGCGGGAAGCCAGTACCCCACCTGGGCGCCGGGGTCGCCCAACGCGCGGGCCAGGGTGCCCGACAGGGTCCCCGGGCGGGCGGCGTCCCCCAGGTCGGCGGCCAACGCGGACAGGGCCCGGCGGGCCCACCGCTGCCGCCTCCACGCCCATGCCAGTCCCCCGGCCAGCGCGGCAAGGGCGAGCGCACGGACCAGGAACACTGCTGCGAACTGTTGCTGGCTCGGGTCCTCGGCCGGGTCACGCAGGAGTGCCGCAGCGTAGGTCGCCTCACCCAGGGCAGCCACCGCGACCGGAACCAGAACCGGCCAGGTCAACCCGCGTCCGGCCCGGGTCGCCACCCGTAGGCGACGCACCAGCTTCACGGCCAGCACCAGCCCGACCGCGACGCTCATCCCCAACCAGGCGGTGTCCAACGCCCGGGCCAGCCCCGGCAGGGTGCTGACCAGGAACACGTTGTCCGCGCAGTTGCTCCAACAGTGCACATCCCGGAAGGGGTCGCGCACCGCCGCACGCGTCAGGCTGTATCCGCCGGTGGCCAGGTAGACCACCACGACGGCCACCCGGTCCCGGGAAGCCCGCGGCCGGCCCGCCGGGAACGCCAGACCCAGGTGCACCAACAATCCCAGAAGGAACGGGGCCACCACCATGGCCACACTCCGCAGCGTCGCCGGGCCGGCCGGCCACCCCACCCACGCCGGGGCGAACCACACCACCCCGAGCGCCACCGCCACCGGTCCCACGGCCAACGACGCCCGGTCCCAGACACCGATCATCCCGATAGCGATGAGTGCGAGGCCGCCCGCCAGGAAGACACCAGCCGCTGCGCTCGACACGGCCGGATACGTCGTCGGGGTCGAGATCCCCACCACGAGCCCCACCGAGGCGACCGCATACCCGGTGACGACCACCAGGACCAACCTGCGGCCGGGGAGGCGGTATCGGGCCGCCCGGGCCGGGGCGTGCAGTGCCGGCTCCAGAGTGACTTCCGCTGCGGCCCCCCCTCTCCCGCCAGCGAACTCCGGTGCCGCTTCGTGGTGCGGCGGCACGGTTGGTTGACGCGCGTCGGTGGGGATGTCGACGCCTGGGACCGGGTGCTGGACCGGCAGGGTGGCGCTCAGGCGGGTCCCGTGACCCACCGGGCTGCTGACCGCGAGCGTGCCGCCGACCGCCTGAACTCGATCGGCCAAGCCCTGCAGTCCGCTACCGCCGGCGGGGTCCGCCCCACCGGAACCGTCGTCGGTGACCTGCACCAGGACCGCGTCGTCCCGGCAGGACACCTCGACCCGGGCCTCGGTGGCCTCGGCGTGTTTGGTCACGTTGGCCAGCGCCTCGGCGCACAAGTAATAGATGGTGGGCTCCAGATCCACCGGGATCCCCTGGACGTCGACGTCGAGGAGGACCCGGCAGGGGATGCCATGGACCAGAACATCCAACGCTGGGCATAAGCCCCCCTCCGCCAGGGCACGCGGGTGCAGGCCGAGGGCCAGATCACCCAGATCCGCCCCGGCCTGCTCCAGGTGCTCCTGGGCCCGGTGCAGGTGGTCCGCCGACTGTGGCCCCCCGCCGCGGGCCCCGGCCAAGGTCGCCGTCAGCTCCGCGAGGCTGCGCTGCGGACCGTGGCGAAGCGTGTCCTCGAGCCGGCGCCGTTCGTCGTCGGCTGCGACCAGCAGCCGGCCGCGCGACGCGGACAGTTCGTCGAGTTGCCCGCGGACCTCAGCCTGAAGCGCGACATGGCAGGCGGCCAGCCGGGTCGCGCTGGCCACCGCATCGACCAACAGCGGATCACGCAACACAAGTTCGTCGTGGATCAGGACCGCGAACGGCGAACCATCACGGGCCACGAAGGTGGCGGCTACACCCGACCCGGCCGTGGGGAGCTCCACCATGGTGCCGTCGTCGGTGACATAGGCATTGGCCCCGGCAGACCAATAGCCGACCTGCAGGGTGGGGTCGGCCACGACCACCGCCAACCGGTCGCGAAGGGTCCCCGACCGGGACTCCGCCAACTCCACCACCAGATCGGTTACCACCGCCGGCGCAGGGGTGCCTAGCCGCACGAACAAGCCGACCGCGATCCCGCACAGCACTACCTCGTAGACCAACAGCGCGGGCACCACCGCATCGGCGCCCGGGACAACCATTCGGGCTACCGCGCCCATGATCAGCACGCCACCCAGGGCAGAGCCCGCCTGCACCGCGGACAGCCGATCCCGCACGGCCCGCCCCCGAGCCTGCACGTACCCCCGCCCGGCCACCGCGATCAGCCCCACCGCCAGGACGATCGTGGCCCACTCGCTGCGCCGCGCCCCCGGCACCACCGCAGCGGCGTACCCCACCGCGATGGCCGCCAGGTCCAGGCGCGACCGCGCCCGCCAGCCCGCGAACGCCACGATCAGGTGCACCAGCGGGCCCCGATGCAGATACAACGTCGCCGGACTGAACCCCAGGAACCACGCCAACCCGGTGACCCCCAGCAGCACCCCGGTCCCGCGGTCCCGGCGATATGCCCAGGCCGCCAGGCCGGTACCCAGCAACGTCCAACCCACCACCAGGTCGGGCACCCACAACCGCGGCTCATCCCAGTCGAACGCGACCGCCTCGCCCAGCACGCCCACACCGACCGCAGCCACCGCCGCCACGAGTAGGACCACCCCCCGGTGCACGGCGCCTCAGACCAACAACTGGCGCAGCGTCGCCCCGGACAACGCGCCCTTGGCCAGGAACCCGGCCGCCGACGACCGGGCGATCCTCGCCCCGTAGACAGCCGCCTCACGGCTCGAGATCAGCACCACCACCGGGCCGTCATCGCCCTCGGAGAGGAGTTCGGCAACGCCGAATCCGTCGATGCCCGGCAGTTGGACATCGAGCAGCACAACGTCCGGTCGCAGCCGCGCCACGGCCTCCACCGCCGCCGGCCCGTCGCCTGCCTCGCCGACCACGACGAACCCCTCCGCCCCCAACAGCGCGTGAGCAGCCGCGCGGAAGCCCTGATGGTCATCGACGATCAACACCCGGGCTGGCACACCGCGATGCTGACACACCACCCCCAAGGAAACCTTACGGCTAGCCACAAGCCGTGAGGGACGGTCCAGACGGAGATGGCCACAGCCTCGCGACCTGCCACCACGGCATGCCGCAAACACGATGTTCACCTCTCCGGTCAGGTGCAGCTGGTAGGCGGCTGTGTCACCAGACGCTGACGTAGGGTCCCGCGCCAAGTGCCCAACGAGTCCAGGACTGTCATGCGCGTGAAGGACAACGATCCGTGGCCGCAAATTCACGGCTACGGTCCATCCGCGCCCCACAGAACTGGGCTACGAACTGGGCTACGCCCTCTTCATCGCCCGGCTCAGATCTCGGAGGTAATCCGGTCCACATGCTCGGCGATGAGGGCGGCGGAGTCGTCTGGGCTTCGGTAGGTCGTGTTGATGACGAGGACGTCGGGCCCGGTGGGCCGGAAGAACTCCGTTCCGGCGATGAACTCCCGCGCGTGCTCGGGGTCGGAGAGCTTGAGGCGTACGACGCGGTCCTCCGACGCCACCCGACGCAGCTGCTCCTCAAGCTCGCACTCGAGCAGCACCGGAACGAACACCGACCCTCGCGCGCGTGCGATTCCCTCGATCCGCTCGAACCACGCCTCGTAGCCGACTTCGAGAGCGTTGGTGAGCACGTAGCTCGCATCACGCGGGGCGATGTCGGCCAGCGCGTCCAGGACGGCCGAGCGGATCGCCTCGACGTAGCCCCACACCTCGGGTGGCAGCCGCTCGCTGCCGTCCCAGTCGAAGAGCGACATGATCGGCAGGTTGATCCGGTGGTTGTCGAGGACCAGGGCCCCGGTGCGCGCCGAGAGCGCCTCGGCGACGTTTCGCTTGCCCACCCCGGGGCTACCCAGCAGATAGACCAAGCTCGTGGGCGACGACGTCCCCTGCATGGTCAAACTTCTCACCCCTCGCATGATGCCGGTTCACGCTTCTCGAAGGCGAGCGAGATCGGCACCGACCCGATCTGGCCCAACCTGCTCTCACCGACGCGTCGCGGTCCTAAGCGGATCGAGGAGCTGGTGGCTAAGTTCGGCCACGAGAGGGACCTGCCGCTCGGCACCCTTCTTCACCGACCGTTCACGAACGTCCGAATCAGGCTAAGGACGAAAGCCGCCCAGAGGAAGTGTCCGATACCGCTGGGTTCCCACGGGACCGGTCACCAACCTGCTAGACCCAACTCATGGAATGGACTCGCGTCAGCCGTGTGAGATCCGCCACCTGGCGGCGCCCCTCGCTCCAGCTCGGCGTGGTCCACGTCGCCGAGCTCGGTCCGAAGCCGCTCCCTTGGCAACGATCGAGATCCGCTTGCTCGTTGACCACAACGCGTCTTCCGTCTCGGTTCCAGGCCAGCCTGGGCCAGCGCCCCTGCAATCGTGGGAACAACGAACCTACCCGTCCGATCTTCTTGGCGCCACGGGGATCTGTCCGGGTCAGGGTGTGTTGTGGGCCGTCGCCGCCTGACACATCGCGTCCACGAAGGCGTCCTCAGAGAAGAATTCGTCCAGTGGGGCGTTGCGGTAGCGCGTCGAGACTCCGCCGGCGGTGACTTGGCCGCTGAAGGTCGCGGGTGCGTTGTAGGGCTCGACGAGCTCTCCCACGGCGCGGAACAGCGCCGGGCCTTGGGCTGGGCGCAGGTCCCAGATGACACCGACGGTCGTGATCGTCATTGTCTGGTCGTCGCCGGAGATGTCGAAGGCCTCGAAGAATCGGACGTTTGTGCTGATGGTCGCGGTGGCAGGCCCGGTCGGTGAGGTGCTCAGGTAGTCGGTGTCGTTGGTGCGGAACTCGCGATAGTAGTTGAGGTAGTCGTGGTTGTAGTACCGGGTCTGGTACCGGTCCTCGGTCCGGGCACCCCAGATGGGTAGCGCACAGGGCAGGTCAGTCGGCGCCCAGGCTGAATCCAGATGCCGCTCCCCCTTGCAGACCGGCCCTGTGAGTTTGGACTTGCAGCCCTGGGACACGAATGTGGGGCTCAACGCTGGGACCAGCCGGGACTCGTCTACCGGCTGGTGGCCCGACCCGAGTGCGGCGCTGGGGGTCAGGGCCCTTAGAGGTGTCAGGCAGAGCGCGATCAGGACTGCGGCCGCTCGTGGTGTCTTCATGTCCGTCTCCTTGGCTGGTGGTGCTCTGGCGTGGTCGCCGAGCTACCGCTGACGGTGCTCTGCTCCGGTATCCAACGGCCATGAGGGCGGTATCCGCTTGGTATTCGAGGAGGGTGCGCGCGACCGCGCGGGGGTCGGGCCCTTCGGCCCGGCGGTGTGGTCAGCGGGGCTCGGCTGGGCAGGTGGCCCGGTACGGTCCGAGGTCGCCGAGGTGGGTGGCCCATTCGATCTGGGTGAGGTTGCGCCCGGCCAGTCTGCAGGCCGCGACCAGCAGGTTCACCGAATCCAGGTTCCAGATGGTGACCCCGTCCTGGCCGGTGACGGCCAGGGCCAGGCCGTCGGGTCGCAGGGAGCCGGCGACGATGAACGGGGCCACGGCCGGGATGGGGTCGCCCAGTTGGGTGCCGCTGGCCACGTCGTACACCGACACGGTCTGGTCGTTCGAGGTCGCCAGGAGCGTGGTCGCATCGGTGCTGAACTGAAGGGAGTTGATCTCCCCTCGGGCCGCTGCGAAGGTGGAGACCGGTTCCAGGGTGTCCAGGTCGTAGCCGGTGATCTGGCCGCCGAGGGCGCCGACCATCTCCCCGGTCTGGCTGACGCTGGTGACTGCGGCCTGCAACGGCTTGGTGACCAGCGGGTCGCCGGTGTTCCCGTCGAGGACCGCGGTCTGCAGACCAGTCGGCCCGTTCGAGGAGACCACCACCCGTTCTCCGCCCGCGGTGGCCGAGATCGCCAGGGGGAATCCGCCGGTCTGGAGGGTGGGTCCGATGGGTTGCCGGGTGGCCGCGTCGAGGGTCCAGATCTGGCCGTCAGGGAACCCGGCGTAGGCCCGGGTTCCGCCAGCTGAGGGCCAGATGGCTTGCACGGTGGTCGGGATCTGCAGCCCGGGCAGCGTCTTGCCCGTCGCCGGAGAGTAGAACTCCATCCGGTCACGGGAGGTGGCGTATCCGAGCAGGGCGGCGGGGCCGGCCCAGCCCAGGCCCTCGACGTCGGTGATCGCGACCCGGCCCCGGTCGGTGGTCGGGTTCCACACCGTGAACTCGTCGAAGTCGGAGTAGATCGTGGCGTTGGGGGGCCGCGAGGCCACGAGCAGCGTCTGCCCGGTGTTGTCGTAGCCCTCGAAGACCACGTGGCCTCGGGCGATCACGTCGGTGATCAGCCCGCTGCCGTCCAGGCGCCACCGTGACACGGTGGGGGCCTCAGCCCCGAACGCCACCAGCTCGCGGGAATCGGCGGTGACCGCCAGGTCCCCGATGCTGCCAAGTTGGGCGTCCAGGGTGGCCCCGGTGGGTCGACCGGTGGCCAGGTCACGTTCCTGGATCACCCCGTAGTAGGAGCCGCAGTACAACCGACCGGCTGGTGGGGAGACCGCCACCCAGGGGCAGGTTTCGGGGTGCCGCCCGCCGCGGGTGTCCAGGGCCCACAGGCGGGTCATCGTGGCGGTGTCGACCGCGACCAGGCCGTTCGAACCGCCCCCGATCAGGACCCCGTCGGGGGTGGCGATCAGGTGGGTCTCGGCGAACAGCGGCGGGACATCAACCGAGCGGACCTCACGCGGCTCGGCGGGGTTGACGGCCTTCATAGGCCCGGTGATCGAGCTGGCGAAGAGGGTGCCATCGGGCCCGAAGGTGACTGCCGCGGTGTCGTACCGGCCGTCGAATCGGATGGCCTTCCCCCGCTCGCCCACGCCGCCATCGGATCCCGGGAGCTCGCCCATGGGTTCGCCGTCACGGGTCCGGTACCAGGCCACCTGGCCATCCGGTCCGCCGGCCACGGCAACCAGCGACCCGTCGGCGTTCAGCGCGATGCCGCTGGGCGGGAACGGAGCCGGCACCGGGGCGAGCCGTTCCCGCCCGGTGGCCACGTCGTACACCGCGAACGTGCCACAGGTGGTGGTCGCCGCGACCTGGGTGTCGTAGCAGCCGTCATCGGGACCGGTCCAGGACAGTCGCGCCACCGATCGGCCGTCGGCACTGACCTGCAGCACGGTGCCGCGGGTGTCGCCGGCCCCGCGGGGGAATCGGTAGTCCAAGTCCCCGGAGTCCAGGTCGAGGACGGCCAGGTCCCCGCCGTCGGGGGCGACCACCGCGGTCGGGGAGCCCCCGACCAACGCTCCACGCAGGTACTGGCCGGGTAGGTACCGGTAGCCGAGGAACGTGGGTGTGGCGGTGAAGATGCTCAGCAGCGCGGAGCGCGACCCGGCGTCAGGCTGGCGCCGGTAGGCCTCCACAGCCAGGAGGGCCGCGACACTCAGGCTGGCTGGGCGGGCTGCCCGCGACCGGTTCACCAGGGCTTCGATCTGCGCGGACTCCCTGGCCGCCACTGCGGCGTCGCGCTGCCGGGCGGCGTTGTACTGGCCACGGTCGGCCAGACCTCCGGCGAGCAGCGCCACGGCGAGCAGGACGCAGGCCGCGGCCAGCAGGTCCCGCAGGCGCCGGTTCGCCCGGGCGTCCCGAACGGCTCGCCTCTCCAGCTCGCGGGCCACGGACTGCTCCTGGACTACCGACGCCGCCAGGAACGCGTCCTCGACGTCGGTGAGATCAGGTTCCGTCTGCGCCCGGCACTCCAGTGCGGCATTCAGCCGGGCACCCCGGTAGAGCTCGCTGTCCGGTCGGCCCAACGAGTCCCACCCATCAGCCGCGGTGGCCAAGTGGCCCAACACCTGCTGCCCGGCCACGTCCTCCTCCAACCAGGTACGCAACCGGGGCCACGCCCGGGCCAGGGCCTCATGGGCGACTTCGACGGTGTCCTGGTCGATCGTGACCAGCCGGGACCGCACCAGCAGGGTCACCACCCGCGCCCGTCGCGGGTCTGCGAGCAGCCCGCGCATCGGGATCCGACGCCGGAACGGTGCCCCTTGCGCAGGTGCGACGACCAGGCGCAGCAACACCGACCGCACCAGTGCGCGGTCATCGTCGGGGAGGCTGTCGTAGAGCCGGTCGGCGGTTCGGGCCACCGCCCCGCGGATGCCACCGGCTGACCGGTAGGCCTCGACCGTCAGCACGTTGCCGTCCCGGCGGCGCCACGTCTCGGCCAGGGCGTGGGACAACAACGGCAACGAACCCGGCTCACCCTCGCAGTCACGGACCAGCAGATCGGTCAACCCCGGTTCCAGGCGAAGCCCGCCGATCAGGGCAGGGGCCTCGATCGCCATCCGCAGCGAATCACCGGCCAGCGGGGGCACAAGGAACAACCCCTGCTCCACCAGCCGACCCAACTCCGGGGTCACCGCCAGCGCGCCCAGGTGGTCGCTGCGCACGACGATCACCACCGGGGCGCGCCCCCGGGCGTGGTCGGCGACCTGGAGACAGAACGCCCGGGCCGCTGAGTCAGAGCGCTCCAGGGTGAACACCTCCTCGAACTGGTCGATCACCAGGACCACCGAATCACTCGAGGAGCCCACCGCCTCGGCCAGGGCGCCCGCGGGATCCTCCCCCGGGACCAGGACGACCGCGCGACGCCCTGCCGCCGCCAACGCGGGGACGATCCCTGCGCGCGCCAGCGACGACTTGCCGCTTCCCGACGCCCCGGCCACTACCAGCAACGGCGTACCGGCCAACCGTTCGAGGCAGGTCGTGACGTCCGTGTCACGACCGAAGAAGCCCTCGGCGTCGTCCACGTCGTACGGGGCCAGTCCCTGATACGGGCATGCCTGAGCCGCCGGCCCCACCGCCGGTACCTCCAGCAGGTCGGGGTCGTGGCGCAGGATCGCGGACTCCAACTCGACCAGGTCCCGTCCCGGATCCACACCCAGCCGGTCACGCAACGTGCGCCGCGCTGTGCGCAGCGACCGCAACGCATCGCCCTGCCGACCGCCCCGGTACTGGGCGGTGGCGAGGATCGCCCACCGCCGTTCCCGCAGCGGCTCGAGGCGGACCGCCGCCTCGGCCTCCACCGCGACCTGGCGGTGCTCACCGGTGGCCGGCCGTGCCTCGAGCAGGTCCTCCTGCGCGGTGCGATGCATCTCCTCCAGGCGGGTGGTCTCGCTGCGGGCCGGCACCCAATCCTCAAGATCACCGAACGGGCGACCCCGCCACAGCGCAGGGCACGCAGATAGGTCGACGC
>JBAVKQ010000122.1:0-30875 GCA_049688395.1 Candidatus Nanopelagicales bacterium
CTCGTTCGTGCTCCGTTTCGTGGCAAAGGCTCCGCCGATCCGTGGAGCACTTGCCAGCAATCGGAGCACGAGGGATGGGGAGCCGCGCGAACCGAGGGCCCTCAGACCTCGACGACCACCGGGACGATCATCGGGCGGCGACGGTGCGTCGAACTCACCCAGCGACCCACCAGGCGTCGCACGACCTGCTCCAGGGCGTAGGCGTCCGTTCCGCCGGAGGCCAGGACGTCCTCGAGCCCCTTGGTGACCTTGGGCAGCACATCGCCGAAGATCTCGGCGTCCTCGGCGAAGCCACGGGCGTGGATCTCGGGCCCGGCGACGACCCGACCGCTCTCGAGGTCCACGGCGACGAACACGGAGATGAAGCCCTCCTCGCCCAGGATCCGACGGTCCTTGAGCGAGGCCTCGGTGATGTCACCGACCGACGAGCCGTCGACGTACACATGCCCGCACGGCACCGCCCCGACGATGCGCGCCCGCCCCTGGCAGAGGTCCACGACGACGCCGTCCTCGGCGACCAGCACCCGGTCGGCCGGCACCCCGGTGCGCACCGCCAGCGCGGCGTTGGCGCGCAGGTGCCGAGGCTCGCCGTGCACCGGCATGACGTTGCCCGGGGTGAGGATGTTGTAGAAGTAGAGCAGCTCGCCGGCCGAGGCGTGGCCCGAGACGTGCACCAGCGCGTTGCCCTTGTGCACGACCGCCGCACCCCAGCGGGTCAGGCCGTTGATCACCCGGTTCACCGGGTTCTCGTTGCCCGGGATCAGCGACGACGCGAGGATCACCGTGTCGCCCTCCCCGACCGTGATCGGGTGGTCGCCGTTGGCGATCCGCGACAGCGCAGCCATCGGCTCGCCCTGGGAGCCGGTGCAGATCAGCACCACCTCGTCGTCGGGCAGGGCGGTCAGGTCGTCGGCCTTGACCAGCAGTCCGGGCGCCACGCTCAGGTAGCCCAGATCGCGGGCCACGCTCATGTTGCGCACCATGGATCGGCCCACGAAGGCGCACTTGCGCCCATGCGCGTTGGCCGCGTCGAGAACCTGCTGGATGCGGTGCACGTGCGAGGCGAAGCTGGCCACGATGATCCGCCCACCGGCCTGGTGGAAGACCCGGTCCAGCACGGGGCCGATGTCGACCTCCGGAGGCACGAACCCGGGCACCTCGGCATTGGTGGAGTCGACCATCGCCAGGTCGATCCCCTCCTCGGCCAGCCGGGCCAGGCCGCGAAGGTCGGTGATCCGCCCGTCCAGGGGCAGCTGGTCCATCTTGAAGTCCCCGGTGTGCAGCACGGTGCCCGCAGCGGTACGGATGCCGACCGCGAGCGCGTCGGGGATCGAGTGGTTGACGGCGAAGAACTCCAGGTCGAAGGGCCCGACCCGCTCGCGCTGGCCTTCCCTGACCTCCAACGAGTAGCACGTGATCCGGTGTTCGCGCAGCTTGGCCTCGATCATCGCCAGGGTGAGCCGGGAGCCCAGCAGCGGGATGTCCGAGCGCATCCGCAGCAGGAACGGCACCGCGCCGATGTGGTCCTCGTGCCCGTGGGTCAGCACGATCGCCTCGACGTCGGCCATCCGGTCGGCGATGTGGTCGAAGTCGGGCAGGATCAGGTCCACCCCGGGCTGGGACTCCTCGGGGAAGAGCACACCGCAGTCGACGATCAGCAGCCGGCCGTCGATCTCCAGGACGGCCATGTTGCGCCCGATCTCACCGATCCCACCCAGGGCGACGATCCGCAGCACGCCGGGCTCCAGCGGCGGCGGAGCGGTCAGCTCGTGGTGGCCAGGCCTCACGCGCGCAATCCCTGGACCTCGGCAGCGGCGAGGTCGGCGCGCAGCGTGGCGACCTGAGTCGGGGTGGCATCGACCAACGGCAGCCGGACGGGCCCGGCGGGCAGTCCCTGCTCGCGCAGGGCGGCCTTGGCCATGATCACGCCCTGAGTTCGGAACATGCCCACGTAGGCCGGGATCATCGAGGCGTTGAGCCCAGCGGCTCGGGCCACATCACCGCTGCGGTGCGCCGCCATCATCTGTCCGATCCGGGAGCTGAGCACGTGCCCGACGACCGAGACCACGCCGACGGCCCCGACCGACAGCAGCGGCAGGGTCAGCGCGTCATCGCCGGAGTACCAGGCCAGGCCCGTGCGATCGATCACCGACGCAGCAGCGGGCACATCAGCCTTGGCGTCCTTGTTGGCCACGATCCGCGGGTGCTCGGCCAACCGGGCGAACGTGTCGGCCTCGATCGCGACGCCCGTGCGGCCGGGGATGTCGTAAGTCATGATCGGAAGGCCGGTGGCCTCGGCCACGGCGAGGAAGTGGGCTGCGATCCCGGCCTGGGGCGGCTTGTTGTAGTAGGGCGTGACCAGCAGCAGGCCGTGCGCCCCGGCAGCCTCGGCGGCACGCGAGATCTCGATGGAGTGCCGGGTGTCGTTGTTGCCTGCCCCGGCCACGACGGAAGCGCGGTCGCCGACAGCTGCGAGCACGGTGCGCAGGACCTCGGTCTTCTCCGAGTCGCGCAGCGTCGGGGACTCCCCGGTCGTGCCGTTGACGATGAGGCCGTCGTTGCCGCACTGGTCGACCAGGTGGGTCGCCAGCGCCGCGATCCCGTCGAGGTCGAGGTCGCCGTCGGCGGTGAACGGGGTGACCATCGCGGTGAGCATGTGGCCGAAGGGGGCTGGGCCGGTGGGGTCATAGGGCATGGACCTACGTTATCGGCCGGTAGCTCGACCGGCGGGCGGCTCACCGGCGTGCCGGGCGACAACGGCGACTGGACTCCGGGCCCGGGCCTGCCCGTGCGGCCTGCGGGGCGCAGTGGATCAGGACTGTGGGTCGATCAGGAACACGGGGGTCAACTCGTCGCCCTGGCCCATCGGGTTGTCCAGCATCACCTCACGCGCGGCTGCGACCGACAACGGCAGGTTGGCGCTGTGCCCGACCACCTCGACGTTGATGTTGTTGCCGTCGATGATGTAGGCCGCGCAGCCGAACCGCTGCGCCAGGGCGTCGCAGATGCCGTCGGGGTCGGCCGGCGGGAGCATCGCGTACTGGTCGAACGGGGGCATCGCGTCGGGGTTGAAGCCGTCGATCTCGGAGATGTGATGCCCGGCGATCCGGTAGAAGTCCCCGCGCCGGCGCAGGACGAACTTCGACAACCCGCCACCCACCACCGCGGCGACCATCCGCGGGTAGCCGACCTCCTCGATGGCCACCTGCATCTTCTTGGGGTGGCTGTAGCCGATGTCGCCGTTGTCGTTCTTGGTCACGTACTTGACGATCAACCGGGCCAGCCGGGTGTCCTGCACGTCGCTGATATGACGGACGTCGCCCTGGCAGATGGCCACGAACTTCTGCGACAGGCACAGCGTGGTCCCCGGGCTGATCCGCTCGGCGGCGTACAGGGCGATCACGCCGGCGAGGTCCTCGCCGATGCCGACCTTGTGGGTGCGCACCGGGGTGCGCAGGTAGGTGCGGCCACCAGCCGGGCGGGTCGAGGGGGAAGTCATCGCAGTCAGCCTACGCCTACGGAGCGACCCGGCCGTTGGCCACGAATGCGGCGTGGGTCAACGGCATGAGGGTGGCCCACTCGGTCTCGTAGCGCTCGGCGACCATCTCGATCTCGCGCTGCGGGAAACTCGGGAACCGGGCCTCGTCGCTGTGCCTGCGCAGGGACAGGAAGTTCATCATCGCCCGCGCGTTCATGGTGACGTAGGCCGAGGAGTAGATCGTCAGCGGCAGCACGATCCGGGCCACCTCGCGAGCCACCCCGGCATCGAGCATCTTCTGGTACGCGGCATACGCCGAACGGCACGCCGCTTCGGTCTCGGTGCGCACCACGTCGTGCTGCTCGGGCGTTCCGGCCAGGAAGTCGTAGGCGCCGGGCTTGCCGACCTGCACGAGGCGGCGCTGCGGGCCGGGCACGTAGAACGTGGGCTCCAACACCTTGTACCGGCCCGATTCCTCGTTGTAGGAGGCGATCCGGTGCCGGAAGTGCTCCCGCCACATGAAGATCGGCGCCTGCACGAAGAACGTCATCGACGAGTGCTCGAACGGCGACCCGTGCCGGTCGCGCATGAGGTAGTTGATCAGGCCCGCGGACTTGGTCGGGTCGGCCTCGAGGTCCTCGAGGGACTGTTCCCCCTTGGTGGACACCCGCGCCGCCCAGATCACATCCGCGTCGCTGGCCGCGTGCTTGACCAGCTCGACTGTGACGTCGTCGCGGAACTTCACCTCGGGCATGGGCATCCCTCCACTGCGCTACGTCTGGCTTGCGGTCCGGGGTGCGACCGCGAGGGCCCACACGCTACCGCCTGCGCGCCTGCTGGCCGGTGAGGTGCAACGTTGACTAGCGTGTGCCGCATCACCGAGACCTGGGAGTCCTGACATGTGCGGTTGCTTCGTCCTGCTGCTCGGGGCCTTCGCGCCTCGCCTCGCCCTGGCACTCATGGCGCTGTTCAACGACGAGATCACCCGGGCCTTCGACGGCTCGTGGATCACGCCCCTGGTCGGCTGGTTCCTGCTGCCTTACACGACGCTGGCCTACGTCCTGCTCAGCTGGTGGGGCAACGGCGTGTCGGGCTTCGACTGGTTCCTGGTGGCCCTGGCGTTCGTCGTCGACCTGGGCTCCTACACCGGCGGGTACGCCCGGCGGTCCGACATCCGCTACCCCTCGGCCGGAGCCCGCTGACCGGCTCGCAGGGCTCACCGTCGGGCAATCTGCATGCTCGGTCGCCAGCAGGCGAGTGCCCGGTGTTCTCAAGTAGTGTGAACGTGCTCGCACCAGCTCCCCGTTCCTCAATGGAAGGTAACCGCATGACCATCAAGGTAGGCATCAACGGCTTCGGCCGGATCGGCCGGATGGTGTTCCGTGCCGCGGTCAACGATCACTCCGACTCCATCACCATCGTCGGTATCAATGACCTGCTGGATCCGGACTACTTGGCCTACATGCTCAAGTACGACTCCGTGCACGGCCGCTTCAAGGGCGACGTCTCGGTGGATGGCTCGAACCTGATCGTCAACGGCAACACGATCCGCCTGACCGCCGAGCGCGACCCGGCCGACCTGAAGTGGGGCGACGTCGGCGCTGAGGTCGTGGTCGAGTCCACGGGCCTGTTCCTGACCAAGGAGACCGCGCAGAAGCACATCGACGCCGGCGCCTCGAAGGTCATCCTCTCCGCGCCGTCCAAGGACGACACACCGATGTTCGTCTTCGGGGTGAACTCCGACAAGTACGCCGGCGAGGCGATCATCTCCAACGCCTCCTGCACGACCAACTGCCTGGCCCCGCTGGCCATGGTCCTGCACGAGAGCTTCGGCATCAAGCGCGGCCTGATGACCACGGTGCACGCGGCCACGGCCACCCAGAAGACCGTCGACGGCCCGAGCAACAAGGACTGGCGCGGCGGCCGCGGCATCCTGGAGAACATCATCCCGAGCTCGACGGGTGCGGCCAAGGCTGTCGGCAAGGTCCTGCCCGACCTCAACGGCAAGCTCACCGGCATGTCCTTCCGCGTGCCGACCTCGGACGTCTCGGTGGTCGACCTGGTCGTCGAGCTGGAGAACGAGGCCAGCTACGAGGACATCAAGAAGGCCATGAAGGACGCGTCCGAGGGCTCGCTCAAGGGCGTCCTGGGCTACACCGAGGACATGGTCGTCGCGACCGACTTCCGCGGCGAGTCGCTGACCTCGGTGTTCGATGCCAACGCCGGGATCGCGCTGGACCCGACGTTCGTCAAGCTCGTGGCCTGGTACGACAACGAGTGGGGCTACAGCTCGAAGGTCGTCGAGATGATCAAGGTCATCACCGCGTGACCGACTGAACTCGGCGCAGCACCAGGTGGCCGGCTCCCCGTCGTGGGGGCCGGCCACCTGCGCGTCCGGGGTCCGGCCGCTGGCATGATCCGACCCGTGGCGCAGGACACGAGCTTGCGGGTCTACCCCTATCGGTGGGTGGTCCTGGCGGTGACGACGCTGGTCAACGTCACGATCCAGACGCTGTGGATCGGCTATGCGCCGATCACCGGACCCGCCGCGGAGTTCTACGGCGTCGGTGACGTGGCCGTGGGCATGTTCGCGATGGTGTTCATGATCGCGTTCGTGCCCTTCTCGCTGCCGGCGTCGTGGTTGATCGACACGCGCGGGTTCCGCTTCGCGGTCGGCCTGGGGGCTGTGGTGATGGGCGCCTGCGGACTGCTGCGCGGCTTCGCGGGCAGCAACTACGCACTGGCCCTGATCGCCACGATCGGCATCGCCAGCGCCCAGCCACTTCTGCTCAATGCCTGGACCACGATGCCGGCCCGGTGGTTCGCCCCCGACCAGCGTGCCACCGCGGTGGGGATCATCACGGTCGGCAACCTCCTGGGCACGGCGGTGGGGATGGTCGCCAGCCCGGTGCTGATCGAGTCGATGTCGATCGATCGCATGCAGCTGGTCTACGGCGCAATCGCAGCCGGCTCCGCGGTGCTGTTCGTGCTGTTCGCGCGCGAGCACCCGCCGACCCCGCCCTGCCCACCAGGTGACGAGCAACGCGCCCTGGTGCTCGCCGGGCTCCAGCACGCGCTGCGGATCCGCCCCTTCTGGGCGGTGCTGGCCGTCGCGTTCGTCGGGCTGGGCGTGTTCAACGGGCTGACCACCTGGGTCGAGGCGATCCTGCGTCCCCGCGGCTTGAGCCCCAGCGATGCGGGCACGTTGGGTGCGGTGCTGCTGCTGGGCGGTCTGGTGGGCGCCGTGGTGCTGCCGGCACTCTCGGATCGCGCACGTCGGCGCGGGCCGTTCCTCGCCCTGGCGTTCGCCGGGTCCCTGCCTGGTCTGGTGGGCATCGCACTGGCCACCAGCCTGCCCGTGCTGCTCGGGTCCGCAGCCCTGCTCGGGTTCTTCCTGGTGTCGGCACTGCCGATCGGCTTCCAGTACGCCGCGGAGGTCACCCGGCCGACCCCCGAGGGCACGTCGAACGGCCTGATGCAGCTCTTCGGCCAGGGTGCGGTGGTGTTCGTCTACGCGATGTCGGCGCTGCGCACCGCCGACGGCTCCTTCAGCCTGTCGCTGCTGGCGGCGGGGGTCCTGCTGGTGCTGGCCGCGATCGTCTCGGTGCGGTTGCCCGAACCCGAGGTCCTGGTAGCCGAGGACGCCGGGGAGCCGGTCGCCGGCTGAGCGGCTGGTCCACCGGACTGGGCGCGTTCACCGTGCGGATGCCCACCCACTGAGGACCCACCGGAACGCAGGCGGCCGGTCAGAAGCCGCCGAAGTCGAACCCGCCACCGTCGAACCCGCCACCGTCGAACCCGCCACCGTCGTCGAAGCCCCCGCTCGCATCGCCCGCGGTGTCCGCGCCGCCGTCGGCCTGGGCACCGTCCGCACCACCATCGGCCCCGCCCCCGGCGCCACCGTCAGCGCCGAAGTAGTCGAACCCGGCCGGCAGATACATGGCGTTGATGAGCATCGTGCCCAGCAGCATGTTGTTGAGCATGTACATGCCCGAGGCGCCGTACCAGCCCCGCGCCCAGGGCGCGTACTCCGGGCCGGCGTCGTAGTAGGGCCGGTCCCCCGCGGCGGTCGGGACCAGACGTGCCTGCGGGTCCAACCCGTCGGCGATCCGGGCCTGGCAGGCGGCGCAGACCGGGACGTCGCGCAGGGCGCCACCGTCCGGCGCCCACTGCGCGTCGGCCACCGAGAGCCCGTGCCGTTGGTCGAAGAAGCAGGCCGGCCGGCGGCTGGGCAGTTCCCGACCGTCGCGCCGGGCCGCGAGCGTCGCCAGGGCGAAGCGGCCGTCATCCAGGGAGCGGGAGACCCACTGCAGGTCATCGGGATGGCTGGCGGCCGCCATCGCCTCCTTGGCCCGCTCGTAGGAGGTGAACGCCGCATCGAAGTCGTGGGCAGCCTCCGGCTCGATTGACGCCGGCACCGGCGTGTCCGCGATCTGCTCGCCGAGCTGGGTCACGTCCTCCTCGGCGACCCGGCGCACGGCCTGCCAACGGCGCTCGGCCAGCTCCCGGTTCGCAGCGGCGCCCGGCAGTTCCCGTGCAGGTTGCTGCGGCCGCATCGAGCGCATCACGAACACCGCCGCCGCAGCAAGGACAAGGATCCATACGAGGTCACCCATGGGGTTCACGATACCGGCGGTCCGCGAAGCCTGCCCCTGATCCGACCCCGGCGGGCTGATCGGCCGGAACCCCCCCGCATGCGACCGAATCCGGCCGATCAGGGAGCAGGGTGCGCGGCGGCGGCCTGCTTGGAGTACGAGCGGGCGTAGACCACCCGCATGAGCAGCGCCTCCCACACCGGCAGTGGCTTGGCCCCGCCGATGCCGGCTGCGCCGATCCACGCCCGGGCGGCCTTCTCGATGACCATCGCGACCGCCTCGTGGTCCGAGCCGAACACGAGTGCTCCTCGGCCGGGGATCAGGACCGCGTCGCGGCGCGGACGCCTGCGGGGCGTCGAGCGCACCGGTGCCACGTGCCGCCCGGTCAGCTGGGCCAGGTCATCGAGAACGGGCGGCAGTGCCTTGCGCAGCACCGAGAAGCGGACCGTGAAGGGGGCCTCGGACAGCCAACCGACGCTGCCGTCGGCCAGCGGGACCTCGCTCAGGCAGCGCGGATCCCAGGGCGCATCCGGATCGGCGGGCATGTGCGATCCCTCGTAGGGACGCTTGACCACGACGTAGTCCGCGCAGGCGCGTTCCAGCTCGGTGACGCGGTCGAAGGCGGACTCCAGGTCCGCACCGACGGTCAGTACTCCGTGATTGGCCATCAGCACCGCCGGTCCCGCGCCCAGGGCGTCGAGCGTGGCCTCGGTCAGCCTCTTCGTGCCGGGCAGGCCATAGGGCGCGCAGGGCACCTCCCCCAGCGTCGGGGTGGGCACCGGCACCCGGGCCGCTGCGCAGATCGAGGCAGCCACCTGATGGGTGTGCACCCCGGCCAGGACGTCGGGCCGGCGCCGGTACACCTCCTGGTGAACCTTGCGCTCCCCGCTGGGCTTGTACGGCCCGGACCATTCGTAGGTCTCGAGGTCGACCAGCACGATCATCTTCTCGGTCAGGTCCGGGTAGGCGATGCCGCTGGGCGTGATGG
This sequence comes from Candidatus Nanopelagicales bacterium, assembly GCA_049688395.1. Lineage (GTDB taxonomy): Bacteria > Actinomycetota > Actinomycetes > S36-B12 > CAIYMF01 > Prado023. The sequence continues at coordinate 9,062 of JBAVKQ010000122.1, forward strand.
CCATGGTGTGCTCGTCGAGGCGCACGCTGAGGTTGCCCCAAGTCCGGGCCACCAGGCCCTCGGCGAGCAGCCGGTGCCCGGCCTGCACCAGCAGCGCGCGGGCCTGCGCCTCGTTCACTGCCAGGCCCCCTGCACCTGGGCGAACACCCGGTCGAAGGCGGCGATCGCCTGGTCGATCGTGTCGGGGGTGTGCGCCGCACTCGTGTACATCCGCGACCCGGCCATCGTGATCACGCCCTCGGCCGTGTACGCCGCGCCCATCTGCTCCATGACCAGCTTGCGGGCCTTGATCTCCGCGAGCTTGCCGGGGATCTCCCAGATCCGGTTGAAGTCCACGGTGAAGTGCATCGTGCCGACCGTCTGCAGGTGCACGATGGAGCCCTGGTTGTAGGCCACGAAGGGCAGGCCGCGGTGGGCGACGGCCGCGCGCAGCCCGGCGGTGAGCCGGTCGCCCATGGCACCGGCGCGCTCGCAGGCGTGGGTGCGCTCCATCTCGACCAGCGTGAAGTAGCCCGCGGCACTGGACAGCGGGTTGGCGGCCATGGTGCCGCCGACCAGGGCCTTCTTCGCACCGGCCTCGATCCCGGCGGACAGGTACTTCATGTACTGGCGCTTGCCGCCCAGCCCGCCCGCCGAGGGATACCCGCCGGCCACGACCTTGCCCAGCACGGTCAGGTCCGGCTCGACGCCGAAGTAGCCCTGCGCCCCGGCCAGACCGACCCGGAACCCGGTGACGACCTCGTCGAAGATCAGCAGGGCGCCGTACTTGTCGCACAGGGCCCGCACCCCGGCGTTGAAGTCCCGCGCGATCGGGCGGGTCCCGCTCTCCGGGCCGACCGGCTCGATGAGCACGGCTGCGGTCCCGCCGCGAGCCCTGTTGAGCAGCAGGGTGCGCTCCAACGCGTCGAGGTCACCGGGGGCGAACTCCTGGGTGTGCCGGAAGACGAACCTGGGTACCCCGTGGGCCTCGTGGTGGCGGGTGCCGGGGATCCGCAGGCCGTAGGCGAGTTGATCCGACCAGCCGTGGTACGCCCCGCCCATCTTGACCACGTTCTTCCTGCCGGTCGCCAGCCGCGCCACCCGGATCGCGGCCATGCACCCCTCTGTCCCGGAGCCGAGCATCCGGAACATCTCGACCGCCGGCATGTGCTCGGTTATGAACCGGGCCAGCTTCAGCTCGTGGGAATGGAACAGCCCCGTGGACGGCCCGCAGGAGCGCAGCAGGTCGATGACCTGCTCGAGCACCTCCGGCGGGTTCGAGCCCAGGACAGTCGGGCCCCCGGCCGCCAGGAAGTCGAGGTACTCGTTGCCGTCGAGGTCGTACAGGTGCGCACCGGCGGCCTTGGTGATGACCAGGGGGAACGGCAGGTTGAACGCCAGGTTGTGTTGCACGCCGCCCGGGATGCACTCGGCCGCGTCCGCGGTCATCGCCTTCGAGGACTGGCAGCGCTTCTCGAAGTACTGGTCCAGATAGGCCTGCAACGCCTGCGGGCGCAGCGTTCGGATCGGCTGGGCGATCAGCGCGTCGAGGTCGGCCAGGACCGCGGGGACGTCGGGGTACTGGCTGATCGCGAAGCCGTCAGGCACGGCCTACCTCCTCGGGGTCACGTGCGCGCTCATCCTTCCACCCGGGTGCGCCGCCACCGACTTCGGGCGGGGCGAGGTGGATACTGCCTGCTCGTGGGCTCACTGCTGCTCTCCTTCGACCTGGGCACGACCTCGGGCAAGACCTGCCTCTACGAGGTGGGCGAGCAGCTCGTGCTGCGCGCTGCCGCCACCCGGGCGCTGGGCCTGCGCATCGATTCCGACGGGACGGCCGAGCAGGAACCGGAGGACTGGTGGCGGGCCCTGGCCGACTCGGTCCCCGAGGTGCTCGCCCTGGCTGGTGCGCGGCCCCAGGACGTGGCGGGGATCACGTTCTGCGCGCAGATGCAGTGCCTGGTGCTGGTCGACCGCGCCGGTCGCGCCGTCCGGCCGGCCCTGAGCTACCTCGACCAGCGCCCCACGGCCCGGATGGCGCAGCTGACCCGGGGCGGGCCTCGGATCGCTGGCATCGGGGCCGCCCTGCTCGTGCCCTGGCTGCGCATCGCCGGGGGCATCGCGGCCAGCGCGAAGGACCCGCTGTGGAAGTACCTGCGGGTCGCCGACGAGGAGCCGGACGCGTTCGCGCGCGTGCATCGCTGGTTGGATGCCAAGGACTACCTGACCGCCCGATGCACGGGCGAGTTCACGATGAGTGTGGACTGCGCCTTCGCCACGTTCCTGGCCGACACCCGGGGCGGCCGTTGCCGGTGGAGCCCATGGCTGGTCCGCCGGTTCGGCGTGGATCGCGGGCACCTGCCGCGGATCGTCGGGCTGTCCCAGGAGGTGGGCGGGCTCACCGCGGGCGCGGCAGCCGAGCTCGGCCTGCGCGCAGGCACGCCGGTGTTCGCCGGTGGTGGCGACGCGTCGCTGATCGGCGTCGGGGCGGGGGCCACGGCCCTCGGTGCAACGCACATCTACGTCGGCACCAGCGGTTGGGTCTCCACGGTCGCCGACCGGCGGGTCGTGGACACCCGCACGATGATGGCCACCGTGCCGGGCGCCCACCCGGGTCGGTACAACTACTTCGGCGAGCAGGAGACCTCGGGCAAGTGCCTGGAGTGGGTCCGTGACCACCTCGCCCTCGACGAGATCGGGCTGTTCCTCGACGCCGCACCCCGACCGATCGGCCTGGACCAGCAGTACGCGTCGCTGCTGGACTACCTCACCGCCACCATCGCCGAGGTGCCGCCCGGGTCCGGCGGGGTGCTCTTCGCTCCCTGGCTGCACGGCAGCCGGTCGCCCTTCGAGGACCCGAACGTGCGCGGCATGTTCCTCAACATCGGCCTGGACACCGGCAAGCGCCAGCTGATCCGGGCCGTCGTCGAGGGCATCGCCTACAACAAGCGGCTGCTGCTCGAGGCGCAGGCCCGCAAGGTGACGCCTTCGGAGGTGCTCCGGTTCGCCGGCGGCGGCGCGGTCTGCGATGTGACGGCCCAGATCCTGGCCGACGTCACCGGTCACCCCGTGGAGGCGGTGGCCGACGCGACGTACGCCGGCGCGGCCGGCGCCGCCCTGGTGGCTGCGTGGGGTGCGGGGTGGTTCGCCAGCCTCGACGAGGCTGCTCGCAGCGTCGACGTGCGCGCCCGCTTCGTGCCCGACGCGGCCACGCACGCGGTGCATGAGCGCAACTTCGCGGTGTTCGCCGAGCTCTACCCGGCCACCAAGGACCTGTTCGCCCGGCTGAACGGGCCGTGAGCGAGCCCCTGGCCGAGTCGCCGGTCGGTCCGTGTGTACGCCAATCGACACTCAGATGGCCGATTGGCGTACACCCCGACGAGGTGGACCGAGCCCGTTCAGGCAGCCTCGGCCAGGAATCGGGCGATCCGCCCCACGTACCAGGGCAGTTCGGCGCCGTGCTCGTGGAAGCCCACATGCCCACCGCTGGCCGTGATGGCCCGGCGCACCGGGGTGGTCGTGGCCAGCGCCTCCCAGTCGATCGCCTGGTAGGAGCTGGCCGGGATCATCGGGTCGTCCAGCGCATGCACCACGAGGGTGGGCACGCCGATGTGGGGCAGGAACTGGGCACTGGAGTTGACCGCGTAGTACTGCGCGGCGTCGCGCCAGCCGTTGTGCTTGGCAGTGATCAGGTCGTCGAACTCGACCAGGGTGCTCGCCGCACGCACGGCTTCCTGCTCGGCCTGTGTGAGCTCCAGGCGCGATTCGAGGGTGTCGGCGCGCAGGCGAGAGACCAGGAACTTCTGGTAGAGCCCGAACATCCGCCGCTGCAGGTGATCCACCCCGGTGGACAGGTCCAGCGGCGCGCACACCGACGCCCCGGCGCGCAGGTCCAGCCCCGCGAGCGGCTCGCCGAGCAGCTTCAGGGTCGCGTTGCCGCCCAGCGAGTAGCCGACCAGCGCCAGCCCCTGCACCCCCGGCTCGTGGCTGAGCGCCTCGAGGACCGCGCGCAGATCCCCGGTGCGCCCCCCGTGGTAGAGCAGCCGGGAGTGCTCCGCGGAGTCCCCGACGCCACGCAGGTCGACCCGAGCCACGACGTGCCCGGCGCGCAGGAGACCCAGCGCGGTGGCCCGGACGTAGGGCGAGTCGATCCGCCCGCCCATGCCGTGCACCAGCAGCACCAGGGGCAGCCCCGGGTCCCGGCCCGTGCGCGGTCGGTGCACGCGCAGCGCCAGGGCGTCGCCGGTGCCGTCGGACAGCGCCACCACGAGTCGCTGCTCGGTGCTCACGGCGCCGAGGTCGTGGCTGGCTGGGCGCACCCGATCGGCGATCGTCTGCAGCGTTCCGTTCACCCACGGCAGGGCCGGGGTGAAGCGCTCGTTGACCAGCCCGCTCACGGCAGCCGCAGCACGGAGCGGATGGTGCGCACGACCCCGTTGTCGGCGTTCCCCGGGGCCCGGTAGCGCGCGCGAGCGGCCAGTTCCGGATGGGCGTTGGCCATCGCGAACGAGTAGTCGGCCTCGTCCATCATCTCCAGATCGTTGAGGAAGTCGCCGAACACCATGGTCTGCGCGCGGGTGATCCCCAGTGCGTCCTGGATGTGGCGCAGGCCGGTGCCCTTGTTGGCATGCGGGTCCATGACGTCGAGCCAGTGCTGGCCGGAGACCACCACCTGGTGGGTGTCGAGGAAGCCGGCGTAGGCCGGCGCCGACACCGCCTCGGAGGACTCGAAATCATAGATGGCGACCTTGAGGATGTCGTCTTCGACGTCCTGCAGGTCCGGCACGACTTCCAGGCGGTGGTAGTACTTGTCGACCTCGTCGAGGAAGACAGGATCGTCGCGCTCGATGTAGGCGCTCGTCTTGCCGCACAGCACGGCACCCACATCCGCGCCACCGGCGACCAGGCCGCGCGCCACCGAGACGAGGTCGCGGGCCACCTCACGATCCAGGCAGTCGGCGCTGAGCTCCTTGCCGTCGCGCACCACATAGGTGCCGTTCTCGGCGATGAACACCACCTCGGCCGCGATCTGGTCGAAGCGTTCGGCGAGGTTGTAGTACTGCCGGCCCGACGCCGGGCAGAACACGATCCCGCGCTCGTGCAACTCGTCGATCAGCGGCCAGAACTCGTCGTGGACCGCATCGTGCTCATCGAGCAATGTGCCGTCCATGTCGCAGGCGATCAGCCGGATGTCGGGGACGTGGTCGAACAGCGGGGGCTCGACGATCTCAGGGATGCTCATCCCCGCATCCTGCCACCCGGGGTCGCGGTGGGCGCTGCGTGCGCGGCGCGCGGTTGCGCCCACCGGCCACACGGGGACGCGGCGACGCGGCGACGCCGCGACGGCAGGATGGGCACATGGCAGCGCCGTTCACCAAGACCCGGTCACGACGGGCTGCCGACGCGTTCTTCGCCACCGAGGCCGCTGGTCTGAACTGGTTGTCGGTGGCCGGCGGCCCCCCGGTGCCACGCGTTCATGACGTGGCGGTGGACCGGATCTGCCTGGATCGGGTGGTGCAGGGGCCAGCCGGTCCGGCGATGGCACACGAGTTCGGCCGCCGATTGGCCCGGCTGCACGCGGCTGGGGCACCGGCCTTCGGCAGCCCGCCGCCCGCGGCGCCCGGGACGCATGGCTGGATCGGGGACCTGCCGATGGGCTACGCCCAGCGGGACGGGTTCGCGCAGTTCTGGGCGCACGACCGGATCGCTGCGACTGCGCGGATGGCCCGTGATCGAGGCGGCCTGGACCCCCGGCAGATCGGCGAGGTCGAGCAGGCCGTCGCCGACCTGCTCGCCGGGCAGATCGACACCGGGCCGCCCGAGCCACCCGCGCGTCTGCACGGCGACCTGTGGAGCGGCAACGTGCTCTGGGGCGCCGACGGGCAGGTCTGGCTGATCGATCCGGCTGCCCACGGCGGGCATCGTGAGTCCGACCTCGCGATGCTCGCGCTGTTCGGCGCCCCGCACCTGCACGCCGTCCTCGACGGATATCAGGAGAGCCACGCGCTGGCGCCGGGCTGGCAGGAGCGGGTGCCACTGCATCAGGCGTGGCCCCTGCTGGTCCATGCCGCGCTATTCGGCGGCAGCTACGGCACCAGCGCCGTCGAGGCCCTGCGGCGCGCCCGGGGCTGAGTCGGTCCGGCCACCGGGGACCGCCCACCGGAACGCGGGTCGACGGGGCAGCCGAAGCCCCGGAAACCGGTGCGACCCGGCGGGCACCGGTTCGCCCGGTTTGGCCGGGTAGGGATCCGGGCATGGTGCGGCCATACCGGCAGCGTCGCACCGGGCGCGTCTTCACCACAGACAAGGACTGACCATGACCACGACCAACAACCTCACTCCCGCGGGCAGCGTGCCGGACGACCACCTCGTCGCCACCTCCAAGCACTGGGGCGTCCTGCTCGGCTTCGGAATCCTCACCGGCGGCCTCGGGGCCGCCATCATCGCGTGGCCCGAGAAGTCCCTGGCGATCGCCGGGGTGCTGCTGGGCCTGTCCCTGCTCGTCAGCGGCGTGTTCAGCGTCGTGGCCAGCTTCACCCAGCCGGACCGCTCAGGTGCCTCCCGGGTCCTGATCGCGATCTCGGGGGTCATCTCCGTCGCCCTGGGTCTGATCGCCTTCCAGGGCATCACTCAGGCGATCACGATCCTGGTGATCGTGATCGGTGTCGGCTGGCTGACCCGGGGCCTGATCGAACTCATCGCAGGCATCGACGCTCCCCGCGGCCTGCCCGGGCGCGGGCTGACCATCACCTCCGGGGTCATCGGCCTGACCGCCGGCGTCGTGATCCTGGTCTGGCCGAGCATCACGCTGACCGTCCTGGTCTGGATCGTCGGTCTGACGCTGATCCTGATCGGCATCGTGCAGGTCGTCGCGGCGTTCGCGCTGCGCTCGGTGGGCCAGCAGCTCGTCGGCCGGGTGACCCTCGGCGAGGTCGTCACCGACTGACCGATTCGCGCCAGCGTTCGAGACCGACACGGCAGCGCTGTCACTCCCGCGGGGTGGCGGCGCTGTCCTGCGCCCTGCTACCGGTGCAGGGCGACGGCGCGGCGCTACCCGTGCAGGGCGATGGCGCGGCGCATCGAGGCCCGGGCCCGCTTGCGGTCACCGGCCGCGTCGTAGGCGGTGGCCAGCTCGAACCAGCGCGGCCAGGCGTCCGGGTCGGCCTCGACCCTGGTGCGGACCATCTCGAAGTGGGCATCGGCCGCGGCCCGCTCGGGCCGACCGGACGGCCGCCGCGGCAGGTCGTCGACCGGCAGCTCACCGAGGGCGCCCAGCTCCGCGGCCAGCGCCTGGGTGGCACGACCGAACTGCCACTCCCGCCACAGCGCCCACAACCCGATCCCGGGCAGGACGAGGATCGCCACCCCGAGGGCGATCGGTACGGCACCGCCTGCCCGGATGAAGTCCAGGGCTCGGGAGGCGGAGAACAGCAGGTAGGCCCCGAGCAGGACGGCCATCAGCACGGCCATGCGCTTGCCGGTCATCGCGGCCGACTCACCCGTCGAGACCGAGGAAGCCGTCGATGCCCAGGGTCAGCCCGGGATGGGTGGCCACGTTGCGTACCGCCAGCAGCACGCCGGGCATGAAGCTGGCCCGGTCGAAGGAGTCGTGGCGGATGGTCAGGGTCTCCCCCGGCCCGCCGAGCAGCACCTCCTGGTGGGCGACGAGCCCCTGCAGGCGCACGGCGTGCACGTGGACGCCGTCGACAACGGCCCCGCGCGCCCCGGCCAGCGCCGAGGTGGTGGCATCGGGCATGTCCGGGCTCTGCGCCTGCGCCCGGGCGGCGGCCACGAGCTGCGCGGTCCGGGTGGCGGTCCCGGACGGGGCGTCGGCCTTGCGGGGATGGTGCAGCTCGACGATCTCGACGGACTCGAAGTGCGGGGCCGCGGCGGCCGCGAAGCGCATCATCAGCACCGCGGCGATGCCGAAGTTGGGTGCGATCACCGCACCCACCCGCGGATTGTCGGCCAGCAGCCCGCGGACGCGGTCCAGGCGCTGCTCGTCGAATCCGGTGGTGCCGACGACCGGATGGATGCCGGCGCCGATCAGGAACTCGAGGTTGCCCATGACCGACTCGGGATGGGTGAAGTCGACCACGATCTGCGCGCCCACGGAAGTCAACTCCGCGAGGTCGTCGCCGACGTCGAGGCTGGCCACCAGCTCCAGGTCCGGCGCGTCGTAGACCACCCGGACCACCTCGGACCCCATGCGCCCCCGCGCACCCAGCACGCCCACCCTGATCGTCATGTCGGCATTGTTCCACCGATCTCGGGCCGGCGTCCCGGCTCGGTGCCGCGTGGGCTCAGAGCGTGAACGTCCGATCCGGTTCGAAGGGCCCGATCACGGTCAGGGCTCGCGGTGCGCTCAGGATGGCCGCGGCCTCGCGGGCCACGTCCTCGACGCTCACAGCGTCCACCCGGCCCAGGATGGTGTCGATGCTGGGCAGCTCACCGACGGACAGGTCAGCACTGCCGATCCGGCTCATCCGCGACCCGGTGTCCTCCATGCCCAGCACGATCGATCCCTTGGTCTGGCCCTTGCCGCGGGCGAGCTCGGCCGGGGTCACTCCGTTGCGCGCCACTTTATCGAGGCCTGCTACCGTCAACTCCAGGACCTCGTCGACCTTGGTGGGCAGGCAGCCGGCGTAGGCCCCGAACACGCCGGTGTCGCAGAATCCGGTGGTGAAGGCGTACACCGAGTAGGCCAGGCCACGACGCTCGCGGATCTCCTGGAACAGCCGGGAGGACATCCCGCCGCCCAGCGCTGTGCTCAGGATGCTCAACGTGTACCGCCGGTCATCGGAGCGGGCCACGCCGGGCACACCGAGCACCAGGTGCGCCTGCTCGGTGGGTCGCGAGATGACCCGGATGCCGCCGTTCGAGGGCACGGCCGCTCCCCCGCGCCGGGCCGGCAGCGGACGGATCGCCGGGTCACCGAGCGCCCCAGCGGAGCCGAATGCCTCGGCCACCAGGCGCACGACCTCGTCGTGATCGACGGCTCCAGCAGCCGCCACCACCATCGCCTCGGGCCGGTAGCGTCCCCGGTAGAACGAGGCGATGGCCTCGGGGGCGATCGCCTCGATGGTCTGCTGCGTGCCCAGGATCGAACGGCCCAGGTCGGTCTCGCCGAACAGCCCGAGCATGAACTCGTCGTGGACCAGGTCCGAGGGATCGTCGTCGCGCATGGCGATCTCCTCGAGGATCACGCCCCGCTCGGACTCGACGTCCCGGGCCCGCAGCAGCGCCGAGGTGACGATGTCGCTGATCACGTCGATGGCCAGGGGCAGGTCCCGATCCAGGACCCGGGCGTAGAAGCAGGTGTGCTCCTTGGCGGTGAACGCGTTCATCTCCCCGCCGACGGCGTCCATCAGCGACGAGATCTCCAGCGCCTCACGCCGGCGGGTGCCCTTGAACAACAGGTGCTCCAGGTAGTGCGCCGAGCCCATCTGGGCGTGGCTCTCGTCACGCGAGCCGACCCCGACCCAGATGCCGAACGCGGCCGAGCGGACCCCGGGCACGTTCTCGGTGATGACGCGCAGCCCGCCGGGCAGGACGGTCCGGCGGACCAGACCCCCCTGCGCAGCCGTGAGCAGGCAGACGGCGGAGCCCGGCTCCTGGTCGGGATCGATGGTCCAGGAGCCGGGCTCGCGTGCGCTCATGTGACTCAGGCCTGGCCCTCGTCGCTGGCCGCGGCCTCGTCGGCGGGGGCGTCGTCGATCACCGGCATCAGCGAGAGCTTCCCGCGCGGGTCGACCTCCTTGATCTCGACCAGGATCTTCTGGCCGACCTGGGCGACGTCCTCGACGTTGTCGATGCGCTTCTTGCCCGGCGACAGCTTCTTGAGCTCGCTGATGTGCAGCAGGCCGTCCTTGCCGGGCAGCAGCGACACGAACGCGCCGAACGTGGTGGTCTTGACCACGGTGCCCAGGTAGCGCTCGCCGACCTCGGGCATCGTCGGGTTGGCGATCGCGTTGATCGCCGCGCGGGCGGCCTCGGCCGACTCACCATTGGTGGCACCGATGTAGATGGTGCCGTCGTCGGTGATCGTGATGTCGGCACCGGTGTCGTCCTGGATGGTGTTGATCATCTTGCCCTTGGGCCCGATCACCTCACCGATCTTGTCCACCGGAATGTTGACGGTGATGATCCGCGGCGCCAGCGAGCTCATCTCGTCGGGGACGTCGATGGCCTCGTTCATCACCTCGAGGATGGCCAGCCGGGCGTCGTGGGCCTGGTTCAGGGCACCGGCGAGCACCGAGGCGGGGATGCCGTCGAGCTTGGTGTCCAGCTGCAGCGCGGTCACGAAGTCCTTGGTGCCCGCGACCTTGAAGTCCATGTCGCCGAACGCGTCCTCGGCGCCGAGGATGTCGGTCAGGGCCACGTAGCGGGTCTCCCCGTCGACCTCGTCGGAGACCAGTCCCATCGCGATACCGGCGACCGCTGCCTTCAGCGGCACACCGGCGTTGAGCAGCGACAGCGTCGAGGCGCAGACCGAGCCCATCGAGGTCGAGCCGTTGGAGCCCAACGCCTCGGAGACCTGCCGGATCGCGTAGGGGAACTCCTCCTTGCTGGGCAGCACGGGCACCAGGGCCCGCTCGGCCAGCGCGCCGTGACCGATCTCGCGGCGCTTGGGCGAGCCCACGCGGCCGGTCTCACCGGTGCTGTAGGGCGGGAAGTTGTAGTTGTGCATGTAGCGCTTGCGCGTCTCGGGGCTCAGGGTGTCCAGCTGCTGCTCCATCTTGAGCATGTTCAGCGTGGTCACGCCCATGATCTGGGTCTCCCCGCGCTCGAACAACGCGGAGCCGTGCGCCCGCGGGACGACCTCGACCTCGGCGGACAGCGGGCGGATGTCGGTGACGCCGCGACCGTCCATGCGGACCTGGTCGCGCAGCACGCGCCCCCGGACCAGCTTCTTGGTCAGGGCCCGGAATGCGGCGCTGACCTCCTTGTCCCGGCCGGCGAACCGGTCGGCCAGGCGCTCGGCGACCAGGCCCTTGACCCGGCTGCTCTCCATGTCGCGGGCCTGCTTGTCCGCGATGGTCAGCGCCGTGGCCAGCTCGTCGGTGGCCGCAGCCTCGACGGCGTCGAACACCTCGGGCTGGTAGTCCGGGAACAGCGGGAACGCGAGCGTCTCCTTGGCGGCCTTCGCGGCCAGCTCGGACTGCGCCTGGCACAGCGTGCGGATGAAGCCCTTGGCCGCCTCGAGTCCCTCGGCCACGACCTGCTCGGTGGGGGCCGGCGCGCCGCCGAGGACCAACTCGTAGGTGGCGTCGGTGGCCTCGGCCTCGACCATCATGATCGCGACGTCCTCGCCGACGACCCGGCCGGCGACGACCATGTCGAACACCGCGCCCGTGAGCTGCTCATGGGTCGGGAAGGCAACCCATTGGCCGCGGATCAGGGCGACGCGGGTGGCGCCGATCGGGCCGGAGAACGGCAGGCCCGAGAGCTGCGTGGACAGCGAGGCGGCGTTGATCGCCAGCACGTCGTACAGGTGCGCCGGGTTCAGACTCATCACCGTGATGACGACCTGGACCTCGTTGCGCAGTCCCTTGACGAACGTGGGGCGCAGCGGGCGGTCGATCAGGCGGCAGGTGAGGATCGCGTCCTCACTGGGCCGGCCCTCGCGGCGGAAGAACGATCCGGGGATGCGCCCGGCGGCGTACATCCGCTCCTCGACGTCGATGGTCAGCGGGAAGAAGTCGAACTGCTCCTTGGGATGCTTGCCGGCCGTGGTGGCCGAGAGCAGCATGGTGTCCTCGTCGAGGTAGGCCACGGCGGAGCCGGCGGCCTGACGGGCCAGGCGGCCGGTCTCGAAGCGGATGGTGCGGGTGCCGTACGCGCCGTTGTCGATCACGGCTTCGGACGAATGGATCTCGGGACCCTCCACGGGTGCCCTCCTTGTGTGGTCGAGAGAGCCCGCCCGCTGCACGTCCTGGATAGAAGTCCTCGGGGGTCCGTCTGCCTTGCGACCATTGCATCGCGAGACGGATTCCGGGGACCACCACCGCAGGACCATGCGTGGGGCCGGACTCTCGGTGTTGTGTTGTGTGGTTCGGGAAGTGCGCGGACCTCGCGCGCAGTCGGGCTCCGTGCCCGGGACGCGCGGGGTCAGTCGTTGGTGAATGCGCCAGGAGCGGCACCCGAAGGCACCGCTCCTGTGTGTGCTAGCGCCGGATGCCGAGGCGCTCGATGAGCGCGCGGTAGCGGCTGATGTCGGTGGCCTGCAGGTACTTGAGCAGGCGGCGCCGCTGGCCGACCAGCAGCAGCAGGCCGCGCCGGCTGTGGTGGTCGTGCTTGTGGGTCTTCAGGTGCTCGGTGAGGTCCGAGATGCGCTTGCTCAGCAGTGCGACCTGAACCTCGGGGCTCCCGGTGTCGCCGTCCTTGATGCCGTACTCGGAGATGATGGATTTCTTGGTGTCGGTGTCCAGTGGCATGAGTGTGAGTGCATTCCTCTCGGGCGCAACGATCACCAGCGGCCTGGTGCCTGGCTGGTTCGAGTCGCGGTCCGCGGGGCGCCCGCCCCGTGGCCGTCAGGGACGAGGATACCAGAGGGGGCATGGGCAGACCGGTGGCCTCGGCGTACGCAGGGTCGCCCGGCGGGTCGCGCACCGCCGCGAGCCGGGGACCGCCCTGAGCAGGTCGCGTTCGGGGGACACCCCTGGGTGACATTCGCCCCGCGGCTATCCCCCGAATGGGTGCACTGCGTCACCAATCGTCGAAACACAGCGTGACCCCTGCCTACCGTGAAGCACCAAATCAGTGGTAGCGAACATCGGGGACTCACATGCGAAATCGATCACACGGTCAGAGCCGAAACGGACACGGCCGAAACGGTCAGAGCCGAAACGGACAGGGCCGAAACGGACAGGGCCGAGCAGCGGCGCTCGCGGCGCTCCTGGTGCTGGCGCTCACGAACGCAGGTGCGGCCGCCGCCGGCGAACCCGTCGACGATCCGGCGCCGTCTTCAGTTCCATCCCAGGCCATGGCGGGTGCGCGCAAGTCCGTGGACGCGCCCCCGGTCGCGGCGGACCCCAGTGGCGCCCTCGGTCGGTACATCGTCGCGTTCTCCGACCCCGACCGTGTGTCGAAGTCCACAGTCGCGCAACTCGGTGGCACGGACATGAGGACCCTGTCGCAGGTGGGGGTCATCATCGCGGAGCTGACCGACAAGGAGGCCGACGCGCTCGAGCGCGAGCCGGGGGTCACCGTGTCCCCCGACGCCGAGATCCACGCCTACTCCGACGGTGACGTCGCGCGCAAGCCGGGGGCCGGGCAGTTCGATGCGAACACCCACAAGCAGGCCAGCAGCCCCGCCGGCATCGACGCGCAGCGTGCCGCGGAGTCGTGGGGGATCGATCGCGTCGATCAGCGCTCGGCTGTGCTGAACTCCAGCTACGACCCACCCCGCGGGTTGACTGGTGAGGGTGTGCATGTCTACGTGCTCGACACCGGGATCGCGATGTCGCACCCGGAGTTCGCGGGGCGGATCGCCGCGTCCTACGACTTCGTCAACGACGGAAACGGGGTCAACGACTGTCATGGGCACGGCACGCATGTGGCCGGCATCATCGGGTCGACGCGATACGGGATGGCACCGAAGGTGACACTGCACGGGGTGCGCGTGCTGAACTGCAACGGCTCCGGGTACCAGTCCGATTTCGTTCGGGCGTTGGACTATGTCGCCCGGGTGGCGCCGGCCGCCTCGGTGGCCAACTCCTCGCTCGGTGGTGGCTACAACGCTGCCGTGAACGTCGCGGTCGCCAACTTCGTCGCCACGGGGACACCGCTGGTGGTGGCCGCAGGCAACGACGCGGCGAACGTGTCCCGGTACTCGCCGGCCTCGGCCATTGACGCGGTGACGGTCGCGGCCACGGAACGCGGCGACACCGAACCCCTCTACAGCAACTTCGGCCAGGGGGTCGACCTGTACGCACCCGGGTCGAACATCATGTCCACCGACGCCTTCGACCCCTTCCTGGGCATCGCGAAGTCGGGGACATCGATGGCCTCGCCGCACGTGGCCGGCTACCTGGCGCTGTACTTCCAGACCGCTGCGACGCAGCCGGTGGCAACGGCGGTCTCGGCGCTGATCTCGCAGAGCACGAAGGGTGCTGTGATCGGTGCGTGGTCGGCGAACAACCTCCTCTACGTGAACGCCCTCCCCGCACCACCGCCGCCCCCGGCCCCGTCCGTGCAGGTGTCGGCCAAGGCCGTGTCCAGTGCGAGCAAGCTGTACGTGAACGTCAACCCGAACCTCTCGGGGTCGCGGTACTGGAGGTTCAAGGTGCAGAAGAGGAACAGCGCCGGGGTGTGGAAGAAGTACAACAGCTACAACACTCACGGCAAGGGCGAGACGCGCACCCTGAACCTGAAGAAGGGCTGGTACCGCGCAGCGGTGTACGACAAGTACGGCTACAAGGGGGCCACGTCGGTCGCGGTCTACCTGCGCAAGTAGCACGAATGCCCCAGAGCCCCCTGCCGCGCGACGGCGGGGGGCTCTCGGGTTGCCACCTCGCTGCGCCTGCCGGCGCCGCTTCGGACTGCTCCGATCAGATGATCGCTCTTGGGATGAAGCCCGCTGCACAGCTGCACACGGGTCGGCGTGAGGTCGATGCCCCGGCCATGGACATGCACGCCAGACGCCGCACGGCTCGACTCGCGACCGCACTGATGGTCACATCCCTCTCGTTCGGCGTGCTGCCTGCTGGTACGGCGGCTCCCCGTGCGGCGGCGGCTCCAGCGTCGGCGCCGGCCGCCGTCACCACACGCACGGTCACCGGGTCTGCGGCCAAGGACCGTTTCGAGGCCGAGGTGCTGCGGCTGACCAACAAGGCCCGATCGCACTCGCGCAGGTGCGGCGCGAAGCGCACCAAGGCCGTCAAGCCCGTGCGGTGGAGCGCCACGCTGGCCCGATCGGCCCACTCCCACAGTGTGGACATGGCGACCAGGAACTACTTCTCGCACTACGACAAGTCCGGGCGCTCCCCGTTCCAGCGCATGCACGCGGCCGGCTACGACTACCGGGCCGCCGGCGAGAACATCGCCGGCGGGCGCAGCCTGTCCAGTCCGAAGGCGGTCGTACGGGCCTGGCTCAAGAGCCCCGGGCACTGCGCGATCATCATGAACGGCCTGTACCGGGAACTGGGCATCGGACGCGTCGAGGGACCCGGCCAATGGGGCGTCTACTGGACGCAGAACTTCGGGCGGGCCAGGTAACTCGCCCTACGGTGCAATGGCCTGGATTCCGGGCAGCGACCGTGGCTACCCCGCTGTGCTGACCTCGGAGGTCGTGTCGACCTGGGAGCCGGTGCTGACCTTGGAGCCGGTGCTGACCTCGGCGGCCTCGCTGGCCGGCGACGCGGGACTGGCCGCCGACGCGAGCACCTCCCGGGCCAGCGCAACGTCCTGGGACATCTGCGCCCGCAGCTCCTCGACGGAGTCGAAGCGCGCCATGCCCCGGATCCGGGTCACGAAGTCCAGATCGGCGACCTGTCCGTACAGGTCGAACTCGGCGGGTGCGTCGATCACGTAGGCCTCCACCCGCCGGTCCTGGCCGTCGAAGGTCGGATTCGTTCCGATCGAGACCGCCGAGGGCCACCAGTGCCCGGGTTGCGCGGTCGTGCGCATGCGTGCGGCGTACACCCCGTCGGCGGGGATCGCCATGCCGACCGGAACGGCCAGGTTGGCGGTGGGGTAGCCGAGCAACCGGCCACGATGATCGCCGTGCACGATGCTGCCCGACACCCGATGCGGACGGTCCAGTCCGAGCGCCGCACCGGAGACGTCCCCGGCGGCGATCAGCCTGCGGATCGCCGTGGAGGACAACGCCTCATCCGGGCCTTCGAGGGGTTCCAGATCCACGACCGTGACCTGGAAGCCCAACTCCCTGCCCAGCTCGCGCAGCAGCACCACATCGCCCGAGGCGCGATGGCCGAACCGGAAGTTGCGGCCCACCACCACGTGCGCCGCGCCCAGCGTCTGGGCCAGGACCCGGGTGGCGAAGTGCTCCGCGGACTCCGCAGCCAGGGTCTCGGTGAACCGAACGACCAGGGCTGCGCCGATCCCGACCTGCTCGAACAGCTCGAGTCGCCGGGGCATGGAGGTGAGCAGCGGCGGTGCGAGGTCCGGGCGGATCACCGCCATCGGATGCGGGTCGAACGTGAGCGCGACGGGGAGCAGCCCGTGGCCGGCATCGGTCACAACCCGGTCCAGGAGGTGGCGATGTCCACGGTGGACGCCGTCGAACGCGCCGATCGTGACCGAGGCGGGACCCGTGCCCACCGGCACCTGGTCGCAGCCGAGCCACACATGCATGCGCCTAGCCTGCCATGACCGCGGCGCTGGCCGGTAACCGTCGGCCGAAGGGGGTGCTCCCTGCGACCGCGGGCGCCTACACTGCTCAGGCATGGGAATCGAGCACCCGCAGAGCCCGTCGGACCACCCCCAGGACGCGCCCGAGCTGACCCCGCCGGCGGTTCGCAAGCGCGCCACCCTGAGCCGGCACCTCGTCGACTGGTTCGGGACCGACTGGGATCCGGCGCCCTCGATGGCTCATCCGGCGGCGGCTTCAGGAGTGTCGGAGCAATCCGGCGCGCGTCGCAGCGCCCTGTCCGGGCACTTCGCCGGGCAGCTCGTGGTGGTGCCGGCCGGCCTGCACAAGACTCGGGCCAACGACACCGACTATCCCTTCCGGGCCGCTTCGGCCTTCGTGTGGCTGACCGGGGAGACGGTCGAGGGGGCAGTCCTGGTGATGGCACCGCAGGCGACCGGCCCAGGGCACGAGGCCACCCTGTACATCCGCGAGTACCAGCACGCGGGCTCGGAGGGCTACTTCACCGACCACCGGTTCGGCGCGATCTGGGTGGGCAACGTGCCCACACCGGCCGAGACCTCGCAGGTGCTCGGCCTGCCCTGCCGACCGCGCTCCGAACTGCCCGCAGCCATCGCGGGCTGGCGCGAGCAGGAGGTCGCGGTGCTCACCGGGCACGATCCCGGCGTCGAGGCCCTGCTGCCGCGTGGGACGGGGTCGAAGCTGGCCGCCGTGATCGACGAGCTGCGCCTGACCAAGGACGACTGGGAGATCTCGGCGCTGCAACGCGCCTGCGATGCCACCACCCGCGGGTTCGCCGACGTGGTTCGCGAGATCCCGGCGGTGCTGGATCGTCCGGTACGCGGTGAGCGCTGGCTGGAGGGCACGTTCTGGCGACGCGCCCGGCTGGAGGGCAATGAGGTCGGCTACACCTCGATCGTGGGTTCCGGGGCGCACGGGACCACGTTGCACTGGTGGCGCAACAACGGGCATTTGCGTTCCGGGGAGCTGCTGCTGGCCGACATGGGCGTGGAGTCCGACGAGATCCACACCGCCGATGTGACCCGGACCTTCCCGCTGGACGGCCGGTGGTCAACGACTGCGCGCATGGTCTACCTGGCTGTTCTCGAGGCGCAGCAGGCAGGCATCCAGGAGTGCCGGGTCGGCAACGACTTCCTGGCGGCCAATCATGCGTGCATGCGCGTCCTCGCCGAGCACCTGCACTCCTGGGGCATCCTGGACGTCCCGCCCGACATGTCCTGCAGCGCCGACCCGGAGATCCCGGGAGCTGGACGGCATCGCCGCTACACGCTGCACGGGGTCTCGCACAGCCTCGGCCTGGACGTGCACGACTGCGCGCAGGCGCGCGAGGAGGCCTACACACAGGGCCCGCTGGGCGCGAACCACGTGCTGACCGTGGAACCCGGCCTGTACTTCCAGGTCAACGATCGCAGTGTGCCGCCGGAGTTCCGCGGGATCAGTGTCCGGATCGAGGACGACATCCAGGTGACCTCCGGCGGTCCGGTGAACCTGTCGGCCGCCCTCCCCCGCGATCCCGACGAGATCACCGCGTGGATGCGCGAGGTGCAGGCCAGCCCGCTGGAGTTCTGAACCGCGCGCCCCGCACGTGCGCAAGCCGGCCGCCGGCCGGCTGTCGTGGAGGAACTTCTCGGGTCAGGGCTGCGAGAACACCGCGAGGTACTTGGTCGTGCCGTCCGGACGCGGTGCTGCCAGGGCCAGGAAGTCCCCGTCGGGAGCGAACAGCGCGTGCGGCGGCACGGGCCGGTCCGGCCGATCGGGGACCCGCGCGTGCGCTGGGGCACCCGGGTCGAGGTCAGTCGTGGCAGTCGGATCATCGGCTGCCGCCCGGGCCCATGCCATCCCCAGCTCGATCGAGCGGCCATGGCGCACGGCGTTGGCATCAGGGGCGGAGACGGTCAGGCTGGGGAACGCAGTGCGGGCTGCCTGCGCCATCGGCGTGACATCCATGGCGCGGTCGAGCTCGTCGAGGCTGTGCGCGTGGTCCAGCATGAACACGCCGACCCGGCTGCGCCGCAGGGCAGTCAGGTGCCCGCCCACGTCCAGCGCAGCGCCGAGGTCGCGGGCGAGCGCCCGGATGTAGGTGCCCGACGAACAGGTCACCTGGACGTCGAGGTCCAGCGTGTCCGCGTCCCGGTCGCGGCGCAGGTCCAGCAGGTCGAAGGCGCTGACCGTGACCAGGCGCTCGGGAAGGTCCACCTGTTCCCCGGAGCGGACCCGTTCATGGGACCGGCGTCCCTGGACCTTGATGGCCGACACTGTGGCCGGCCGCTGCATCAGGGTGCCGGTCAACGCCGCGATCCCGCGACGGATGGCGGCCTCGGACAGCTCTGCGGCACCGGTCCCCCGCTCTGCGTCGACCAGGCGCTCGCCCTCGCGATCGTCGGTGACCGTGCCCCAGCCCAGCCGGAACGTGGCGGCATAGCTCTTGTCGGCGCCGCTGATGTGGCCCAGCAGGCGGGTGGCCCGACCGATGCCGATGACCAGCACGCCGGTGGCCATCGGGTCCAGGGTCCCGGCGTGCCCCACCCGCCGGGTGCCGGCCAGCGTCCGCATTCGACCGACCACATCGTGGGAGGTCCACTGGCCGGGCTTGTCGACCACGACGATCCCGTCCGGTGCGCTGGGCCGGTGCGCGGGCCGGGGCCCATCGGGCGCTGCCCGCCCGAAGCCCTCGGGGGCGGTCGCCCCTGCGCTCCCGTCAGCGGTGGAGCCGGGCACGTCAGTCGACGGTTCCGGGCCGGAGGTCGGCCAGGTCCGCCGGCGGCGGCTCCCAGCCTGGTACGTCCCCGGTCGGCCGCGGCGCCTCGGGGCCGCTCGCGTCAGTCGAACCCGCCAGGCCCTGCGAGGTCTGCGAGGCATCCTCCTCGCGCGGGGCCCGGTAGGGGTCTGGCTCGCCGGCGTACGCGGCACCGGCCGACACCGCCGCGACGGCGGCGTCGGTGGCCGCGGCCCGGGCCAGGAGATCATCGATGTGCCGGGCAGTCTCCGGCAGTGCGTCGGCGATGAAGGTCAGCGAGGGGGTGTGCCGCACCCCGGTCTGGCGGCCGACCTCGGAGCGCAGCACCCCCTTGGCCGACTCCAGGGCGACCGCAGTGTCGGCGCGCTCCTCGTCGCTGCCCAGGACCGTGTAGAAGACGGTGGCCTCGCGCAGGTCATTGGTGACCCGTGCGTCGGTGATCGTGATGAACCCGAGCCTGGGATCCTTGACCCGCGTCTCCAGGGTCTCGGCCACGATCACCCGGACCCGATCGGCCAATCGGCGAACCCGTGCCTCATGCGTGCTCATGTCACTGCCACCTCTCTGCCGCGCCGAACACGCGCTGCCGCTCCTGCCCCGCTGGACCCCCGGGCGGAGCCCATCCTGCCGCATCCCTGAGTCGTCGGCACCCACGAACCTCGCGTGCCTCAGCCGTCGGCACCCACGGACCTCGTGCGCCTCAGCCGTCGGCACCCACGAACCTCGCGTGCCTCAGCCGTCGGCACCCACGAACCTCGTGCGCCTCAGCCGTCGGCACTCACGAATCTTCTGCGCGTCAGTCGTCGTCACCCACGAACCTCATCCGCGCCGCGAGCAGCTGCAGCTCCGGGCGTCCGGCGGCCAGGCGCTCACACGCCTCCAGGACGCTGCGTGCGTGCTTGCGGTCCGGGGCCACGACCGCCACGCCGATCAGGGTCCGGCGGTGCAGGTCGAGATATCCGGCCTCAGCCGCTGCCACCTCGTAGCGGCGGCGCAGCTCGGCCACCAGTCCACGGACGTGGCCGCGCTTGTCCTTGAGCGACGAGACGTCGTCGGGGAGCAGCAGGTCGAGGTCCAGGATCCCCACGAACATGTCTGCTCCCCCACGCCTCAGCCGCGCGGCTTCTCCCGCATCTCGAAGGTCTCGATGACGTCGTCGACCTTGATGTCCCCGTAGGAACCCAGGCCGATACCGCACTCGTAGCCGTCGCGGACCTCGGTGACGTCGTCCTTGAACCGGCGCAGCGAGGTGACCGACAGGTTGTCGGCGACCACCACTCCGTCGCGGACCAGGCGCGCCTTGCTGTTGCGCCTGATCTCGCCGCTGCGGACCAGGGAACCGGCGATCGTGCCGAACTTGGAGCTCTTGAAGACCTCGCGCACCTCGGCGGTGCCGAGCTGGGCCTCCTCGTACTCCGGCTTGAGCATGCCCTTGAGGGCCGCCTCGATGTCGTCGATCGCCGCGTAGATGACGTTGTAGTAGCGGATGTCCACACCCTCGCGGTCGGCCAGCTCCGTGGCCTTGCCCTGCGGGCGGACGTTGAAGCCGATGATGACCGCCTTGGACGCCGCGGCCAGCATGACGTTGGTCTCGGTGATCGCCCCGACGCCCCGATCGATGATGCGCAGGTTGACCTCCTCGCCCACGTCGATGCCCAGCAGCGAGTCCTCGAGGGCCTCGACCGAACCGGACACGTCGCCCTTGAGGATCAGGTTGAGCTCCTGGACCTCGCCGGTCTCCAGCTGCTTGAGGAAGTCCTCCAGCGTCCGGCGGCCCCGGCGCTTGGCCAGTTGGGCGTTGCGCTCCCGAGCCTGCCGGGTCTGGGCGATCTGCCGGGCGACCCGGTCCTCGCCGACCACCAGGAACGAGTCACCCGCACCGGGCACCGAGGTCAGGCCCAGGACCTGCACGGGGCGCGCCGGCGTGGCCACATCGACGGTGTTGCCGTGCTCGTCGAGCATGGCCCGGACGCGTCCGAAGGCGTCCCCGGCCACGATCGAGTCGCCGGGACGCAGCGTGCCGCGTTGGACCAGCACGGTGGCCACCGGGCCACGTCCGCGGTCCAGGTGCGCCTCGATAGCCACACCCTGCGCGTCCTGCGTGGGATTGGCCCGCAGGTCCAGGGTGGCATCGGCAGTCAGCACGATCGCCTCGAGCAGGCCTTCGATGTTTTCCCGACCCTTCGCCGAGACGTCGACGAACATCGTGTCGCCGCCGAACTCCTCGGCCACGAGGCCGTACTCGGTGAGCTGGCCGCGCACCTTCAGCGGATCGGCGCCCTCCTTGTCGATCTTGTTGACCGCGACCACGATCGGCACGCCGGCAGCCTGCGCGTGGTTCAGCGCCTCCACCGTCTGCGGCTTCACGCCGTCGTCAGCGGCCACGACCAGCACCGCGATGTCGGTCACCTGGGCGCCACGGGCACGCATGGCGGTGAACGCCTCGTGACCGGGGGTGTCGATGAATGTCAGCTTGCGCTCGTTGTCGGCGATGTCCACGGTCACCTGGTAGGCCCCGATGTGCTGGGTGATGCCACCGGCCTCCCCCGCGACCACGTTGGCCGAGCGGATGGCGTCGAGCAACTTGGTCTTGCCGTGGTCGACGTGGCCCATGACGGTGACGACCGGCGGGCGGATCACCAGGTCGGACTCGTCGCCCTCGTCCTCACCGAACTCGAGGTCGAAGGTCCCGAGCAGCTCGCGGTCCTCGTCCTCGGGCGAGACGACCTGGACGTCGTAGTCCA
>JBAVKQ010000123.1:0-10907 GCA_049688395.1 Candidatus Nanopelagicales bacterium
ACAGCTCCCGGCGCAACCGGCGAGCCTCAGGCTCCACGCTGGTCTCCATGTCCTTGGTCACAGTCACAGTCAATCTCCTTCAAGTGGTCGACCGGATCTCCGTTACACAGACAATCTGACACCCTCCGACCGGGCGTTCGGAGAAGCTGCTGTTGGAGAACTGGAAACCGCTGGTGCTGGGCAGGAACCGGGGTACCCGCACCGAGATCCCCGACGGTGCCTCGGCCTTCTTGCTGTGGGCCTCGATCCGGTAGTCGATCTGGGACCCGCCGTCATACCACCAGTGCACCGTGATCGTGGCTGTTCCGCTCTGGCCGGGAGCGGGTTGGGTGTCGATCCGGGCACCGGCGCTGCCCCGCTGACCCAGAACCGTCAGGGTGGAGCAGTCGTAGGACTCACCCGGGGGGACCGACACCCGGTGGTGGTCATCACCCTTCTCACCCCACGGCGCCCACGTCCCGTGACTGCCTCGCTGATTGAGCAACATAGTCATGATCACTCACCCCTTCACTACTACCGTCGGACACCCACCACGACACCGGCCACCAGCCCCGACGGCGGGCCCGCTGCCGCCGGTACGGCTGGTGGTCACTCCAGGCCAGGACCGGGCACACCCACGGCCGGGACCTGCGCAGGAGGCGGGGATTGCCGGCGGTGCGCTCGCGGACCACGCATGGCTGCCCTCCTCGCCGAGTAGGACCAGCAACCCGATCCAGGCCTGAACCTCGACCCACCGCGACCCGACCCAGTACCGGCTGCCACTGACCACTGTCCCGAGCCCCGCGAGGGCCGTCAAGGGCCACACGACCCGGGCGCGGTAGAGAGTTCAGGGGAGGGGCAGGGGCGGGAACGGCGATGGGGTGGGCGATCCCGGGAACGGGCTCCGGGCTGTGGCCCAATCTGTAGCCCAGTTCTGTGCGGGTGCTGGGTCAGGTCGCCGTTCTCGCAGCTTCGCAGGTCGGGCGGATCTGCCCCTGCGGGGCGGGCTTATTGTCAGCGGGGTCAGCGGGTGGCCGGCTCGTCGGCCTGCATCGCGACTATTGCCTTGGGCAGGTCGCGCATGTGGGTGATGAGGGTGACTCCGGGGCGGGCGAGTCGGTGGGCGGGGGTCACGCCTCCGGTGTAGGCGATGGCCCGCATGCCGGCGGCCAGTGCGGCGTCCATACCGGCGGGGCTGTCCTCGACGACGACGCAGGACGACGGTTCCCAGCCCATCGCCGTGGCGGCGTGCAGGAACAGGTCGGGTGCGGGCTTCCCGTGGCTGACTTCGGTGGCGCTGAACAGCCGACCCTCGAAGCGGTCCAGCAGCCCCGTCAACCCGAGGGTGAAGGTCATCTTGTCGTGGGTTCCGCCGGACGCGACGCAGGACGGCAGGGTGATCCGGTCAAGGGCTTCGACGATGCCGGGCACGGGTTGGAGCTCGTGGGCGTAGGCGGCTCGGTAGCGGGGGGTGCTCGCCTCGCCCCAGCTAGGCGGGGGTGGGTGCCCGAGGTGGTCGGTGACCTCCTGGAGGAAGTGCTCATGGGAGCGGCCCACGAACCGCTCGACGATCTCGTCAAGGGACAACTCCCAACCCAGTTCCGCGAGCATCTGACGGTCCACCTCGATGGACAGCGGCTCGCTGTCCACTAGGACCCCATCGCAGTCGAACACCACGTAGGCCGGTGACGTGGACTTCATCGAGTGGTCCGCTCTGCGCGGGAGGTCACGGTGGGAGCGGCTGGGCGATCACGGTCGACACCGGCCACTGTGTAGCCCTCGGTCAACGGACCTTCGGCGAGACGCAGCACAACCGACGCTTCCAGTGGATCCAGGGGCGTCATGACCGGCATCCTGCCGCACCTGCGCCTGCGGCGCGTTTCGCCGCGGTAGGGAGTTCACCTCCCTGGCGGGGGCGGGAACGGCGATGGGGTGCGCGATCCCGGGAACGGGCTCGGGGCTGTAGCCCAATTCGTAGCCCAACGGGCGTCCGGGCCGACGTGTTCAGGGGTTCGGCTCAGGTGGTCATTGCCAGAGGGCGGAGAGGGGCAGGGCCCACATCTTCGGTCCGAAGCGCAGCGCGTTCTTGCCGGTGTGCAGGACAGTGCCGAGGGTGAATCCGGGTCCGGCCATGTCGGCTAGTTGGTGCAGTCCGCGGAAGTCGCGCGGGTCGACGGTGCTGGAGGCTTTGACCTCGATTCCCGCGACGCGCCGGTCCGGGGTCTCTAGGACGATGTCGACCTCGGATCCGCTGCGTTGACGGAAGTGGAACAGGTCGAAGGGTTGTTCGCTCCAGGTGCTCTGCTTGCGCAGTTCGGACGCGACGAGGGTCTCCAGCAAGTGCCCCGCGCGTGCGGCGTTGGGTTCGGTGATCGCCATCGCCGAGGCGGTGAGGCCACCCAGGCGGCAGGCGACACCGGTGTCGAGCAGGGCCACCTTGGGGCGCCCGACGACGCGTTGGCGCAGGTTGCGTCCCCAGGGCCGCAGGGTGTGGATGAGTCCGAACGATTCCAGGAGGTCCAGGTAGGGGGGAAGCGAGGTCTCGGGGAGGTTCACGTCGGCGGCGACGCGCGCCTTGACGAGTTCTCCGGAGGTATTGGCGGCCAGGACTGCGAGCAGTTGGGGAAGCGTGTCCAGGTGGGCCAGGGCGCTCATTCGGTCGGCGTCGCGGCTGAGCAGCCGGGTGACGTAGTTGTCGACCCATACCGCGCGTCGTCGGGGTGTGCGGGTCTGGGCTTCGGGGTAGGAGCCGGTCTCGATGAGGTTCAGGTAATCGGTGCGACCCATCGATGACTGGTGTTCGGTGAGTTGGTCCTCGTGGCCGGAGAGCAGCACCTGTCCCAGCGAGTCTGAGCTACCTGTCAGCTCTCCCTGGCTGAACCCGAACAGGCGAACGGTCTCCGCGCGTCCTGCCAGGCTCTCCTGGGCTCCGGGCATGGTGAGCAGGTTCGCCGAGCCGGTCAGCAGGTAGGAGCCTGGTCGCCGGTCGGCATCGACCGCGGCCTTGATCGCCCGGAGCAGGCGAGGAGCGAGCTGGACCTCGTCGATGACCAGTACCCCCGGCCCCTGCCGCTCGACGAACGCGGCGGGATCGTACTGCGCAGCGGCCAGAACCTGCTCGTCGTCCAGTGTGAGCAGGCGCCCCGGTCGGTGGGTGAGCACCTGCTGGGCCAAGGTGCTCTTGCCGACCTGCCGGGCTCCCTCGACCACGACAACGGGGGTGTCGATCAGGGCCTCCTCGACGAGCGTCTGGGCGCGTCGGGGGATCGGAACGACGGCCGGTTCGAGATTGGTCACACCAGGAAACGTATCAGACTCGCGGATTCGCAGCCGTAGTGTCGCGGATTAGCAGAGTGTGGGTCGCGGGTGCGCTCCCACTACGGGTCATCAGTCATCCACCCCCAAAAGGCTCCACGAGCCTCAGCTCAGCCGGGCGCGGTAAGGAGTTCAGGGTGGGGGAGGAGGCGGGAACGGCGATCGTGTCGGCGATCCCGGGAACGGGCGTTGGGCTGTAGCCCAATTCGCAGCCCAATGCGGAGTCTGCGCTCCTGTTGCGGCCCTCCGCGGTCGATCCGCGGATCAGGTCGCTGATGCCTTCTGGCGTTCGCAGCGGGCGAGTGTGTCTCACGAGCTGGGGACGCCATCTTGGACGCCATCGATCCCTCGGCTCTCGATTGCCGGGATGACGTACGTCTCGACGATCGAGGCGAATGATGCGCCGTCGAACCTAGCGGAGCCGTCGAGGCAAGACACGGCCACCACCAGCCCGAGGTCGGGGACCACGTGGATCAACTGGCCTGCGTGTCCCATGGCGGCGAAGGCCGGATGCCCGCCGCTGTCGAAGACCCACCATTGGTAGCCATAGCCCGAGTTCGGGTCTGTGTCAGCCAACCGGTTCGTGGTGGATGTCGCGACCCAGGCCGCGGGCACCACCTGAGCCCCCTGCCATTGCCCGCCGTCGAGGTAGAGCCGGCCGAGCTTGACCATGTCGGGAGCGGTGATCTTCAGGTCGGAGAAGCCGAGGTTGAGACCCTGGGGGTCCGTGGACCACCCGAACCCGGGTGTTCGGTCATACGCGGGCAGGTCGCTGATAGGGACGTGCGACTGGTCGGCCGGCTCGGTGGCGATACCCATGGGGTGGAACAACTTCTCTCGGGCGAAGTCGAGGACGGGCTGCCCGGTGGCCTGCTGCAGGATGGCCGCGAGCAGGTGCGACCCTCGACTCGAGTACGCGAAACCTGTACCGGCTGGCTGTCCCATCGGTGTGGACAGGATGTCGGTGACCCAGTCGGGAACATCGATGAACCACGTGTCGGCGGTGTCGTCGTCGAGGATGCCGCCGGTCATCGTGAGCACCTGCTCGAGGGTGACCTGCCCCACCCCGGGCGCCATGATCGGCACGTAGTCGGGCAAGAGTTGGGCCAGGGTCCGATCAACGCCGGAGATCGCGCCCTCGTCGATCGCGATGCCGATCAACATGGACATCACGCTCTTGGTCACCGAGTAGGCGTTGTGCGTGACGTCGGGTCCGGAGTCCGCGCTGTAGCGCTCGTACACCGCTTGGCCGTCGACCGTGACAAGGACGCTCTTGATCAGCTTGTCGTAGCGCTCACCGGCGTCCAACGCGAGGTCGAGCGCGGTCGTCACCGCGGCCGAGATCTCAGCAACTCGCGCCGGCCCCCGCGAGGCTGCGGGCCTGCCGCTGGAGTCGGTCGTGGAGTCGGCCGCCGCCGACCCCGGGGCAGGTTGGGTGCCCGACCCGGAGCATCCGGCGAGCAGAACCAGCGCCAGACAGCAGGTGACCGCCCTCGACACCGCGCCACGTCGGCCTACGGGCTTGTCCTGCGGCATGCGTCCCTCCGGGCCTTGGCTGTACGGGTGGTGCGTGGTCGCTCACGCCGGCGATCCGATCCGGAGGAACGACGGGTGCGTTCCTTCCTACGCTGATGGGCCGTCCGCCCCGTCATGCCGGGACGTCGACGTCAAGGGTCAGCATGGGCGGGTGAGGGGTCGGGATCAGCCCGGTGGGCCGAATCCGGAGAACAACGGGCCGGCGCCGCGGTTGAGCGTGTCGACCTGCTTGCCGCAGCGTCGGCACTCGAGGTACCAGCCGTCGGTGTCGGGCGCATGCTTCGGGGTGTACTTGTGCCAACTGATCCAGCACCGAACACCCCTCATGGTTACCTCCTTGGGTGGGTCGAATCCGGAGAACGATGGGCCGGCGCCCACACGGCTCGCAGGATGGTTGGCACATCGCCGCCCCTCCCGGCGGTCTCGGGGCGATGGAAAGGCGCCCACTTGCCGCGCAGGGCCGCTGATGCCAAGGTGCGGACCGGCCGCGGCTCATCGTCAGGCGCCCTTGCAGGTGACCCCTGCGGCCGTGAGGTCCTCGGGGCAGGTCGGCAGGTCAGCGTTCCCGGTACGGATGGACTCAGCGACGGCGGTCGTGGCGGCGACCACGGCTGCCGGGTTGCGCAGCGGGATGGCGTGGTCGGAGGCGTCGACGACGGCGTGGACGGAGTTCTGCGAGAGGGTGGCTGCCTGCAGCTGTAGGTCCAGCCACTCGGTCCACTCGGCCTCCGCCCAGCCCTCGTTCTGGCCGGCGGTCAGCACGATCACCGGTCGGGTTCCCATGTCCGGGCCGCCGCCCACGCTGGTGGCGATTGTGTCGGCGTCCACGATCCCGTTCTCACCCTGCAGCGGCGCATCCCACCCCGACTGCAGTGGGGAGCTGGCGTCCACCAGCACCACTCCTGCCACCTGCTCAGGGTGCGCGGTGCCCGCGGCCCGGGCGACGAGGCCTCCGTAGGACCACGGGACCAGCAGGTAGGGCCCGGGCTCGCCGAGGGTCGCGAGCATGGCCAGCATCTCCTCCGACTGCTGCTCCGGAGTGCTGTGCGGGGCGGCCCCGCGCCGTGCTGGGGACAATCCGAGGCCGGGGCGGTCGAACAGGCAGACGCGATTAGTGCGCGACTGCTCGGCTGCGGCCAAGGACCAGGACCCGGCCGCTGGGCTGCCCCACCCGTCGATGTAGACCACGGTGGGCTCGCCGCTGCCGGTGCAGGCCGCTGCCTGCTGCACGCCGCCGGCGTCGACCAACCGCCAGGGAAGTGACATGGCGGTCTGGCGCATCCGCGCGTAGGTGTCGAGGTCCATGTCGAAGAACGTCTCGGCCTCGAGGTCGTTGGGAAGCACGTCGGTCACAGCGTCGGCCGCGATCTCCGCGCCGATGGACCCGGACGGGGAGGGTGCCGGGTCCGAGGGGCCCTCTCCGGGGCCGCAGCCGGCGAACAGGGCAGCCAGACAGATCCCTAGGGCCAATTGCCCTCGACGACCCGGCGGAGGCATCAGGACAGCCCGTCGATTGCGCCACGCCAGATGGCCGTGGCTGGCACAAGGACGCCTGCGAACCCGAGCACCTGTGGATGGCCGCTCATTGGGAAGCACCAGGGAGCAGGCCAAGGACGAACGATTCGAAGGCCGTGTAGGTGTGGCCGTTGACGTACTCGGTGTTCACCCGTGCGCAGTGGATGTGGTTGCTGATCCCGGTCTTGGTGCCCCAGGTCTTCTCGAAGGAGTAGATCAGCGTCGCCGGGTCGGGTACGACGCCTTCGTAGAAGCCTCCCTGCGCGGAGAGGATCACGGCGTTGTTCCCGGGGCGGGGCGAGTTGGCCGTGAAGGTGGCCGTCCCCGTGGCCTCGAGCAGGGTCACTTCACCGATGCCGTCACATTGCACAAGGAAGGTGGCTGGGTGCTGCGGTGCGCCCGGTGCGGCCAGGGCCGGCGGCGCGAGCTGGAGCATCCCGGCTCCCACGATCAGGGCGGTCACGACGGGCTTGTGCAACTTCATGTTGACTCCGAGTTTGGTGATGGGCGGGCGGCTTCGTCGTCGGTCTTCGTCGGTTCGCAAGGGCTGCATGCCAGCGCTCGGCAGGGCTAGGTGCGCGGGCAACAGGGCTGCGGTGATCCCCGCAGAGGGTTCTCATGGCGTTCATCCGGTCAGGCAGATGAACAGGGCACCGGTGGCGATGAGCAGCCCGAGGCCGATGGCGATTCCTGCGGTGGGCGGTGTGTGTCCGAGTCGGGAGGGCGTCCAGGCCCAGGTGGGCCGCCGCGGACCCCAGGACGATCGGCACCCCGGTCCAGAACGCCACAATCGTGAGGACTCCGACGAGGGCGAGGATCATCGCGGTGCGCGCTTCCCGCTCCGGGTCGGCGTCCATGGCCCGGCGGACGACGACCCCGTACACAACTCCGACGCCCAGCGCGACGAAGCCGGCGATCAGCAGCAGTCCGGCGATCCCCTGGTCGCTGTTGATGCCCCACGCCGTGCCGGGGTCCCGCCATGGGGTGTCCACGAAGTTGGCCCACAACAAGGCCACCGTCGTCACGATCACGGTGGCGACAACAACCCCGGTGACGGATCGGGTCGGCGTCTGCGCAGTGGTCGCGGTTGTCGGTGTGGTGGGCATCACGGTTTCCTAAGCTCGGTGTGTGCTTGTTGGCCCATCGTGGGGCGCCCGACCTGGGGATCACCTGAGGCAGATGTCCCCACCTGGTCGGGATGATCGCCCGGGGCACCCGGGACCGGATGGGTTCCGCCCGGGACATCGACCGGGCCACACTGGGGCCCATGCGGACCCGGGTGGTGTTGGCGTGGCTAGTGGCGGCACTGGTGTGCGCCGGTGTCGTTGCGGTGTCAGTGATCCCCCCGGTGCCGGGGGCGCCCTCCAGCCGTTTGGTGGGGGCAGCCCTGCTGGCAACCTGCTGGGCTCTGACCGGGGCCTTGCTGATCACAGCGCGCCCGGGGAACGCGGTCGGATGGTTGGTGCTGCTCTGCGGGGTGTTGCAGGGCTGGTCCAGCCTCGGCACTGCCTACGGTGGCTACGGCGTCGCGGTGGCCCACCCGATGTGGCCGGGCGCTGACTGGGTCGCCCTGAGCGCGTCGATGATCTACCTGCCCTCGCTGCTGCTGCCGCTGACCGTGATCGTGGCGGTGTACCCGGACGGCCGGTTGGCGTCACCGCGCTGGCGGGTGCCGGTGATCGCGCTGGCCGCCGGCCTGACGGTGATTACGGTGGCTGCGTCGCTGACCGCCGGGGCTTACGACGACCTCGCACCCGGCCCCCCACCGGTCGTGCTGCCCGGTGGGGTGTGGATGTCGGTCCTCTTCGGGGCGTGCGCCGCGCTGATCCTGGGCGGAACGCTGGCTATCTGGGTGATGACCGGGCTGCGCCTGGCCCGGGCCACGTCCCCGCTGCGGGGGCAGTTGGCCTGGTATGTGGCCACCGTGCTGCCCGGGTTCCTGCTGATCCTGATGGCCGCCCTTCCGCAGTGGCTGACCCTGCTGGGTGGTCTGTCGATCCCACTGGCGATCGCGGTCGGGGTGTTGCGCTACCGGATGCTCGACATCGTCTTGCGCCCGGTGATCGTGTACGGGTGTCTGACCGTGGTGGTGGGGGCGGTGTTCGTCGGAGTCAGTGCCCTGGCCGGTTCGGCGATGGTTCGCGGGCCACTGCCCGGGGTGATCGCCGCCGGGTTGGTCGCCGTTGGACTGACCCCGGCGCGTGACCGGCTGCAGCGCGGGGCCGACCGATTCGTCTACGGGGAGCGTCGGGACCCGATCCGCGCTGTGGTGTCCCTCGGTGATCGGACGGAGTCCGCGGATCCCGAGTCGCTACTGGGGGTGGTCCTGGCGTCGGTGGCCGACTCGGTGCGCGCCCCGGGGGCGTCGGTGACCGGACCGTCCGGACAGCTGCTCGCGGCGCATGGGCAGGTTGACGAGCACCCGGCCGTCACTCTCCCGCTGGTCGTGGCCGGGCATCCGGTGGGCACCCTTCGGGTCTCCGTGCGGGTGGCCGGGTCCGCGTACTCGGCGGCCGACGGCCGGGTGCTGGGGGTCCTGGCCCCGCAGGTCGCGGTCGTCGTGCACGCCCTGGACTTGGCCGGGGCGCTGGAAGCCCAACGTGACCGGGTTGTGGTGGCCACCCGGTCCGAGCGGGATCGGCTCCGACGCGAATTGCACGACGGCCTGGGACCGACCCTCGCCGGGACCGCCCTGGGGTTGCGGGCCGCCCGTGATGCGCTGGCCGCAGACGACCACGACACGGTGGGTCGGCTCCTCGACCGGATCGGGGTGGAGGTGGAGCTGGCCGTGGCCGACGTGCGCAGGGTGATCGACGACCTGCGCCCCGCGGACCTCGACGACGGCAGCCTCGACCTCGCGGTCCGTCGCCGCGCGGCTTCCATCGCACCTGCCGTCGACGTTGACGTCGAGGTGGGGGCCCTGCCGGACCTGCGCCCCGAGGTGGAGACCGCGGCCTACCGGATCACCAGTGAGGCCCTGACCAATGTGGCCCGGCACGCCGGAGCACACCAGGTCCAGGTAGCGGTCGCCGCAGCCGACGGCGCGCTGACGGTGCGCGTCGCCGATGACGGGACTGGGATCCCTGACACCGCCCCCACGGGGGTTGGACTGGAATCGATGCGCCGCCGGGCCCACGGCCTCGGGGGAACCTTCAAGGTCGACTCCAACCAGGACGGCACCGTGGTCACCGCCAGGCTGCCACTATGACCAACGAGCCGACCGGCCCGAGCAACGACACCGCGGCGGTTGCCCGAGTCCGGGTGGTGGTCGCCGATGACCACCCGATGTTCCGGTTCGGCCTGGTCGCGGCCCTCACCGGTGCCCAGGAAGTCACCGTCGTCGGCGAGGCCCAGGACGGCGCGGAACTACTGGCCGTCGTGGCCCGGACCGACCCGGATGTGGTGCTGACCGACCTGGCCATGCCCCGGATGGACGGGGCCACCGCGACCTCGCGGATCCGCGCAGCCCACCCCACGGTCGCCGTGGTGGTCCTCACCATGCACGACGACGACGAGGCCGTGTTCGCAGCCATGCGAGCCGGTGCCAGCGGGTACCTGCTGAAAGGCTCCGACCGCGACGACATCGTCCGCGCAGTGCTCTCGGTAGCCCGCGGCGACGCCGTATACGGGCCCTCAGTCGCCCGCCGGATCGTGGACTTCTTCACCGGAACCAGCCGAACCTACTCCGCCCAAGTATTCCCCGAACTCACCGACCGGGAACGCGAAATCCTGGACCTCATCGCCGCCGGGCACGGCAACCACGAAGTGGCCCGCCGCCTGGTCCTGTCCGAGAAGACCGTGCGCAACCACGTGTCGGCCATCCTCACCAAACTGCAGCTCACCGACCGCGCCACCGCGATCGTCAAAGCCCGAGAAGCGGGCCTGGGCCGCTCAGACTGATGGTCCCCTGGACCTCTCTCGGGTGGCCCAGGACCCTGACACGGGGGAGCGCGCCTCGTCCAGGATCGATTTCGCCGGGCGCGATATGGAGTTCACCCTCTCGTGGAAGCGGGAATGGCGATGGGGTAGGCGATCCCGGGAACTTGTTCAGGGCTGTCGCCCAATTCGTAGCCCGAATGCCTTGGCTCGATCGCCAGCCACGGCGTGGTGGCCGCTCAGTGGTCAGTATTGCTGAGGGCTTCCTCCGAGGCGCATTGGTCAAGCACCGCGGTGACAGTTCAGGTACTCGGCAAGTGCCTGTCGTGCGACTTGTGCCTCCGGGCGGCCTTCAGCCTTGGCGACCTCTGAAAGGTCGTCCTTGACCGACTGCGGCACCCGGAACGACACCTGCGGGCTCACGCCTCGAGCCAGCGATGGCCTGCCCGGGCGGGTACGGGCGTGGAAGTACTGCTCGTCTGCCTCGGCGTCAGCTTCTGTGTACCGACGGCCGCTGGGCAGGAGCACCTCCTCAGCGTCCAGGTCCACGTCAGGTCCTACAGTGGTCTTGCGTGTCATGTCAGGTCCTCCCTCGAAGCGCCGTGGGCATCACGTGCACGACCAGCCCCATGTCGGGATCCAGCGGGTCGTCTCCTGGTTCCAGGACCACGACGACCACGTGCAGC
>JBAVKQ010000124.1:0-41879 GCA_049688395.1 Candidatus Nanopelagicales bacterium
GACACCGCCGAGTACGGCGACTACGTGTCGGGCCCGCGGGTCATCGACGCGCAGGTCAAGGCCAACATGAAGGCGGTGCTGGCCGACATCCAGTCCGGCGCGTTCGCGGCGCGCTTCATCGCCGACCAGGACGCCGGCGCCCCGGAGTTCGCCGCACTGCGCGCCGAGGGCGAGGCGCACCCGATCGAGGCCACGGGCCGCGAGCTGCGCAAGCTGATGTCGTGGGTCAAGACCGGGGACTCCGACTACGTGGAGGGCACTGCCGCGCGCTGAACCGCAGGCAGGTGGGGGGCACGGCAGCGGGCTGAACCGCACGGCCGCGCCCGCCGCCCACCCGCCACGGAACCGCTTCCCTTTCGCGAAGACGCTTCCCGAATTCGGGAAGCAGCTCGGCGCGAGGGAAGCGCCTGCGGCGGCAGTGCCGCCGTTCGGCGGAGGACTCGGGACCTTCGGGGTGCCGGGGACCCGCCCAGTGGCCTCGGTAGAATCCGGGGCATGGCGTGCGGATCCACCGCGCGCCGACTGCCAAGAGGGTGCATACCGTGAGCAAGCCCATCGTCCTGATCGCCGAGGAACTCAGCCCCGCCACCGTCGACGCGCTGGGACCCGACTTCGAGATCCGCTATTGCGACGGCGCCGATCGGGCGCAGCTGCTCCCGGCGATCGCCGATGTGGATGCCATCCTGATCCGCTCGGCCACGAAGGTCGACGCCGAGGCGATCGCCGCCGCGCGGCGCCTGAAGGTCGTCGCCCGCGCCGGCGTCGGCCTGGACAACGTCGACGTCCCGGCGGCCACCCAGGCCGGCGTCATGGTCGTCAACGCCCCCACGTCCAACATCGGCTCGGCTGCGGAGTTGGCCGTCGCCCTCCTGCTGGCCACCGCCCGGCACATCGCCCCGGCCAACGACGCCCTGAAGGGCGGGGCCTGGAAGCGCTCGAAGTACACCGGTGTGGAGGTCGCGGACAAGGTCGTGGGCGTGGTGGGGCTGGGGCGGATCGGCATGCTCGTGGCCCAGCGCCTGAGCGCCTTCGGCGTCAAGCTCATCGCGTACGACCCGTACGTGCAGCCGGCCCGCGCCGCCCAGATGGGTATCCGGATGGTGTCCCTGGACGAGCTGTTGGCCGAGAGCGACTTCATCACCGTGCACCTGCCCAAGACGCCCGAGACGATCGGCCTGATCGGCGACGACGCCCTGCACAAGGTCAAGCCGAGCGTGCGGGTGATCAACGCCGCCCGGGGCGGCATCGTCGACGAGACGGCGCTCTACGAGGCGATCGTCGATGGGCGGGTCGCCGGCGCGGGGATCGACGTGTGGGCCAAGGAGCCCTGCACCGACTCCCCGCTGTTCGGCCTCGAGCAGGTCGTGGTCACCCCGCACCTGGGCGCCTCCACCGACGAGGCCCAGGAGAAGGCCGGGATCGCCGTGGCGAAGTCCGTGCGCCTGGCCCTGGCCGGCGAGCTCGTGCCGGACGCCGTGAACGTCAAGGGCGGTGCGATCGCCGACGACGTGCGCCCGATGCTGCCGCTGACCGAGGCCCTGGGCCAGATCGCCAGCGCCCTGGCCGTCGCGCCGGTCGCGGCGGTGGAGACCGAGGTCCGCGGCGAGGTCACCGAGAACGACGTGAAGATCCTCGAGCTGTCGGCCCTGAAGGGCCTGTTCACGCCGCTGTCCGAGGAGCAGGTCTCCTACGTCAACGCGCCGCTGATCGCCACCGATCGCGGGATCGAGGCCGCCCTGGTCACCGACGCCGACGCCGGGGACCACCGCAACCTGGTGCGCGTGCGCCTGGCGCTGACCGACGGGACCTCGCTGAGCGTCGGCGGGACGCTGTCCAGCCCGCGCGACGTGGCCAAGCTCGTCGAGATCGACGACTTCGACCTGGAAGTGCCGCTCAGCGAGCACCTGGTCGTCCTGCGCTACGCCGATCGCCCCGGCGTGGTCGGTGGCGTGGGCGGGGCGCTCGGCGCCGCTGGGGTCAACATCGGCGGGATGCAGGTCTCACGCGAGGCGGTTGGGGGAGAGGCGGTCATGGTGCTCACCGTGGACGCCTCACCGGGCGTCGAGGTGCTCGACGCCATCGCCAGGGACATCGCGGCCCATCAGGTGGTCGGGGTAGACCTGGTGTAGGTCGACCGCTGGGGGCGCATCGTTAGAAGCGGGCCGGCCCAGCCCGACTCAGGAGGTACGCGGTCCCCGTTGCGGAGCGCGTTGCTGCTGTGCCTGGCGATCACGCGCCGACCGTCCCCTGATCGTCGCGACATGGCGCGTTCGGGGCGGCGTGGCTCTGGCTCGCGCGGGGCCGTGCTGGACCCCGCCGCGCCGGGCGGCTCTCTGCATCTGTGCCGGCACTTAGCGTGACATTCGCTCGGCGTTAATCCGAATGCCCACTCGTGGCGCAGTGGGAGAGATTCGCGCACTGTTCGCTGCGGTTCGTCCGATCGGGGGACAATCTCAGGGGACGATCACGCAACGTCACACTTTGCTGCTAGCCTCTGCCCAGAGTCAGGAACTGGTCAATACATTTCCCTCACAGGGAGACAGTTTCCAGTCGCTTAGTGTAACCGGGGTCAGTGGAGGCATGCTGTGTCTGAACGACTGAATCGTGTGTGTCCCGGTGTGACACGGGCGTCCTTGGCGCAGATGGGACTGGCGTCCACCCTCGATTCCGCAAGGAGGCCCGGCTGATGGCGGCCATCATTGATTTGCGGCTCGGTAGGACTCTGGGCAGTTCCTTGCCAGTGGCGTGGTCGAGCCGTCCTGCCCTGCGGCTGCGTCGCCGGGTGGTGACCGCTGATCTGCTCTCGGCAGTGTTGGCCCTTCTGGTGACCGTCGTCGTACTCGGCGCCTCGGAGCAGTTGCTGCTGGTGCTGGCTCTCTGGGGCCTGGCGCTCCGCCAGGTCTGGTATGTCGATCGACGCTGGGCGCTCAACCCGCGCGACGTCCGCGCTGTCTGGAAGGCGTGGATGCGAGCGGCATTGCCGTTCGCTGCGGCTGCCGCGTTCATCCCAGCGCTGCACGGCAAGAACGGGCTGATGGCCCTTGTCGCTCTCGCTGGCGTCACCTACGTGGGTCGCGTCGTCGTGGCGCGACAGTTGGTGCGCGATCGCAGGGCAGGTCTGGCCCAGGTCCCGGTGGTCGCCTGCGGGTCGGGCTCGGAACTGTCGGCCTTCCAGGAGATGTTGTCGCGCGATCCGGCACCTGTTTGGAACGTCGCCTCGGCGCTGGTCGCAGACCTGCAACCGACCCTGCCGGACGAGGGAGACGACAACGTGGATGCGCAGCGCCAGGCGGGCAGCCTTGCCTCGGCCGTGGACGAAGCCCTGCACCTTGGCCTGGCTGATGTCGTCCTGGTCGGCTCGACGGACCTGCCCGGGGAGGAGCTGCGCACGACCATCTGGCGGGCGCAGGCGGTCGGCATCAACATCCACGTGATTCCATTGACTGCCCCGCTGGCACCGCCATCGATGCAGAGCGTCGGCCGACTTGGGCTGGCCCAGTTGACCTATGGCGGGAACGCCCGTCCGGTCGAGGACCGTGTGGTCAAGTCGCTGCTCGACCGCGGGCTCGCGGTACTCGGTCTGGCTCTGATCTCCCCGCTCATGCTGGGGATCGCTGCCGCGGTGCGCCTCACCTCACCGGGTCCGGCACTGTTCCGTCAGGAGCGCGTGGGTCGCGACGGCGAGCTGTTCACGATGCTCAAGTTCCGGACCATGGTCCAGGACGCCGAATCGCAACTCGAGAAGATCGTTGCCCTCAACGTCCATGACAGCCAAACCCTGTTCAAGGCCGTCAACGACCCCCGAATCACGCGGTTGGGGGCGTTCCTGCGCCGGTTCTCCCTGGATGAGCTGCCCCAGTTGGTCAACGTCGTCCGCGGAGACATGTCCTTGGTCGGACCGCGTCCGCCGCTGCCGCGCGAGGTTGAGCACTACGACTCCGTGGCGCGCCGGCGCTTCCTGATGCGGCCCGGCCTCACCGGGCTGTGGCAGGTAAGCGGGCGCTCGGACCTAGACCCGATCGAGTCCGTCCGCCTGGACACCATGTACGTCGAGAACTGGTCACTGGGCCTGGATGCGCAAATCCTGGCCCGCACCGCCCGCGCGGTGCTCAGCTCGGACGGTGCCTACTGATGAAGAGCATCCGACCGATCCTGTTCGTACACTCCTCTGACGAGATGTACGGCGCCGATCGGATGTTGCTGGAGTTCATCGCGGCGCTTCCCGAACGCCAGCGCGAGGCTGCTCTGGTGTGGTTGCCGACCGATGTTCCGCATGGGGCGAACCCGTTGTGCGCGGAGTTGGCGCGCCGGGGCATCGCCTACGAGCATGTCGACCTGCCCATCCTGCGTCGTCATTACTTGAACCCTCGGGGGCTAGCTGGCATGGCGGGGCGCTGGCGCGCTGCTCGCAGGCGGCTGCGCGGCCTGGACCCGCAGTGGCTGGTGGCCGCGACGTCGGCAGTGCTGCCACTGGTCGCGGGTCTCGGCCGGGGCAGTGACATGCCAGTCGTGCTCCACATGCAGGAGATCTGGGACGGCATGGAGGCGCGTTTGCTCGGGGCGATGGCCCACCGGGTCGACCACGTGGTCGCCATCTCGGACTCCTCGCGGGCGAGCCTGCCCGGGCACCTGCGCGAGCGGGCGTCCGTCGTGCCCAACGGAACACCTGCACCCGGCTCTGTGGTGCCAATCGAGGATCACTCCGGAGAGCTGGTATTCATCATCGCTAGCCGCTGGAACGCCTGGAAGGGCCACGAGGTGCTGCTGCGCGCCTGGGAGCTGGCCGAGGGCCCAGGACGGTTGGTCATCCTCGGCGGCCGGCCGACCCTGGGGCAGGCCGTCGACGTCCCCGGATTGGTGGCGCGCAACCGTTATCGCGACTCGATCACGGTCCTCGGCGAGGTGACCGACGCCGGCCGCCGGATCGAGGCGGCCGACGTGATGATCGTGCCTTCGACCAGCCCCGAGCCGTTCGGGTTGGTGACCATCGAGTCATTCGCCCGAGGCCGGCCGGTGATCGCCACCGCGGCCGGCGGGTCGGGCGAGATCGTCACGCCGGGTACCGGGTGGCTGGTCCCGCCTGGTGAAGCCCAAGCCCTGGCCGAGGTGCTTCGTGGCCTCACCCGGGCACAGGTGGAGCAGGCTGGGGCACATGCCCAGCGCCGCTTCGAGGCGCAGTACTCCACGCACGCCTTCGGTTCGGCCCTGACCGCGTCGCTGGCCGATTGGGCGTTGCTCGAGGCCCCGACCGACACGCGCGTCCTCGAGAGCGCCTGAGTCGCTTCGCTGCTCCGGCGGTCACGAGGCCGCTGGTCAGTCGGAGCGGTTCAGGACCTCGGCCGATGCCCCATATCGCCGCGATGCGGCGGGGACGAAGGCATTGAGTCGCTCGTCCTGGGGGACCGCCCTGGCCTGCCCCTGACGTGCGATCAGGGCGTTGGTCGGAGCACCGGAGGAGTCCACGAATCCTGCTCCCGCCAAGCCATGCCGCTCGACGATCAGGTCGTAGTGGGCAGAGCCCAGCCCATCGGGTCCGCGCAACCTCGGTAACCGGGCGGCCTCGAACTCGCCAGGCTCGTCGCGACCGGGAAGGAGCGCCGCCACTGCCCCGGAGCCCTGGTAGACGTTGCCGTCCAGGACGGTGTCGGGGGTGAAGACAGTCTTCAGCGCGACCGTGGTCACCTGGTCGCCTCGGGCGGTGGAGCCGCGCACGCACAGGGCGGTGGGCGAAGGACAGAAGCGTCCACCGCTGCTGTCGGCCAGCACGTTGTTGATCATGAGTTCGATGTGCGGGTACCAGTTCAGCCCGGGGGTCAGGTTGGGGCCTGGTCCGAACTCGCCGGAGCGGGCGCGGTCGAAGTCCGAGACATAGGCGATCCCACATGAGTGGAGTTCAGCCTCCTGCCCGTAGCGGGCCGGATGCTCGGCGCAGGGGCGCCCTGGGCTGAAGGGTTGCGACCGGAAATCGGTCAGGACGGCCACGTTCGTCGCGCCACCGACCACCGTGTTGTTGACCAGCTGAACGCCCGAGGCGCCGGCCAGCCGAACGCCCGCCCCAGCGCCGTCGGCGAGGATGAGGTTGTTGGCCAGCGTCAGGCCGTGGGAGATCTCGAAGAACACCCCGCTGCCGGTGTTCCCGCTGATGACGCTGTCGGCGATCGTCACGTCGTAGGAGGACTGGTCCACCCAGATCCCGTGCCCGCCGTTGTCCTTGAGGTCGCTGCCCGAGATCGCCAGCCGATGG
Source organism: Candidatus Nanopelagicales bacterium (assembly GCA_049688395.1). GTDB lineage: Bacteria > Actinomycetota > Actinomycetes > S36-B12 > CAIYMF01 > Prado023. Next base: position 6,245 of record JBAVKQ010000124.1, read on the forward strand.
CTCTTGGTGACCTTGATGCCACCGAGCTGGGGCCCTCCGGCGAACTCACGCCAGGGATCCGAGCCCACGAACCGCGATCGGGTCACCGCGGTGTCGTCGGCGTAGAGGATCACCGCTGCCAGCCATCCGGACCGTTCGACCGCCACGCCGTCGATCACCGTGGCGGACACCAGTCCGTCAGCCTCACGCCAGGTCCCAGCCAGTTTGAGGGGAGTGCTGGCTGTGTCGCGCACCGTCACCTCCCGCAGGGTGGCACCGCTCAACCCGGCCGCGATCCGAGTCGCGAAGGTCCTCCAGTCGGGGGAGTGCCGCGCCACCGTGATCCCCTCGATGCTGACGTCGTCGGCGGCGATGACCAGGAAGTCCCCCGTTGAGTCGCTGACCCGAAGGTCCTTGGCGTCCGAGGCAGCGACGACCATGCGCGTGGGTTTCGGATCGGAGTCCGTGGCTGAGCTGCGAGGGACGTAGAAGCGTCCGGGGCCGACGAGGTCCTCGTCGAGGACCTGGCGCAGCGGGCGATCGCCGCTCCATGCCTGGTCGGGGAAGTACCCCTGCAGCCGGGTCGGTCGGGCATCCGGGCAACCGACTTCATCGGTAGGACTGGGCTGGGGTGGCCAATAGCCGCCTTCGGGTCCGACGCACGCCCACCCCGCGACGCGGGCGTCGGCAGTCAGCGCGCCGGATTCGGTGACCGCCAAGGGCAGGTCGGCAAGGGAGAGCCCTTCCCCCAGCACCGAAGGTTGGGGCAGATAATTGACGGACACGAGGTCTTTGGTCGCACGCATCTCGTCGGGGGATACCGCTCGGGATCCCTCGAAGACCACGTGCGCGCCGGGCGCTGCGCGCAAGCGTTACGCCCGGTCGGTCGATGCCGACGGGACCATCAATGCGGTAGGTTCCCGCGGCGATCGTCACCGACCCGTGTGGTGCTACTTTGGCGATTGCGGCTGACATTGATGCCACTGGCATGTGGGGACCCCGGTGGCCGCATCGCTGCCCGCCGGATCCACGTAGACTTGGCCGATATGTCCGAGGGGCACAGCAGCCTGTTCGTCCCTCATGGCGCTGAGCTCCCAAGTTGCTGCCAGGGCGAGCCCAATGCTCACAACGGTGAGAAGGGCTGCCGCCTGGAATCGCCTGCTGGTCATTGCGTCCGCTCCCGATCGCCCACCGTTTCCCAACTCCTTACTACCTCGGCAAGCCTAGTTGAGGTGCGCGGGGTCGTGCGGCGCACCAGTCCGAGCCCTGTTCGGGCCTCTGACAGTGAGCGGGATCGCGAAGAGCCGCAACCACCTGCAGTTGCTGTTCGCCTGCGCGAACTGGCCGATGCGCGGCCTGCGCTGTCGCCCCTCACTGGGGTGTCGGACTGGCGGCGGCCTGCCCGACAGCACCCAAGAGCGGGACCCTTCGGCAGGGCGAAGCGGCACCCGCGGCACTCGACGCAACATCCAGACAGGCCCCGAACTCATCACGCACGGGCTGGCCCATTGATCAGCGCATCCCTACTTGGGGTCGCCGCCCCACAGACCCGCAGACGGCGCGAGCTCAGCGGGCAGGCGCAGGCCCCTTGCGGAGCCAGTGATCAAGTGCGATGGGGACCTCCGAGGCCAACAGGACGAGATCTGCGCACCCCGAGCGTGTGTCATAGTTGCTGGGTGAATTCCCGTGACTTCGCGCGGCTCATCAGGAAGCAATGGCTCTTGGTGGCTGTGACGACCGCGCTGGTGGCAGGTGTGACTGCCTTGCTTTCCATCCTCGCGACTCCGGTCTACACGGCCAAGTCGAGTGTGTTCGTCGCACTTCCTTCGGGAAACACTGCGAGTGAGCTGTTTCAGGGCTCCACCTACGCCCAAGGTCAGATGCAATCGTTTGCGGAACTCGCAACGCGGCCCGTGGTACTGAACGAGGTCATCGATGACCTCGGTCTAGATACAACCTCCACGGCACTCGCACGACGTGTGACAGCGCGCGTCTCAGGCGACACGGTCATCCTTGAGGTGTGGGCGGCCGATACGTCACCGGAGGACGCTGCCGAGATCGCCAACTCGGTCGTGAAGAACTTGAATACCGCCGCGGGGGACGTCTCGCCGAAGAGGGATGACGGCGAGCCCACGGTGGAGATGACCACCTTGGGCGAGGCGACGGCGCCTCTCTATCCGTCGGCACCGAACAAGCGCAGGAATGTCGCTCTCGGTGTGATGGCTGGGCTTCTCCTTGGCGTGGCGGCTGCGCTGGCCAGGGAGAAGGCGGACAAGCGGCTGCGTTCCGTGGAGGACGTGGCTTCTCGGACGACGGCGCCCATCCTTGAGGAGTTGCCCGAGGACTCCAACATGCGGGCCGGGCTCGTCGTGATGCGCGACAAGCCAGTGGGGCCCCTTGCAGAGTCCTTCCGTCGCCTGAGGGCGAATCTGGAGTTCCTCAGGGTGGGAGGTCAACCCATTGCCCTGGCGGTGAGCTCAGCAGAACCAGGGGAGGGGAAGAGTTCAATTGCGATCAATCTCGCAGTTGCATCGGCCAAGGGAGGCGACCGCACTCTCCTTATTGACGCGGATATGCGCAAGCCCGTCATCGCGGAGAGGCTCGGACTGGACGATACTCACGGGCTCAGTACAGTTCTCTCGGGACAGGTACGCTTCGCCGACGCGGTTCAGAGGGGAGGGCGAGGGGTGGGGATCGACGTCCTTGTCGCTGGTCCTGTGCCCCCGAACGCCGTGGACCTCCTCAGTTCCGCTGGGATGAAGAATCTCCTTGCGACACTGCTGACGGAGTACGACGTGGTGCTGCTGGATACACCGCCGATCATGCCGGTTGTGGACGCAGCAGTCCTGGGTCGACTGGTCTCCGGGACGATCATCGTTGTGCGGCTCAACGTGGCGAAGAAGGCTTCTCTCATCAGGTCTCTGGGTTCACTCGAGGGTGCGGATGCCCCGGTCCTAGGGGTCGTGGTCAACTCAGCGCCGAAGTCCCAAGTGTCGGGTTACTACCAGTACGGGTCGCAACCGCGTGCCGAGCAGCCAGACGATGTCGATCCTGGCATGGCGACCTCACGCGCTTCCCAGACGCCTGCCGTCTAGGTCCCATGGTGGCGGGTGACAGGGTGTGGATCCGGGAGATCCCTCTGTGAGGATCCTGGTTCTCTGGGCTGACGGAGTGTCCAGCAATCTGGGCTTGCGCGCCTTGGGCGCTGGAACGGAGGCCCTGCTCAGGCGTATATGGCCCGAGTCGGACATTCAATTCCACAACTATGGTGCCAGGGTAACCCCGGTGAGGGTCGGGTCGGTCAAGTCTGCCGTCAAGGAACGGATCACCGGCCGGGGTCGACTGGTCACGTGGTTGGCCGGCTTCGACCTTGTCGTAGATACGCGCTCCGGCGATAGCTTCTCCGACATATACGGTGTCAGCCGCCTGACCACCATGTCGCTGATGGCGGACGCGGTGAACCGTGCAGGAGTGCCCTTGGTCATCGCCCCGCAGACGGTGGGGCCATTCGGTACCCCGACCGGCAGGCTGCTTGGCTGGCGGGCCCTCCGCCGGGCCGACGTCGTGATGGTCAGAGACAGCCTCAGCGCGCGGGTCGCGGCAGACATGGGCCGAAGCCCCGATGTAGTGGCCACAGACGTTGTGTTCGCCCTTCCCGAGCCGAAGGTGACCGAGGCGCGAGATCTCCTGCTCAACGTCTCCGGGCTGCTCTGGGCGGACAACCCGCATGTCCCCAGCGCGCAGTACCGGGAGAACGTTCGGAGGATGATCCGTGAGTTGACGACCGAGGGCCGGCAGGTGACGCTTCTCGCTCACGTGTTGGACTCACCATCGCCCGACAACGACGTGCCAGCGCTACGGACGCTGGCGGAGGAGTTTAGGGGGTTGGTCGACGTGGTCGTTCCCAAGGACCTCGACCAGGTCCGTGCGGTTGTCGCTTCAGCCAACCTCACTCTGGGCTCGAGGATGCACGCGTGCCTGAACAGCCTGTCGGTGGGCACTCCAGCGATCCCCCTTGCCTACTCGCGGAAGTTCGTTCCACTGCTTCAGGACATCGGGTGGGACCGTTCCGTGGACCTCAGGGAGTCCTCCGACCCTGTCGCGGACGCGATCGGTCTGATGTCCGACGTCGAAGGGCTTGCGCGAGATGTTCGGACTTCGGTGACTCGAGCCCGACGACTCCTGGTTCCCGTGGAAGATGCACTGAGAGCGTTGGCATGACCTCATGGCCCCAGCTGACCCGGATGCGCCTATGACGAAGGACCACCGGGAACCTACCGCTGGCTCCCATCGCGAAGGTGGGCTCGGGCGAATTGCGGCGCGTGGTGCCGTAGTCACATTGTCCGGCCAAGGCGCCAAGATCGGGCTGCAACTGCTTGGCATCGCTGTCCTCGCACGGATCCTCAGTCCTGCTGACTACGGACTCGTGGCGATGGTCATGGTGTTCGTCAGCCTCGGCGAGGTCTTCCGTGATTTCGGGCTGTCCGCTGCGGCAGTCCAGAGCCCAATTTTAAACCGCTTTCAACGGGACAATCTCTTCTGGGCGAACAGTGCGATCGGCATGGTTCTCATGCTCTTGGGTGTGGCGATCTCAGAGCCGGTGGCCGCGTTCTTCGGTGAGCCCGACGTCGACAGGATCATGAGGATCCTGTCCTTGGCTTTCCTGCTCAATGGCGTGGGGGCGCAGTACCGGGCGAGCCTGACCCGCGGTATGCGGTTCCTCGCGCTGACTGGCGTCGAAGTCGCGGCCCAAGTTCTCGGGCTGGCCGTCGGCATCATCCTGGCAGTGAGGGGAGCCGGCTATTGGGCGCTTGTCTCAGTACAGCTCGTACAGGCGATCGCAGCATTGGTGCTCCTGGCTGCCGTGGCGAGATGGCGGCCGGGGCGTCCGCGTCGCGGCCAAGATATGCGCCACTTCTGGGTCTACGGCTCGAACCTGGTCGGCACGCAACTGATCGGATTCCTCACGAACAACGTGGACTCCCTTGTCATCGGGCGACGGTTCGGGGCCGAGTCGCTCGGAGTGTACGACCGCGCCTATCGAATCCTCATGGTTCCGCTAGCACAGATCAGAACGCCCAGCACGACGGTCGCGCTACCGGTTCTCTCACGCTTGGCAAGCGACCAGGACCGATACTCGCAGTTCCTCGTGAGGGGCCAGATCGCTCTCGGGTACTCAGTGGTGGCCGCATTGGCCTTCGCGGGGGGCGCAGCTTACCCCTTGGTCGAGGTATTCCTCGGGTCGGGTTGGAGCGCCTCTGCACCAATCTTCGCGCTGCTCTCCATTGCCGGGGCCCTGCAGACTCTGTCTTTCGTCGGCTACTGGGTGTACTTGTCCCGTGGGCTCACGCGTGCACTGTTCCAATACTCGCTGATCTCGTCGACGATCCGGGTCGGGAGCGTTGTCATCGGGTCCGTTTGGGGTGTGATGGGGGTTGCATGGGCGGTCGCTTTGGCGCCGGCACTTCTGTGGCCGCTTTCCTTGTGGTGGCTGTCGCGGGTGACGGAACTGCCACTCCGGGCACTTGTCCTCGGTGGGCTGAGGATCACGGCGATGGGCATGTCGTGTGCTGTTGTCGTCCGGTTGATCGTCGACCAGATGGCGGGCTCGCCGGCCGCTGTGGCGGTGGCGGTGGCTGGGGTGACGGCAGTCGGCTACTACCTGGTCGCAGGGTTGCTACTTGAGCCGATCCGGTCCGATGAGTTGACCCTGGTCGACACGGTCCGCCGAGCCCGGTCCTCGAGCAGTTGACGCCTCTCGCGTCCGACGCGGATAGCCGCCGGGAGCCCGTCGGGTAGCGTTTGCCACGTGGAACTGGCCGATGTCCTTGCGTCTGGCAATTGCAGTGGTTGCGGCGCGTGTGTCCTTGCCGGGGCCTCGGAGCGCATGGACCTGAACGAACAGGGGGACCTCCGCCCGGTGTTGGGAGGTGCGCGAGAGGGTGCCGGCGCATCGGCCACCGTTCCACTCGAGTCATACTGCCCGGCGCTCAAAGTGATGAGGCCCAAGGCCTCCCCAGGCTCGTCGATCGACGACGACTTCGGGCCATGGGTGGGTGTGTGGTCGGCGCACGCCACCGATCCGGAGACTCGTACGCTGGGCAGCAGCGGGGGTGCTCTCACCGCTCTGGTCTCTCACCTGCTGGCTGAGGGCGTGACCTCTGGAGCTGCTGTCGTTCGGGCTGAGAGTGGGACGACGAGGTCGCAAGCAGTCCTGGCCCGCACACCTGACGAGGCTCTTCAGGGGGCGTCGTCGCGGTATGCGCCTGTCTCGACGCTGGCGGTTCTCGCGGGCCGACAGGACCTGGCTGAACTTACCGTCGTTGCCCGCCCGTGCGAGGCATCGGCGCTTCGCGCTCTGGTGGGGTCCGGGGACGGGGCCCCCACGATCCTTTCGTTCTTCTGCGCGGGTGTGCCTACCCAGCTGGCCACCGACGCTCTTGTGGTTGGTTTGGGTGCCGACCCCGACTCGGTGCAGTCGGTAAAGTACCGCGGCGATGGTTGGCCGGGTGAATTCGTCGTGACCGATCGGTCTGGGGCGCAGTTCGGCACGTCCTACGAGCAGTCCTGGGGAAACGTCCTCGGGAGACGTATTCAGCCCCGGTGCAAGGTCTGCGTGGATGGGGTCGGTGAGAGTGCGGACGTGGTTGCAGGCGATCTGTGGGAGGCGGACGCCAACGGCTACCCCATCTTCGCGGAGTCAGCGGGCAACAGCGTCCTCATCGCACGGACGAGCAAGGGTAGGGACATCGTGGAGGCGGCGAACCGCGCTGGTCGCCTCGCCATTTACGCCACAGACTTGGAACAGACCCGGGCCGTCCAGAAGATGCAGGTGGATCGGCGCCGATTTCTAGTGGGACGGCTGGCCGGTCGTCGACTCGCGGGAGTTGTCAACCCGCGCTTCCGAGGGTTCGGCCTCTGGCGCCGGGTCATCAGAGATCCCGTGGGCAATCTGAAGCAGGCCCGGGGAGCGTACTTCCGAAGTCGCAGTCGCTGATTGCGCGTGGAGGGCTGCTCAGGGAACGGCCCGGTACAGTCTCCACATGAGCCGACGCACGGTGGTTGGATGAACATCTCGGGGGCCCAGGTCGACCGATTGGCCGTTTTGGTCCTTGCGCTGGGCTTGGCCGTGATCATGCTGCTGGTGTTCCGGGCTTCCCCCAAGATCGCGTTCGTGTGCTGGATGCTCACCGTCGGTTTCGTGCCCGTCTGGTTCGCGGTGCCGCTCATAGCCAGTTGGATGCCGGCCACGCTCGCTGGCATTCTGGTGCTAGCCGCTACGTACCCTTGGGGTGAACGCCGTCTGGGGGTCCCGGATGCCCTTGTGGCTGCCTTCTTCGCTGCGTGCTTCATGCCCATCTTCGTGCCCGGGGCATGGTCGCCCACATCTGTGGTGGTGGCGATCAGCCAGTGGGGGCTGGCCTTTCTCTTGGGGAGGCTACTGCTCGGCAGGCGCTTGCGGGCCGAGTGGATCTACGGCGTGATCGCGCTGGTGATGGCGGGCGTGGCGTTGATGGCGACCTTGGAGTTCCTCTTGCACTGGAATCCCTTCGTCGGGCTGAGCCCTCCGTGGAACTCGAGCAGCTTCTGGCGCGGGCTCCAGGAACGGGGCGGGCTTCTGCGAGCGGAGGGAGCATTTGGTCACTCCATTGCCTTGGGTTGTAGCCTCGCTCTGGCCGTGCCCTTGGCGATCGGGTCGCGGTTCAGGCTCAACGTGAGACTTGCCCTCGTCGCGATTCTCGCGGTTGCGGCTGTGCTCACCTTCAGCCGCCTGGGCATCTTCGGAGTCCTGCTGGGGTTCCTGCTCTCGATGGTGGTCGGATCCGCGCTGTCAGGTCGGGCCCGCTTGACGGCGCTCGCAGTGGCGACGCTCGCCGCTGTGCTCCTCGGGCCCAGAGTCCTTGATGTGTTCACCGGGGCCAGCACTGAGGCAGCCGGCAGTGCCAGGTATCGCCTCGACCTGCTCGAACTTGTTCCCAACATGGCCACGTTCGGGTTTTCGGACGCGGGCCGGGTGAACCCGCAGGGGGAGCTGACCTTCTTCCAGTTCCAGTCCATCGACAGCGCCCTTCTGCTGCTTGGCTTGGTCTACGGATTGGTCGCCCTGGCGCTGGCGATCGCTCTGCTCGTGCTAGCGGTTCGATCGGTGGTCCTCAGAACGGCGGAACCGCCGACCATCGCAGTCGTCGCCCAGATTCCTGCGCTGATGACAGTCGCGCTCATCACCCAATACGCGATGCTGTTCTGGTTGGTCGCGGGCTTGGCCGTCGCGGCGCACGAGCGGCGGCCCGACGCTGTTGTAGGTCACCAAGGCAGGGCACTGCGTGGTCACGTCCCCCGGGCAACCCCGTTGCACGCACTGGGTGACTAGGCTTGACCGTCAACTGAATCGTAAGGGGCGCTCTATGGGTGAGACTATCCGCGTGCTTCTCTCCTTCCCCCCGCCGCGTGCGGTGTACAACCCGTACACGATCATGCTCACCGAGGCCGTGGCCAAGATCCCCGACGTGACCGCGGTCAACTTCTCGTGGAGCCGGGCACTGCGGGGTGGCTACGACGTCTTCCACGTCCATTGGCCCGAGATCCTCGTCTCCGGCCATAGCCGAGTGAAGGAGGCTGTCCGACAGGTCCTCTTTGTTGGTTTCATGGGGCGGATGCAGCTGACGGGCGTCCCCATCGTCAGGACGGTGCACAACTTGGAGAGGCCCGAAGGGCTTTCCAGGAGGCAGGCTGCTCTGCTCGACTGGATGGATCGCCGCACCGAAGTCTGGATCTGTCTCAACGACGCGACGCCACTGACTCGCGGGGCAGTGAGGGAGACGATCCCTCATGGCGACTACATCGAATGGTTCGCTCCGTATCCACGGTCACGGACCCGTAGGGGGCAGGTCGCGTACTTCGGAAGGATTCGGCGTTACAAGGGGGTCGAACGGTTGATCGGTGCCTTCCTGGGGCTGGACGAGGGCAAGGTCGGGCCATCGCGCCTATTGGTCGGGGGCCTGCCCTCCACGGAGGAATTGAAGGACGACCTCACCGAACTCGCTATGGGCGATGGTCGGGTCGCGTTCAGCTGGGGATTCCAGAGTGACTCAGATGTTGTCGCCGCGGTCACCAGTTCCGAGCTTGTGGCCCTCCCCTACGTCTCAATGCACAATTCGGGAGCGGTGCTGGCTGCGCTCTCGTTGGCAACGCCGGTGCTCGTCCCAGAGAATGAGGTGAACAGCGCTCTGTCCGCTGAGGTGGGAGCGGGCTGGGTGCACACCTTCTCCGGTGAACTGACCTCTGACGCGATCGAACAGGCACTGCTCGAAGTGCGAGCCGTCGCTTTCACCGCGCCCCCTGACCTGGCGGGCCGGGACTGGTCCAGGTTGGCCCAGGCCCACGTCGATGTCTACCGTCGCGCCCTGGGAGTTGAAGATCGTGATTGACATGACAGGTCCGCTTCCCCCACTCGCAGTTGTCGTGGTGAACTACGGCTCGCATGCGCTTCTGGAAGAGAATCTGACGTGGGTAGCGAGCGAGGTCCCGGAGGCGACAGTCGTTGTTGTGGACAACTTCTCGAGCCGTGGAGAGCTAGACGCGGTAGCCGCGTTGTGCGAGGCCTCGGGTTGGGAACTCGTCCCACTGGCCTCCAATGAGGGGTTCGGGCTGGGCGTCAACGCCGGAGTCGCTCGGGCTCGTGAGCTGGGCTCACTCGCGTTCCTGATCCTCAATCCAGACGCAAGGATTGACGGGCACAGCGCAAGGCTCTTGTGGCACCGTGTCTCACGCGAACCGGCAACCATGGTCGGGCCGACTGTCCTCAACGAGGTGGGCGCAGTGTGGTCGCAGGGCACCTACCTGTACTTGGACGATGGTTCCATGGGGTCGGTGACGCGGCACAGCGAGCGCGCGGCAAGGCCCCATTGCTTCTGGGTCAGTGGCGCGTGCTTCGCAATCAGCGATGCGCTGTGGACGGAGTTGAGGGGTTTCGACGCGAGGTACTTCCTTTACTGGGAAGATGTCGACCTGAGTTATCGGGCCACAATGGCTGGTGCTGCTGTCGTGGTGGACCCAGAGGCACACGCCGTCCACGCAGAGGGCGGAACTCAGACGGCAGCCTCCCAGCAAGCTAAGTCAGACGTCTACTACTACTACAACACGCGGAATCGACTCGCCTTCGCTGCGTTGAACCTCTCCCGACCGGGTCAGGAGAGATGGCTGCGGCGGAGTCTGCCCGCTGGGTACCGGATCGTGGCCCGAGGGGGCAGGCGTCAGTTCCTCCGGCCTTGGGGCCCTCTGAAGTCAGCTGCGGCGGGTACGTGGGCCGGGAGGCGCATGATGTCTGAACTCACTCCCTCCACCGAGAGCCTCTGACCCCGACGCCCCCACAGCGCTGGTGAATCCCCTGGCTTAGGACTCGTGATGAATTAACGTTGTTTCTGTGTTATGGGTCGCTACGGTTGTGCTATGGCAGATCTGGCGGAGTCGGTGGCGCGGCGGTATGGGGTGCTGCGTCCGCATCTGAATGAGTTCCAGCGTCGGTTGTGGCTTGGTTCGGAGGCCATGGAGCTTGGTCCGGGTGGGGTGTCGGTGGTCGCGGCGGCCACCGGTGTCGCGGCGGACACGGTACGCCGTGGCCGCCGTGAGGCCAATGACGGAGCGGGCCCGGGGCCGGGGCGCTCCCGCAGGCCTGGCGGGGGCCGCAAGCGCGCCGAGGTCCATGACGAGGCGTTGGTGGCTGACTTCGATGCGTTGATTGATCCGGTGACCCGGGGCGATCCGATGTCGCCGCTGCGCTGGACCTCCAAGTCGATCCGGGCGTTGACTGCCGCGCTGGGCGGGAAGGGTCACCAGGTCAGCGATTTCGTGGTCCGCCGGTTACTGCGCGAGGGTGGCTACAGCATGCAGGCCAACGTCAAGACCGCCGAGGGCGGGCAGCATCCCGACCGCGACGCCCAGTTCGCCTACCTGGCCCAGCAGGCCGAGCAGCACCTGGCCAGCGGCGACCCGGTGATCAGCGTGGACGCCAAGAAGAAGGAACTGGTCGGCGCGTTCAAGAACGGCGGCCGGGAATGGCACCCGGCCGGGCAACCGGAGTCGGTCAAGGTCCACGACTTCATCGATCCCGCCCTGGGCAAGGCCAACCCGTACGGGGTCTATGACGTGGCCACCAACACCGGCTGGGTATCGGTAGGCACCGACCACGACACCGCCGCGTTTGAGGTCAACACGATCTCCACCTGGTGGCGCCAAGTCGGTCAAGAACTGCACCCAGGAGCGGCCCGACTGTTGATCTGCGCCGACGGCGGCGGATCGAACGGGTACCGGACCCGGGCCTGGAAGACCGAACTGGCCGACCTGGCCGCAACCACCGGCCTGAGGATCACCGTGTGCCACCTACCCCCGGGCACCAGCAAGTGGAACAAGGTTGAACACCGGCTCTTCGCCCACATCTCAATGAACTGGCGTGCACGGCCGTTGACCAGCCACGAAGTCATCGTCGAGACCATCGCCGCAACCACCATCCGCACCGGGCTGGCCGTGCGGGCCGAACTGGACACCAACACCTACCCCACCGGCGTCAAAATCCCAGACGCCACGATGAAAGCCCTCAAAACAACCGGCATCCTCGCTCGTCACGACTTTCACGGCGAGTGGAACTACACACTCAACCCCCAACCCCCCCGCGACACCCGAACCCGGCTAGATTATTTCCTCACGGGCAATTACGTGGAGGCTCGGTCAATCGGTCCGACCCCGGCGGGGACGGGGGTCTCAGGGTAGTGCTCGAGAGTGGTCGGGAAAGACATCGTCTGGTCGGGACTTCTAACGAGCAGGCCCGGTTGTAGGAGATCGGCGGCCGAGGGTCGGGCGCTTCGCCCGTCCTGTTTCCTGGGTGGTGCTGGGCCCTCCAAGAGAGACAAACCGCTCGCCACAAGGCGGCGATGACTGGTGCCTATGGCCCGGATAAGGCTCGTCGTGAGCGGCCCATTCATCGGGTGGCCTCTAAGTCTGCACCTATGCTCGTCGGGACCAGTGGCGTCGTGCACGGAAGTCTATTAGTCGCACTGATCGCCCTCCCGAGCCGCGAAGGGTGCATCTTGCGAAAGTACGGAACAAGTTGGTTGTCTGTGTTTGCTTCGATCAGCTTGGTGGTGCTCACCCTCGGGGTGGCTGCCCCCTCCGCTTCCAACGCCGCTGTGAGCGTGGGTGTGGTGGATTCGTTTGAGCGTTCGGTGACGGCTGGGTGGGGGTCTGCGGAGTCTGGTGGTGCGTGGGTGCCGTGTGGGGGGAGTTGTGGTTCGTTGTACTCCGTGTTCTCGGGGGTGGGCTCGGTGTCGCTCGCCGCTGGCAAGGGTCCTGAGATTCTGGTGGGTTCGTACTCCTCGACCCAGACCGATGCGCGGGTGACGGTGTCTGCGGATCGGTCCGTGGCGGGGGGCGACCTGTACGCCGCGGTGATTGCGCGGGGGACCGCATCATCGGGCTACCTCGGGAGGCTGCGGATTCTCCCCGATGGGGCCGTCGTGGCCAGTATCGCTCGGACCGATGGCTCGACCGTGAAGCAGTTGGGTGGGGAGCGGCTGCCCGCGGGTTGGCTCACGCCCGGCATGAAGGTTGGTGTGCGCGTTCAGGCGATCGGGGTGTCGCCCACTTCGTTGAAGTTGAAGGTGTGGAAGGCTCAGGCGGCTGAGCCGCAGGCCTGGTTGGTGGAGTCGACGGATTCTGACGCGAGGTTGCAGGGGGCTGGGACGACTGGTCTTTGGAACTATGTGTCAGGGGGTATCACCAACGGGCCGGTCCGAGTCTCCTACGACGACTTTCAAGCAGGAACGGCCACAACCGCCCCGGCGCCTGAGCCGGCTCCCGTTCAGGGTTCCCTGGGCGCGAGGCTGCCGATCACCTACGACCTGGCCACGCTGGCTGGGAAGCTGCGCTACGTGTCCCCTTCAGGGTCCGATTCGACCGGAACCGGATCTGTCTCAGCGCCTTTCCGTACTCTAGTCAAGGCCGAGTCCGCTGCGACCAACGGTGACTCGATCGTCCTGCGCGGCGGCACCTATCCGATCACGGGCAACGCCGTTTTCATCGATCGCCCAGGGTTGAGTATTGTTGCGTATCCCGGGGAATTGCCCGTCTTCGACGGGTCCATCTCGGCGCCGGCTGCCGTGGGCACTGAGGGCGCCCTGAGGTACTTCAACTACCAACCGATCGCTGGAGGGCTAGCTGAGGGCGTGCCCCTGTCGAGCTTGCCGGTCGCCACCTTCAGCGGCACCAACCCGACGGGAATGACCGCCGAGCGCGGTTGGCGATGTGTCTCCGGATCGTCCTACAGCACACCATCCCCGACATCCGCGGACCCCGATGGTTGCTCGGCGTCGGCGAACCTCATCACTGGCTACTACCCCGACCAGGTGTGGGTCAACGGTAAGGCGCTGCAGCAGGTCGCTGACAAGTCTCGCGTCGCTGCCTCCACCTTCTGGGTATCGCGGTCGTCGGCCACCGACAGGGCGCCGGGTCCAACGCGCCTCTACATGAGTGCTTCAGACGCGGGTGATATGACCAAAGTGCGGGCCAGTTCCTCCAGCGGCACCTTCATACAGATTGCGGCGGACGGAGTCTCGCTGCGCGGCATCCAGATCCAAAGGCATTCCCCCGGAGGAAGTCACTACGCGGTTGTCGTGGGCGGGGGTGGGGACGACTTCTTCATGCGCGATGTCCGATTTGAAGGCAACGGCGGGGTCTCGTTTAAGGTAGCCGGTGGAGATGATTCCAGCGGCTCCAAGTTGGTTCGACGCCCGATCTTTGATCATGTCACCATTAAGAATGCCGGCTTTATGGGCTCTGCGATGGTCAATGCGGATGACGTGCAAATCATTGGCAGCCGCTTTGAAGACGTGAATTATCAGAAAGAGTTCAATCGTGGACCTGTCTCGGGTGCATTGAAAGCGTCGAAGACGAGTCGAATGGCCGTCAGCGATTCGATTTTCCAGCGAGTATGGGGGCACACCTTATGGTACGACCAGTCGAACTACGATGTGACGGTTGCTCGCAATCGCTTCATCGAGAACGCCTTTAGTTCTATCTTCTTCGAAATCAGTCATGGGTTGACATTGGTGAACAACTACATCCAGGGGACCTCTGTTGGTCCTGGCGCTGAGGGCCACAGCACTGTGCGCATCGCGGGGTCCTCCGGAGTCAAAATCGTGAACAACACCATCCTCGGAGGTCCGATCGGGATCGGCATCTTCGCGGATCCAAGATCTAAGAAGTACGACAGTGATGGCAACGGTTCCGCTGATAGGTGGTGCTCGGAGCACTCGGTGCGATACGGCAAGGGCGGCAATTCTGGTACTGCTTGCAATTCTCCGTACGTATCGGATTTTAATTTCTCCCATCCCGGAGCATATAGCCCCTCTGGGACCGCGAACCAAACGCCGGGTTTGACGTGGATGCCAGAGGTTGCCATGATTCTCAACAATGTGATAGCGAACCAGGCGGGGGTCATGGCAGACGGCTGGACTCCCTGCGGAGGAAAGACGCCCATCTGCGTGTTCGGTTATCTCAACTCTCCGGCGATTGATGTCGACCTGAAGTCCATATTCCCGTCACGCGCCTTGGTAAATGGAAACATCTATCAGACTTCGGGTTCGGCGATCGTCCGGCTGAACTCCCGCGGTAGTTCCAAGACGACCGGGTCCTTCGCGGCCGGGACTCTGGCGGCCCTCAAGGGGTCAGCGGGTTTTGGCTCCACGTACTTCGGCCTGTCGGTCGAGTCCACTGGACGGTCGGGGACCGGCTACATCAACAGTAACGGGACCTCAGCGCCGCAACTTCTGGCAATTCAGGGACAGGCCGCCAGCGTCCCAACCGACCCCAAGGTCAACCGGTACGTCCCGAGCGGATCGAGGTCGTACGGCTATCGAGGCTAGGCGGGTGCGACCGGTCGCTTCAGGCTGCTGAACGAGGTGGGCGCCCTGTCTGCGGCGCCAATGCGCCGCTGCCACAGGAGTGCGCAGTCCCGTGCTGATCCGTTCGGGTGAAGCCAAGGCGGGGGTGGGCTGGGGCGAAGTGGGCTGTCCGATAGCGGATGCATGCCTCTATTCCCCTTGTCGTGGGTGTCTCGGTCGGTCGGGCTTGTGGTTGCCGCAGGTCTGGTGGTGAGTGGGATCGCGGGTGCTCCCACGGCGCAGGCGGTCGAGGGCGATGCTGGCTTGTTGGTCGCCCAAGACGCTTTTGATCGGTCAGTCAAGGGGGGTTGGGGTTCAGCTGACCCTGGGGGCGCGTGGTCCATGTGTAGCGGGACCTGCGCGTCGCTCTTCTCTGTGGGCTCGGGGCGCGGCGCGTTGTCGGTGGACGCAGGCAAGGGTCCCGAGGCTTACCTGAGCGAAGTGTCCGCGACGGCCTTGGATGTTGCGATGTCGGTGGGCCTTGACCGTGCGGCGACCGGGGGCGGCACGTATGTGTCGCTGACGGGGCGCGGCGCCGTGCGTGAGGGTTACCGGGCTAAGGCGAGGTTCACCGCGGATGGCAATGTGACGCTGAGCGTTGTCCGGGCGGTGGCAGCGGTCGATGTGTCGTTGGCAAGCGTGGTCTTGCCCGGCTACACATACCGTGTGGGTGACTCGTTGCGTATGCGGCTGGAGGTGTCGGGCACGAGGCCGACGTACCTGCGCGCGAAGGCGTGGCGAGTGGGCGCCACGGAGCCGGGATGGCTTCTCAGCGCTACCGACGCCACAGCCGAGTTGCAACAGCCGGGGTCAGTGGGGATTGTCTCTTTCGTCTCCGGGTCAGCAACCAACGCGCCAGTATCGGTCACATTCGATGATCTCCGGGTAGTGAACCTCGGTGCGTCGACTCCGCCGGTGAGTCCGGCGCCGTCGGCATCTCCGTCGGCATCTCCGTCGGTCAGTCCGGCGCCGTCGTCGTCTCCGCCCGTGTCGCCCAGCGTTGGCGGTGTGGGTGCGCGGTTGCCGGTGTCGTACGCGTTGGGATCGCTGCCGGGGGTGGTGCGGTTTGTGTCGGCGTCGGGTTCGGACCTGAGTGATGGATCGGTCTCTGCGCCGCTGCGGACATTGGTCCGTGCGGAGTCCCTGTCGGCCTCGGGAGACTCAATCGTCATTCGGGGTGGGGTCTACCCGGTGGTCGGGAACGCCGTGACAATCGATAGGGCGAGGCTGTCGGTGGTGGCCTACCCGGGCGAAGTGCCGGTGTTCGACGGTTCGATGGCCGCCCCATCGGTCGTTTCGTCGGAGGGGCAGTTGCGCTCTTTCCCCTACCAGCCGATGCCGGCGGGGATCGGCGAAGGCCTGAGCATTTCGAACCTACCCGCAGCCACTTTCTCGGGCTCCAGCCCCACAGGCCTGGCCGCCTCTCGTGGATGGAGGTGCGTGACGGGGTCGTCCACATACACTGCTCCGACTCCTACATCTGCTGACCCGGACGGCTGTCCGGGTGCCGCGCGGGTGATCACGGGGTTGTACCCGGATCAGGTGTGGGTTGGCGATCGGGCCCTCACCCAGGTTTCGGACAAGTCCCGGGTCGTCCCGGGGACCTTCTGGGTGGACCGAACGTCAAGTAGCGATGCGGCCCCCACCAAGGGGAATCTGTACCTGAGCGCTTCAGACGCCTTTGATATGTCGCAGGTGAGGGTCAGCGCTTCGAGTGGCAACTTCATCAGGGTGGTTGCTGACGGAGTACGTCTGGAGGGCTTCGAGATCCGGCGGCATTCACCGATGTGGAGCCAGTACGCGGTGGTCTTCACCAGCGGAGTGGATGACTCGACGATGCGCGACGTGGCGTTCAGGTCGAATGCGGCGATCTCCTTCAAGGTGGCGGGTGGCTCCACGGCGGGCGGGTCAGCGTTGGACCGGGGGCTGTTGATCGACCATGTGACCGTCAGCGACGCGGGGTGGATGGGCTCGGTGGTCCTGTACGCCGACGACGTGACGCTCACTGGGTCGTCGTTCGACCGGGTGAATGCCCAACAGGAGTTCTGGGGGGGTCCCCAATCGGGGGCCATGAAGGCGACCAAGACCCATCGGATGAAGGTCCTGAACTCCTCGGTCTCCAACGTGTGGGGCCATGCCCTCTGGTGGGACCAATCCAACTTTGACGTGACCGTGGCGAACAACCGCCTGGTCAACAACTCGCACAGCTCGGTCTTCTTCGAGATCTCTCATGGGCTGACAATGGTGAACAACTACATCCTCGGCCCGGCCGGGGGTCCAGGTGCGGAGGGCCATTCCGCTGTGCGGCTCGCCGGGTCTTCGGGAGTGCGCCTGGTGAACAACACGATCATGAGGGCGCCCGTCGGTGTCGGGGTATACACCGATCCGCGGTCGAAGAAGTACGACAGCGACGGCAACGGCTCCCGCGACCGTTGGTGCTCGGAGCACTCTGTCCGCTACGGCGGTGGGGGCAACTCCGGAACTGACTGCAACGTCCCCTACACGTCCGACTTCGACTATGCCCGCCCAGGCGCCTACAGCCCGACGGGTGCGGCGAACTTGACTCCGGGAATGACCTGGTCGCCGGCGATCGACATGATGATCAACAATGTGATCGCTGATCAGTCTGGTGTGATGCCCGACGGGTGGACGCCGTGTGGAGGCCGGACGCCACTGTGCGTCTATGCCTACCTAGGGTCCCCCGTGGTTGACGTAGCCCCGAACAGCATCTTCTCCCCAGGTGCGAAGCTGGACGGCAACATCTATCAGACGGATGGTACGCAGATCGCCGCGGTCGTCACGCGCAGTGGATCCGGCGGGGCACTCAAGGCGAAGACCCTGACGGAGCTCAGGTCAGCATTCGCCGCATCTCCGTTCACCCTCAGCGTCGAGTCCAACGGGAGGTCCGGCTCCGGTTGGGTCAACGCGGATGGCACTGCCACAGCCCAGTTGGTAGCGATCGACGGGCAGGCCGCGCCGGTGCCTTCCGACGCGGGCGTGAACAAATACACCCCTGCCAACAGCCGCCACTACGGCAGCACAGCCGCGGTGTCGCCTACGCCCACTCCGGTGGTGTCGTCCACGCCGAGTCCGGTGGTGTCGCCTACGCCGAGTCCCACCAGCGATCCGAGAGCCACCAACGCTCCGATCCTGACGCTCAAAGCGACGAGCGCATCCGATTCCTTCCAGCGGTCCACAGCCGCTGGTTGGGGTGCCGCAGACTCGGGAGGTGCTTGGGACATCTGTGAGGGTGCCTGCAGGTCGCTGTATTCCGTGTCATCGGGGGCAGGGTCGGCGGCCCTGACGGCCGGAAAGGGTGCCGAAGCCCTACTGAGTGAGTATCAATCATCGGACACTGACGTGTCCGTGAGCCTGTCGATGGATCGTCCCGCAACCGGCGGAGGGATGTACGCAGCCCTGATCGGCCGTGGTAGCGCCCAGTCCGGCTATTTGGGGAGATTGCAGGTTCGGTCCGACGGGTCGGCCGTCGTCAGTGTGATCCGCACGGCAGGTTCCTCGTCGACGACCCTGGGATCCGCCGGACTGACGGCGGGCACCGTGTCCGCCCGGACGCCCCTTCGAATTCGGATGCAAGCAGTGGGCATGGCCCCGACTTCGCTGAAACTGAAGGTCTGGACCCTGGGAGCGCCCGAGCCAGCGAACTGGCTGGTCCAAGCATCGGACAACTCTGCTGGCTTGCAGGCGCCGGGCGCGATAGGCGTGTGGAACTACGTGTCCAGCACTGCGACCGACGTGCCTGTTCGCTTCTTCTACGACGATCTACAGGCAGGGCCCCAGCGGGCACACCTACCGGAGCAAACCCCGAGCTCAGCGCCAACGACCGCGCCTTCGCCGGTTCGACTTACTGTCCCGGCCGCCACGCCGAGTTCTCCGGCCGCCGCCAGTCCATCGACCAAGCCAAGTCCATCGGCCACGCCAAGTCTCACGACAACGCCGAAGCCGAAGGGCAAGAAGCGACTGTCCAAACTGGACGTACCGCCCACACCCACAGCGATCGTGGTCGCGACCGCGACTCTGGGGGCGTCCAAACTACACGTCAACGTGAATCCTAACATGGGGAAGGGCTACTGGAAGTTCAAGGTCCAACGGCGGAAGGCCGACGGCACCTGGAAGCACGTGAAGACGCGCCGGACCCTTGGGTCCAAGGAGACCCGGTCCCTGAACCTTCCCAAGGGCCGCTACCGAGTCATTGTCTTGGCAAAGTACAACTACGCAGGAGCCACCTCCCGAACTGTCTACCTCAAGAGGTGATTCCGGTCGGCGCTCGGTTGGGTGCAGACGGACCACCACAGGAACGGGTGGGCAGTATTTCATGGTGCAGCGTATGACGTACCCAGAGTCCACGGCACCCCGCTGGTAGGGGTGGCTCCGCATGCCCCTGACTGAGAGAATCGGGACGGTCACGGATCGTGATCGGCCAACGGGGGACACTGCGGGGGGCAATCACACCAGGTAGCCGAATTTCGGCTTCCCGTACCCAGAACGGGGCCTACCCTATGAAGGCGTGCAGAGTCGCACGCGGCCTTCTAAGGGGAACTTGTGCGTATCAACGTGGCCGTGCAGCGTGTTGCGATCGGGATGGGGCTAGCGCTGCTCGCGGGTGGCCTCATCGGAGTTGTCCCGGCTCAGGCGGACACGCTGCCGCCCGATCCCGGTACCCCCACCACCTTCAGCGCCGACCCGCTACCGACTGTCCAGATCGACGGTGTCGTCTGGTCGCAGGCCATCATCGGCAACAAGGTCTATGCGGCAGGGAACTTCGCGACTGCGCGTCCGGCTGGCTCCGCCGCCGGGGTCAACACGGTCGTGCGTTCGAATCTGCTCGCCTACGACATCACGACGGGCGTGCTCGATTCGACTTTCCTCGCCTCTGCCAACGCCCAGGTCCGGGCGATCAAGGCGGCCCCTGACGGCAGCAAGTTGTTCATCGGGGGCGACTTCACCCAGGTCAACGGTGTTGCTCGGGCGCGCATCGCCGCAGTGAACCCAACGACAGGCGCGCTGGTCTCGGCGTTCAACCCGCCGGCCGTGAACTCCCCGGTGCGTGCTCTCGAAGTCAGTGCCAACGCGCTGTACCTCGGAGGCACATTCACCGCAGTCAGTACCTCAGCGCGGCGCTTTGCTGCGGCGGTCAACCCGACCACGGGTGCGCTCCTGCCTTGGGACCCGTCGCCGGACTCCACTGTGTTCTCCTTCACGCTGAACCACTCCAAGTCGAAGCTGATCATGGGTGGCATGTTCCAGAACATCGGTACAACTCCTGCGCAGGGTCTTGGAGCGCTCGACCCGGCCTCGGGCGCGGTGCTGCCGTGGGCGACGACCAATGTGGTCCGCAATGTGGGACCGAACGCAGCAATCACGAGCCTGACCTCTGACGCCGACGGCGTCTACGGCACAGGATTCGTATTCGGCAGCACTGGCAACCTCGAGGGTGCCTTCCGCGCAGACAACGAGACAGGTGAGATCATTTGGTTGCAGGACTGCCACGGCGACCACGTGGCCTCCTATCCGCTTGATGACGTCGTGTACTTCGCGAGCCATGCGCACTACTGCGGCAACGTGGGCGGCTTCCCCCAGACCCAGCCCTGGACGATGTACCACTCCACGGCGTTCACCAAGCAGGCCACGGGGACGGTCAAGGGACCGGACCCGTACGGCTACTTCAACTTCGGCGGCAATCCTGCGCCTACGCTTCTTAACTGGTTCCCGAAGTGGTGGGGGGCTGGCTCGTACACGGGGCAGGGGAATGCGGGCTGGAGTATCACCGGCGCTGGCAAATACATGGCGTACGGGGGCGAGTTCACCGCTGTCAACAGCCGATTCCAGCAGGGGCTCGTGCGCTTCGCGAAGACTGATATCGCGCCCAACAAGGAGGGTCCCGTCCCGGACGATGGACTGACTCCCTCAGCCACCTCGGTGCGAGCAGGTGAGGTGCGTATCGGCTGGCAGGCCGCCCACGACCGCGACAACGAGCTGCTGACCTACAAGGTCTACCGCAACTACACCGCACTCACAAATACGCCGGTCTGCGAGACCACTGCACAATCCACGTTCTGGAACCGCCCCAGTTTGTCCTGCACCGACAAGACCGCTGTGCCGGGCACTGAGTACAACTATCGGGTCTTCGCTTTCGACCCCTTTGGAAACCGGGCCACGCGAAACACCACTTCTGTGACCGTGGCAACGCTGGAGAACCAGAGCCTGTACGCCGGCGCCATCCTGGACTCCTCCCCGTCGCTCTACTACCGTCTTGACGAGACCTCAGGTACTCGGGTCGCCGACTTCGCATCGGCCAACCACGGAGTCGCCTCCTCAGGTGTAGTGCGCAACACTCCCGGCGCGATGCTCAATGAGTCGAATAGTTCCTCAACCTTCGCTGGTACGGGCGACAGCTACGTCGCCAGCACGATCTCGGAGCCGGGGCCCGATACCTTTAGCGTCGAGGCTTGGTTCCGGACGACCTCTTCCGAGGGCGGCAAGATCGTCGGGTTCGGGAACAGCGCCACAGGGAACTCCAGCAGCTACGACCGCCACGTCTACATGGACAACAGCGGCCGCGTCGTGTTCGGCGTCTATACGGGGCAGACGGTCACACTTGAGTCGCGCCCCGGTTTCAATGATGGGTCCTGGCACCAAGTGGTCGCCTCTATGGGGGCCGACGGGATGACTCTGTACATCGATGGCAGGCGTGTGGCTTCGCGCGCTGACACCACTGTGGGTCAGCCCTACAACGGCTACTGGCGTGTGGGCGGGGACAATCTCAACGGCTGGCCCAACGGCCCAAGTAGTTTCTACTTCGCTGGTGCCATTGACGATGTCTCGGTCTTCCCGACTGTCCTGACCAGGGAAGACGTGAACGCCCACTATGTTGCTTCTGGGCGCGAGTCCAACCTGCCGACACGGCCCAGCGATTCATACGGCGCCGCTGTCTTCGACCTCGATCCCCAGATCTATTACCGCCTCGAGGAAACGACGGGTTCAGTCGCGAAGGACACCGGACCCGCGGGAAATAACGGCAACATCTCCGCAGGTGTGACCCTTGGGGAGCAAGGTGCTCTGGAAGGTACGTCCACAACATCCGCAGGCTTCGATGGCACGCAGGGTGCGGTCATCGCGTCAGCATCGGATACGAATCCGAGGGACTTCTCAACCAGCATCTGGTTCAAGACCACCACGGATCGCGGCGGCAAGCTCATCGGTTTCGGTTCCGATCCGGCCGGTCTGTCGAGTGCGCACGATCGTGACGTCTACATGCAGGATGACGGCAAGGTGGTCTTCGGCGTGTGGACTGGCCAGGCCCAGGTCATCGTCACGGACACCGCTCTCAACGACGGGGCTTGGCACAATGTTGTCGCCACGCAGTCCGGCAGCGGAATGGCCCTGTTCGTCGACGGTCGGATCGCGGGCACGAATCCAGAGACGAATGCACAGGACTACACCGGCTACTGGCGTATCGGTGGAGGCACCACGTGGGATTCCAGCAGCCCGTACGTCGCCGGCACGCTCGATGAGGCCGCGGTCTTCAGCCGAGCCCTCAATGCCGAAGAGATCGCATCCCTGTACTCGTTGGCCAGTGGGAAGGTCATTCCCCGACCAACAGACGCATACGGCGGCGCCATGTTCGATCTGAACCCGGACGTCTTCTGGCGGCTGGATGAGCCTTCGGGCCAAATCGCTCGAGACAGTGGCCCTGCGGCCAACGACGGGCGAGCCTCCAACGGGGTCGCCTTCGCCCAGGAGGGCGCCCTTGCTGACTCGACCACGACCGCAGCATCTTTCGATGGCTCGGAGGGGACAGTCATCGCAATGGTTGGGGCGAACAACCCGACCGGGTACTCGACGAGTGTCTGGTTCAAGACCACGACTACTCAAGGCGGAAAGCTGATCGGATTCGGTCGAGCGGCCTCAGGTCTGTCTTCGAGCTACGACAGGCACGTCTACATGCAGGACGACGGTAGGCTCGTCTTCGGCGTCTGGACGGGGCAGACCAACACCGTCACGACACCGAACCCGCTCAACGACGGCGCTTGGCACAACGTCGTGTCAACCCAGTCCGATGACGGCATGGCCCTGTATGTCGACGGCCAATTGGTTGGTACGAATCCCCAGACCCAAGCGCAGGACTACCCGGGCTACTGGCGCATCGGAGGGGACAGGACGTGGGGCTCAAGTAGCGCCTTCTTTGCTGGAACCCTTGACGAGGCAGCTGTGTTCGGCCGTGCCCTGACCGCTGAAGAGGTTGGACTCCTCTACACCGTTGGTAGCGGCGATCTGCCCAACCAGGCGCCGGTGGCGAAGTTCTCGTCGTCGGTGGATCGGTTGAAGGTGTCGGTGGACGGGTCGGAGTCGAAGGATTCTGATGGGTCTGTGGCGTCCTACGCGTGGGAGTTCGGCGATGGTTCGCCGGCGGTCACGGGTGCTGAGGTGAAGGTGGATCACACTTATGCCGAGGCTGGGACGTACACGATCACCCTGGTGGTCACCGACGACGAGGGTGCGGTGTCTGAGGCGGTCACCAAGGACGTGCCCGTCGTGGGCAACGAGGCTCCGGTGGCGAAGTTCTCGTCGTCGGTGGATCGGTTGAAGGTGTCGGTGGATGGGTCGGAGTCGAGGGATTCTGATGGGTCTGTGGCGTCGTACGCGTGGGAGTTCGGCGATGGTTCGCCGGCGGTCACGGGTGCTGAAGTGAAGGTGGATCACACTTATGCCGAGGCTGGGACGTACACGATCACCCTGGTGGTCACTGATGACGAGGGTGCGGTGTCCGAAGCGGTTGCAAAGGATGTGACGGTCGCGGATACTGCGTTCTTGGCACGGGATGGGTTCGATCGGACGGTGGCGACCGGGTTTGGCGCAGCCGAGATCGGCGGAAACTGGACGACGCTCAGTACGCCTTCGGACTATTCCGTGTCGGGTGGGTGGGCCAACCTCCGCATTCCGACCGCTGGGAGGACCCGGGCCGCTGAACTGGCCTCGGTCTCCTCGACCAGCACAGACGTCACCGCTCGGGTCTCAGTCGATAAGCCGATCACTGGCGGAGGGCTGTACTTGTCGCTGACTGGCAGAGGCTCGAACGAGAACGGCTATGCTGGAAGGATACGCATCCAGTCCAATGGCGCGGTCAGTGCGTTCCTGCAGTCGGTGGTCGCAAACTCCGAGAAGAACTTGCGTTCGGCGAGCGTGCCCGGTCTGACTTTCGCTGAGTCTGACTCACTGATCATGCGTGTCCAGGTGACGGGCACGAACCCGACTACGCTCCGGATGAAGGTCTGGAAGCAGGGGACGGGCGAGCCCTCCGACTGGCTGTTGACGACTACTGATGACACTGGTTCGCTCCAAGGAGCGGGTGGACTTGCGTTCCGCGCTTACCTGTCCGGCAGCGCTGACAACGCGCCCGTCACAGTTCGGTTGGACGACTTCGAAGGGCAGACACCGTGAGGTCACGTGAGGGTGCAGTCATGCGCAGTGGCAGGTTCTGGGGCGTTATGGTGGCCACATGGTTCTTGACGCTCGGAGCGCTCTCAGGCTGCTCGGAGGCCGACCAGGAGAATGTCGCTGCAGGTGAACCGCAGGCGACAGACACCTCGAATAGCGCTTCGCGGTCTCCGTCGCCATCCGCAACGACTCCGCCAGCCACAGGACGCGCTGCCAAGGGCGGCACCAGCGGGACGCTGAAACCGGGCGGAACGACGCAGGCGGCATCCATCCCAACGCTCCCTGCCGTAGGTTTGGACGACGAGGCCGACTTCGGCGACGGCGTCACGGCGAAGGTGAATGGAGTGCGTGCGGTCGAGGCTGAAGCATCGGGAGCCGGCGAGATATCCGGGCCAGCACTCGCCTTCACCATCCAACTGGGCAACGGGAGTCCCGAGGCTGTCACCTTGGACACTGTCAATGTGGTCCTGTTGCAGGGGGAGCAGGACTCGCCGGCCCTTCCTGTGTTCGGTGACTCCCTTGCGAAGCCCTTCACCGGCACGCTCAAGCCTGACGCAAATCAACAGGGCGTGTATCTCTTCACGCTCCCAGTTGATCAACGCGATGATGTGACCCTGACAGTCAGCTACGAATCGATCTCACCGATCGTCGCTTTCAAAGGTTCTGTTGCGAACTGAGCGAGGCCACCCCACGAGCAGGCTCGTGCGCGGCTTGTAGTGTCCTCAATGAGATCGGCAACCGCGTGAACCTCCTTCAAGAGCGGCTCCGGATCGGGGTCGCCGGTGCGCGGGGGCAATGGCTAACTGCGCTGCGCAGATCCTGGACTCCACTTGCACGCTGTGTGCGTTCGCCGGGGGGTCTGATTGCGGAGTCAGGTACTCGATTCCCCGCCGGGTGGCCGTCGGTACTCTCGATGCAGGTACCCCCAGGCACCCATCGCCATCCCTGCGCCTCTTGCGGAAGTGCGTAGTCCTCTTGCCTGGAGTCGATCCGACCGAATGATCATCCCGACTGCCCAGCGAACGAGGCCGAGGCCGAGACGCAGACCACCTCCCACGGTCAAAGAAACCCGAAGCAACGACCTCCTCGTAGCGGATGACTCCTCGAGGCGTAGGGCTACACGGCTGTGGCTGGTGCCGCTTCGGAAGCGACGAGTCAGCACCCATCTACGGGTGGCGCGCTCAGTGGGTACCAAGTCCCAAACAGCCGCCTCGTCACACCAGCGGATCACCCCTCCGCCCCTCGTGAGGAGAGATGTGAAGAGGGAGTCTTCGCCGCCGCTGAGCCCGAACTCCTCATCGAAGCGGATGCCCAGTCCTCGCACGGCATGAAGATCCAAGAGGAGGTTGCCCGTGAAGCCCACTTCTCTGGTCGAACCCGTCTTCTGGCGGGGTCTGACGAAGAACCCACCGGCCTCGATCCAAGGATCGGGGGGTGACATGTACTCCGCAAGGACGGGCCCAAGCACGCCCTCGGCTCGGAATTCGCGTTGCACGCCGACCAGATCTAGTAGCCAAGTCGCCGAAGGCCGCTCGTCGTCGTCAATGAACACCAGGAAGTCATACTGACTGGACGCGTCAAGAGCCATATTCCGGGCGGCTGAGATCCCTGGATGTGGCTCAAGGACGTACCGTAGTTGCGGCGCTCCGACGTCTAGGACGTCTCGCGACTGCTGGGCGTCAAGGACAGTATCAGCTGCAGATCCCTGCGGATCGTTGTCGATCACAAGGACATCAGCGTCAATTCCTAAGCCTTTTACCGAGGCCGCTTGGGAAAGGAGCGAGGGCAGGAGTTCCGTCAATAGTTGTGCGCGGCGATAGGTGGGAATCGCCACGACAAGGGACTGTCGTCGGGCGGCAGTCGCAACTTCGGCCCCTGGCAACTCCTCGTGGTTCTGCCACGTATCCAAAGTCGCCATGGAATCGTGGGCGTCTGTCATGGCCACATGCTATGCCAGCAGGGTGGCCATTCTCCGAGACTTGGGCGGGCCTAGGTGGGCGGTGTCTTTCGTGGCGTGGCGGTCCCTGAGTGTCAAGCCCGGATCGGGAGAATGAGCATGTCGGTGCAGGCTCTTCTCCGGGGAGTGTTCATGTCGTTGGGTCAGGCGGAGCGCCAGTTGGATCTCCTTGATGATGTGAACCGGTTCTGCGAGCGGATGCTGGCGGAGTCGTCGCTGTTCACGGTCCTGCACAGGGAGCGGGACCGGTTGTTCCCGGATGAGTTGTTCGCGGACCTGTTCAGTGATCGGGGACGGCGCAGTGTTCCGCCGTCGGTGGTGGCTAGGTGTGATGGTGCTGCAGCGGTTGGAGGGCTTGTCAGATCGGGAGGCGGTGGAGCGGTACTGCTTCGACAACCGGTGGCGCTACGCCTGCGGGGTCGGGGGGGTACGACGGTGACGGCTGGGTGAGCTTCTCCCACACGGTGCTCGTGGATATGCGGGCCCGGTTGCGGGCCTCGGCCGATCCGCGGCGATTGTTCCGGGTGGTGCTGGACGCCGCATCGGCGGCGGGGCTGGTCGGGGCCAGGCGGGTGCTGGACTCCACCCCGTTGTATGACGCGGTCGCCACGATGGACACCATCACGCTGATCCGCTCGGCGATCCGGGCGCTGCTCAAGATTGCCGGCACGGACCTGGAGTCGGACCTGCGCGCCGTGCTGAGCAGCGGCGATGACTACCAGTCGCTGGGCAAGCCGCTGATCGACTGGGATGACCCGGCCGGCCGGGAGGCGCTGATCGACTCCCGCGCCCGGGACGGCTACGCGTGTCTGGCGGTCCTCGAGGGCCGGGAACTCGACCCGGTGGTGGCCGAGGCTGGGGAGTTGCTGGCCACGGTGCTGGGCCAGGACCTGGAGCAGGCCGACCCTGCCGACGGCGCGGGTGCGGCGGTGTTCCGGATCGCACGAAGGGTCGCCAAGGACCGGGGCATCTCCACCGTGGACCCGCAGGCCCGGCATGGCCATAAGACCGCGGCCCGCGGGTTCGATGGGTACAAGGGGCATATCGCGATCGACCCGGACAGCGAGGTGATCACCGACACCGTGGTGAGCGCCGGGAACGTTGGTGACGCCGCCGTCGCCGCGGACCTCGTCAGCGACCTCGGCAAGGAACCGGCCCCGGACGCTGCCCCGGACGACCGCGATGGCGGAGCCGTGCAGGAGCCGGGGAAGCCGTCTACGGGGACGCCGCCTACGGCAGCAGCGGGGAGTTCCTGGAGCACCTGGCCGGGGCCGGGATCGAGTCCCGGTGCAAGACCCAGCCCCCCACCGCTGCGGGTGGGATGTTCACCAAGGACCGGTTCGACATCGACCTGCGGTCCGGCACGGTGACCTGCCCAAACAGAGTCACCACGACGATCCGCCGCGACAAGGACGACGACGGCACCGCCCGCTTCGGGTCCGCCTGCGGTGGGTGCCCGCTGCGCGCGCAGTGCACCACGGCCGCCGCCGGGCGCACCATCAGCGTCGGGCGCCACGAGCAGCACCTCGCCCCGACGCCCGCACCGCGCAGAAGGACCCGGCGTGGCGGGATGACTACCGGGCCACCCGACCCAAAGTGGAACGCAAACTCGGGCACCTGATGCGCCGCAAGCACGGCGGGCGGCGCGCCCGGATGCGCGGTCAGGTCAGGATCGACGCCGACTTCAGCCTCCTCGCCGCGGCCCACAACCTCTCCCGGCTCGCCGTCCTCGGAATCCGCTCCACCACCGGGGGGTGGGCCGCCGCGGCCGACTGAAAGGCCCACCGCAGGCCCTGTCGGGCACCGGGCGAGCCGCCAGAGCGCCCCACCGGGACCTACCCCCGACCAGAGGACTCCACGAGACGCCGCCGACCCGGAACTACGACCCGGACGCACGACCGCCGCGGGCCATCAGCAGCCAAAGCCGCGTGCCCTCAACCCCCGAAACAGGCCGCTTCACACCGCCCACCTAGACGCGGTGCTTGCCCTCGTGACGACAACCCCGTGTCACTCGATCGGTCGTCTAGTCTATTGCTTGGCCCGCGCGAACTTTCCTCGTGCGGGCCGCTGAGCATAAGTCGACAGCGCGTGGGGCTCACCGCGCACCGGAAGGCATCATGGATGGCACCTCTCAGGACGGGTTCCGCGAGATCGTCAACCGTCTCGCAGCCGCCCAGAAGACCAACCGTGGCGCCCCGGCCTACTCCCGTTGGGTCAACCGCTGGCTCGGCCGAAGAATCGCTGCGGCGGCCTTCCTGAGGGGTGCCACGCCCAACCAGGTGACGGCGGTCAGCGCGGCGCTCACCTACACGGGCATCGCCCTGATTGCGTTCGTCGCCCCGAGCATCGCGCTGAGCCTGATCATCTGCGTGTTGCTGCTGGCCGGCTACGCCTTCGACTCCGCGGACGGGCAACTGGCCCGGCTGCGCGGGGGTGGTCGGCCCTCCGGGGAGTGGCTGGACCATGTCGTCGACATGGCCAAGATGACGCTGCTGCACGGCGCCGTGCTGTTCTCCTGGCTGCGGTTCGGGATCCCCGGCCAGGACCCGAACGACTGGCTGCTCGGCCTGCCGATCCTGTTCACGGCGGCCTCGGTCACCGGCTTCTTCGGCTGGTTGCTATCCGACCTGTTGGTGCGCATCAGTCGCGGTGATCGCCCGAAGACTGTCCCCGCTGGGGAGAAGGCCCCCTGGCTGCGCTCAATCCTGCGCGCCCCCACCGACTACGGGATTCTGGCCCTGTCCTTCGCCCTGTTCGCGGGCACCTGGTTCCTTCCGATCTACGCCCTGCTCCTCGCGGCCAACCTGGCCGTCACGCTGCTTGCGCTGCCGGTCTGGTTCCGCCAGGTCGACGCCGTTGGGAGGCCTGTCCAATGACGATCCACGACTCCCGCCTCCAGCCCGAGATCGAGAGGTACGCCGTCGGCTACCTGCCGGGTGCGTTCGACATGTTCCACATCGGGCACCTGAACATCATCCGCGCAGCGCGCCCGCACTGCGACCGGTTGATCCTCGGAGTAATCCCTGACGAGTCGGTGCTCCGGGTCAAGCGACACCCACCGATCGTGCCGTTGGCCGAGCGGATGGAGGTGGTACGCCACATCGACCTGGTCGACGAGGTCGTCGTCGACGACTCCCACGACAAGGTCGAGATGTGGCAGAAGCTGCATTTCGACGTGATCTTCAAGGGCAGCGACTGGAAGGGCACCCCCAAGGGGGACGCCCTGGAGTCGGGCATGGCCTCGGTGTCCGCCGACGTCGTCTACTTCCCTTACACGCAGGGCACCTCGAGCACCGCGCTGCGCAAGATCCTCGGCGAGTACTTCTGATCCACGGTCGCGCTCAGAGTTCCTCAGCGCTACGTCGGGCCCGGCGTGCCTGCGGGTGGATCGACTCACCACTGGCGATCCGAGCCAGCATTGCCTCGTAGGCTCCCGCGACGTCGTCCCAGACATAGTGTTTGGCTGCACGCTCGGCCAGGGCTGCGCCGGTCGCCGAAGTCCCGGTGAGGTCGGCCTCCGCGGCCTCGATGGCCGGCGCAAGCGTCTCCGGGGAGTGGAACAGAATGGCGGCCGGCCCCAGAACTTGGTTGTTGAACGCGACATCCCACGCGATGGTTGCCGTTCCTGCCCCCATGGCCCGCAGCAGCGAGGGGTTGGTTCCCCCCACCGAGTGTCCGTGCAGATAGGTGTGAGCGTTCGAATAGAGTTGATTGAGCAGGTCCTGATCCCACACCGCGCCGATCAGACGGATGCGCTCGTCCCCCGCCGCGGCCGACTCGATCGCCGCGGTGTACTCCCCGGCGTACGGCGCGGATCCCACCACCACCAGTGGCAGCGCGGCTGTCGAACTCCGATACCCGCGCACGATCTCCAGCACGTGGTTCTCCGGCTCGAAGCGGGCCACCACCAGGTGATAGCCCCCCGGCTTCAACTGGAGGTCGGACAGCTTCTCCGACCCGACCTCGCCCAGGATCGGTGCCCCGTAGGCGATCTGATCGCAGGTGACATCGAAATGGGCGTTGTAATAGTCGGCGATCCCCTGGGCGTCGGCGATCAGCGCGTCCGACCACCGCACCGCCATGCCCTCGACCATCCGGTAGTAGCGCCGGCCACCCCCAGCCCATTTGCTCCGCTTCCACTCCAAGCCATCGACATGGGTGGCCACCGGGATCCGGCGCGCACGCAGCGCCGGGAGGTAGACAGCATTGCCGGCGTTGAACATGACCACAGCGTCTGGACGCCGTCCGCGACTCACCAGATGGCTGACCGACGCGCCGGTGTGCGACAGCGTCTCCAGCGACTTCGCGCGCACCGCGGGCAGCGTGACCAACTGCATGCCAGCGTGCTCGCTGACCTCGATGTCGCTGTTGCCCGTCCGGCAGTAGACCACCACCTCGTGGCCACGCTCCACCAGTCGTCGGCCGATCTCCTCGGCCGCCGTCTCGAAGCCGCCGTACCGGGCAGGCACCCCCCGAGTGCCCAGGAAAGCGATCCGCAAGCCGATCAGCCCACTTCGTCGCGCTGCGCGCGATTGATCGCCGAGATGATTGCCTTCAGCGACGCAGTCACGATGGAGGAGTCGATGCCCACGCCCCACAGCACCCGGCCACCGATCGCGCACTCCACGAACGCAGCAGCCTTGGCATCGTCGCCTGCCGACAGCGCGTGCTCGGTGTAGTCCAGGACGCGCACGTCGATGTGGTGGGCGCCCAGGGCGTCGCAGAACGCCGCGATCGGGCCGTTGCCGTGCCCGATGCCCTCGAACTCCCGAGCGTGGTGGGCGTTGTCGCGGACCACGGTCCGGACCTCGGTGCCGCCCTCCGCCTCGGACTCCACGATCACGTGCCGCAGCTTCAGCCGGCCCCAGGGCGCGTCACCAACGGGCAGGTACTCATCAGCGAAGATCTCCCACATCTGCGCCGGGCTGACCTCGCCACCTGCCATGTCGGTCATCCGCTGGATCACCTGGGAGAACTCGATCTGCAGTCGCCGGGGCAGCTCCAGGCCGTGCTCGGTACGCATGATGTAGGCCACGCCGCCCTTGCCGGACTGGCTGTTGACCCGGATCACGGCCTCATACGTCCGGCCGATGTCGTGCGGGTCGACAGGCAGGTAGGGCACCTCCCAGCGGAACTGCTCGACCGACACCCCGGCAGCCGCGGCATCGACGGCCATCGCCCGGAAGCCTTTGTTGATCGCGTCCTGGTGTGAGCCGGAGAACGCCGTGAACACCAGGTCGCCGCCGTACGGGTGCCGCTCGGGCACGCGCAACTGGTTGCAGTACTCGACCGTGCGCCGGATCTCGTCGATGTCGCGGAAGTCGATCTGCGGATCGACGCCCTGGCTGAACAGGTTCATCCCCAGCGTCACCAGGCACACGTTGCCGGTCCGCTCGCCGTTGCCGAACAGGCAGCCCTCGATCCGGTCCGCGCCGGCCATGAAGCCGAGCTCAGCAGCGGCCACCGCGGTGCCGCGGTCGTTGTGCGGGTGCAGGCTCAGCACGACGCTGTCCCGGTAGCGCAGGTTGCGGTGCATCCACTCGATCGAGTCGGCATAGACGTTCGGGGTGGCCATCTCGACAGTCGCGGGCAGGTTGATGATCACCTTGCGCTCGGGCGTGGGCTGCCACAAGTCGTTGACGGCGTTGCAGACCTCGACCGCGAACTCCAGCTCGGTGCCCGTGTAGGACTCGGGCGAGTACTCGTAGCGTACGTCGGTATCGGGGGTGACCTGCTCGGCATACTTCATGCACAGCGCGGCGCCATGCACCGCAATGTCCTTGATGCCGTCGCGGTCCAGGCCGAACACGACCCGGCGCTGCAACGTGGAGGTGGAGTTGTACAGGTGCACGATCGCCTGCTTGGCCCCGCGGATCGACTCGAACGTCCGCTCGATCAGGGCCTCGCGCGACTGGGTGAGCACCTGGATGACGACATCGTCGGGGATCATGTCGCCCTCTATCAGCTCGCGGACGAAGTCGAAGTCGGTCTGGCTGGCCGAGGGGAACCCGACCTCGATCTCCTTGTACCCCATCCGCACCAGCAGGTCGAACATGCGCCGCTTGCGGTCGGGGGTCATCGGGTCGATCAGGGCCTGGTTGCCGTCGCGCAGGTCGACCGCGCACCAGCGCGGAGCTTCGGTGATCGTGGCGTTGGGCCAGGTGCGGTCGGGCAGGTCGATCGGGGTGAACGGCGAGTGGCGCGGCCACGCCATGGCCGAGGGCTGCTGGGCCACGCGCTCGGCGTAGCTGCGGACGGTGTCGTGCGAGGTGCTGCTCATGGGATTGTGCTCCTGGGGGTCTTCGGCTGGATGGACCAGATCAGGTCCGCAACCGGCGCGCGCACTCACCCACGGCAGGGGAGCCGGTCGGATCAGGCCCCGCCGCGGCTACCAAGGAGCAGTCGCACGGTAAACATTGCTCGACAGGGTAGCGCATGCCCGGGGTCGGTGCGATGCCGCCGGCCCGGGTCGGTTCCGCGGACCATGGGCGCGAGCGTTCAGATGTTAGGCAGAAGCGCGTCTAGATGTTAGATCAAGAGTCGTCCAGATGTTAGGTTGGTGGCCATGGTCTACCGACGCAGGATCCTGGACGAGGTTCTCGACGACATCTTCCCCGACCTGGCGGCGATCGCGCTGGAGGGTGCCAAGGGCGTGGGCAAGACGGCAACGGCGAGCCAGCGCGCTGTGACTGTGCTGTCGCTCATTCTTCCGACTGAGCGGACGGCGGTGGCCGGAAACCTTGACCTCGTGACTCAGGTCCCGGGTCCGGTGCTGGTCGATGAGTGGCAGCTCGAGCCAGCGGTCTGGGATCGGGTCCGGCGTGCAGTGGATCATGACCGCACCGGTGGGAGGTTCCTGCTGGCCGGGTCGGCCGGGGTGGCGCCCGGGGTGCGTGTGCACTCCGGCGCGGGCCGGATCGTGAGCCTGCCGATGCGGCCGCTGGCGTTCAGCGAGCGCGGCCTGCAGGAGCCGACTGTGTCGCTGCGGGCCATGCTGGCCGCCGGGCGGCCGGTCATCAGTGGAATGTCTGTTGTCGACCTTCCTGGGTACACCGATGAGGTCCTGCGGTCGGGGTTCCCCGGTATCCGGGACCTCCCCGAGCGGGCGCGGGCGCTACAGCTCGACAGCTACATCACGCGGATTGTCGAGCGGGAACTGCCGGAGAGCGGGGTCAACGTGCGGCGGCCTGCTGCGCTGCGTGCGTGGTTGGCGGCGTACGCGGCGGCGACGGCCTCCGATGCTGCCTACACCGCGATCCTGGATGCGGCCACGCCCGGCGAGGGCGACAAGCCTGTTCGCCAGACCGCCGACATCTACCGCGAGCACCTGCAACGGATCTTCGTGCTCGACCCGGTCGAGGCGTGGACCCCCGCATTCGCGCCCCTCAAGAGACTCACCCGCACGCCCAAGCACCATCTGGTCGACCCTGCCTTGGCCGCCCGGCTCGTCGGCGTCGGCAAGGCCGGGCTGCTGCGCGGCCAGGGCACCCGGGTCTCCGCGGGCACCGGCACCTGGCTCGGTGCCCTGTTCGAATCGCTCGTCGCGCAGTCCGTGCGGGTATACGCGGGGGCGGCCGACGCCCGGGTCGGGCACTTGCGAACCAAGAACACCGAACACGAGGTGGACCTGATCGTCGAGGCCCCCGACCGCTCCACCATCGCGATCGAAGTCAAGCTGAGCGACACCATACGGCCAGACGACTTACAGCATCTGGCCTGGCTGCACCAACAACTCGGAGACCGCCTCGTGGAGCGCGTCGTCATCTACACCGGCAAGCTCGCGTACCGCCGACACGACGGCATCGCAGTAGTTCCCCTGTCCCTGCTGGGCCCCTGACTCGCCGCCCAACAACCGGTGGACACATGCGGTTGACACGAACACGACGGCTCGATCGCCACCGGACCTCCGCACTCCCTTCCCTGATCTGACAGGGCCGGCTCTCAGGCGGACGGGCATCGCACGGAGTTCGGCGACCTCCCGCTCGTTGCGGCCGGGTTGCGGCGCGTCGACGTCGCTGAACGCATCGCGCGTGCGGCAATCGCTGCGTCGTGAGGTCGGCGAACACCGCGCTGAGCGAGCCCAGGCGACCGTTCGCCCTGCATCGGAGCAACGTCAGGGCGCCGGTAGGCTCTCCTCCCGTGACTGAACTGAAGCTTGCCGTCATCGCAGGCGATGGGATCGGGACGGCGGTGGTCGCCGAGGGCCTGAAGGTGCTGGCCGCAGTGGCCCCGCTGGCCGACCTCACCGTCTCGACCACCAGCTACGACCTCGGCGCCCGCCGCTACCACGCCACTGGCGAGACGCTGCCCGCGTCGGTGCTCGCCGAGCTCCGCGGCCAGGACGCGATCCTGCTCGGCGCCATCGGCGATCCAAGTGTGCCCCCGGGCGTCCTCGAGCGTGGCGTGCTGCTGCCGCTGCGCTTCGAACTGGATCATCACGTGAACCTGCGCCCGGTGAAGCTCTTCCCCGGGGTGGCCACGCCGCTGGCCGGCAAGGGCCCGGCCGACATCGACATGGTCGTCTGCCGGGAGGGCACCGAGGGCCCGTACGTGGGGTCGGGGGGCACCCTGCGGCGCGGAACGGCGCACGAGGTCGCCACCGAGGAGAGCCTCAACACCCGGTTCGGGGTGGAGCGGATCGTGCGCGACGCGTTCACCCGCGCCGCCGCCCGCCCGCGGCGCAGGGTCACGCTCGTGCACAAGACCAACGTCCTGGTCCACGCCGGCGACCTGTGGCAGCGCACGTTCTCGGCAGTGGCGGCCGAGTTCCCCGACGTCAGCACCGACTACTGCCACGTCGACGCCGCGGCGATGTTCTTCCTGACCCAGCCCGAGCGCTTCGACGTGGTCGTCACCGACAACCTGTTCGGCGACATCCTCACCGACCTCGGCGGTGCCGTGTCGGGCGGCATCGGCCTCGCTTCGTCGGCCAACCTCAACCCGGCACGGACGGGCCCGTCGATGTTCGAGCCGGTACACGGTTCGGCGCCAGACATCGTCGGCACGGGAACGGCCAACCCGTCGGCGGCCATCCTCAGCGCGGCGCTGATGCTCGACTTCCTCGGCGAGGGTGTCGCAGCCGACCGGATTCGCGCCGCGTGCGCTGATCCTGTCACCGGCAGCACCACCGACGTCGGTGACGCAATTGCAGCGCGCGTGGGAAACTGACGACATGCCCATCACACCGACCCCGAAGATCTGGATGAACGGCGAGCTCGTCGACTGGGACAAGGCCCAGGTCCACGTGCTCACCCACAAACAGCACTACGGCACCGGGGTGTTCGAAGGCATCCGGGCCTACGAGACCGAC
>JBAVKQ010000125.1:0-8268 GCA_049688395.1 Candidatus Nanopelagicales bacterium
GACCCACGCCCCGCCCCGCCGCCCCGCCCCCTCCCGCGCTCGAATCGCTCCAAGATCGCGCGTCATATCGCCGATTCATCCAGCTTTCGGGTGCCGGATCGGCCTGGAGCTTGGATCGATCCGTGCCAGGAGTCGATCGGCGCGGGCTGGTGCACCCGGAAGCCGGGTCCCGGTCTGCCCGCCTACCCTTGGCCTCGTGACGCACATCTCCGCGAATGCGATCCTGCCGGCCCGGCGCCATCCCGTCTCCCTGCTCACCGAGGACGGCGTGCGCCTGGTCGGCGAGTGGTCACTGCCGCTGGACGCCGATCCGCAGGCAGTGATCGTCTTCTGCCATCCGCTGCCCACGCACGGGGGGTCCATGGACAGCCACGTGATCCGCAAGGCGGCGTGGCGGCTGCCGGCGCTGATGGGCATCGGGGTCCTGCGCTTCAACACCCGCGGCACCACGGGTCTGGCCGGCACCAGCGAGGGAGCCTTCGAGGGCAACGTCGGCGAGGGTCAGGACCTCGCCGCGGCGGTGACCGAGGTCGGGAGGCAGGGCTTCAGCGACCCCTGGGCGGTCGGCTGGTCATTCGGGACCGACGTCATCGTGCGCTGGGGCAACGTCGATCCGGTGGCCGGGGCCGTGCTGCTCTCGCCCCCGGGTCGGTGGTCCGACGAGACCGACGTCGCTGGCTGGACGGCTTCAGGCCGGCCCCTGACCGCGCTGGTTCCGCAGTTCGACGAGTTCGCCTCGCCCGAGGACGTCACCCGCCGGTACGCCCGAGTGCCGCAGGCCAGAGTCATCGCGGTGCCGGGCGCCAAGCACCTCTGGGTCGGCGAGCAGTACGCGCGGATCGCGCTGGACGGGATCGTCGCGGCGGTGCTGCCAGGGTCCGGTCCGCTGCCCACGACCTGGCCGGGTCCGATGGAACGCTGGGACGACCTGCCCGCGTTCGCGAAGATGGACCGTCAGGCCTGAGCCGCTGGCACATCGGTGTGCACGGAACCGACAAGCGGATGGTCGATTCCGTACACACCGATGGCAGGCAGCGCTACTTCGCGTAGGAGCGGAAGCCTCGGCCGGTCTTGCGTCCCAGGTATCCGGCGGTCACCATGTGCTCCAGCATCGGCGCCGGGGCGAACCCGGGCTCGCGGAACTCGCGGTACAGCGTCTGCTGGATGGCCAGTGACACGTCGTTGCCGACGACATCGAGCAGGGCGAAGGGCCCCATCGGCAGCGCGGCGCCCATCTTCATCGCCAGGTCGATCTCGTCGGCGGTGGCGTAGTGCGCCTCGAGCATCCTGACCGCATCGTTGAGATAGGGGAACAGCAGCGCGTTGACGATGAAGCCGGCCCGGTCACCGCAGTGCACGGCGTGCTTGCCGGTCTTCTTGCAGACCTCGGCCGCGGTGGCCAGGACCTCGGGCGAGGTGGAGACGTGCGCCACGATCTCGACCAGCTTCATGATCGCTGCCGGGTTGAAGAAGTGCATGCCGACCACGTCGTCGGGCCGCTCGGTGACGGCCGCCATCTCCACGACCGGCAGGCTCGAGGTGGTCGTGGCCAGCACGGCACCGGGCTTGCAGATCTCGTCGAGGTTGGCGAACAGGGTGGTCTTGACCCCGATCTCCTCCACGACGGCCTCCACCACGAGGTCGACGTCGGCCAGGTCATCGAGCGACGTGGTGCCGCTGACCCGGGCCAGGGCCTGGGTCTGGGCCTCCTCGGTGAGCTTCCCGCGCTGGACCGCCTTGGCCAGCGAGCGCTCGAGGGCCGCGCGCACCTGGGCGACGCGCTCGTCGGTCCGAGCGACGTAGATCGTGTCGTAACCGGACTTGATGAAGACCTCCATGATGCCGGTGGCCATCGTCCCCGAGCCGACCACGCCGACCTTCTCGACGGTGCGGCCCGCACCCAGCGCACCGTCCGCAGCGGGGGTGAGCGCGTCGGCCACCACGGCCGAGGAGCCCGGCGCCTGGTAGCTGTAGAAGCCGCGGCCGGACTTGCGGCCTTGCATCCCCGCAGTCACCATCTGCTTGAGGATCGGGGCGGGGGCGTGCAGCCGGTCGCGACTCTCCTTGTACATGGTGTCCAGGATCCGGTAGGCGGTGTCCAGGCCGATCAGGTCCAGCAGCGCCAGCGGGCCCATCGGGTAGCCGCAGCCCAGGCGCATGGCCGCGTCGATGTCCTCCCGCGAGGCGTAGCGCGCCTCGTACATGTTGGCCGCATGGTTCAGGTAGCCGAAGAGCAGCGCGTTGGCGATGAAGCCCGCCCGGTCGCCCACCACGACCGGGGTCCGGCCCACCTGCTCGGCGAACTCCACAGCCTGGTCGACCACCTCCTGCGAGGTCACGACGGTGCGCACGATCTCCATGAACGACAGCACCGGGGCGGGGTTGAAGAAGTGCATCCCCACCACCCGATCCGGGCGGCCGGTCGCCACCGACAGCTCAGTCACCGACAGGCTCGAGGTGTTGGTCGCGATGATCGCCTCGGGCACCAGCAGGCGGTCCAGGTCGGCGAGCACCGTGCGCTTGACCTCGAGGGCCTCGGTGACCGCCTCGATCGCCAACTCCCGGTCGGCCACCTCGGCGATGTCGGTCGTGAGCCGGACCCTGGCCAGCAGCGCGGTGCGGTCGTCCTCGGTGAGCTTGCCCCGCTCCACGGCGCGCGCCAGGGACTTGTCCAGCCGGCCACGGCCCTTCGCCAGCTTCTCCTCGGAGACCTCGACGCCGATGACCTCGACCCCGGCACGGGCCAGGACCTCCACGATCCCGGCACCCATGGTGCCCAGTCCGACGACGCCCACCTTGCTGATCTGGCCCATGAGTTCC
This sequence comes from Candidatus Nanopelagicales bacterium, assembly GCA_049688395.1. Lineage (GTDB taxonomy): Bacteria > Actinomycetota > Actinomycetes > S36-B12 > CAIYMF01 > Prado023. The sequence continues at coordinate 2,821 of JBAVKQ010000125.1, forward strand.
TCCCGAGAAGTGCGCACAACGCGCAAGGGATGGCCGGTTCCGGCACACCTGCGGCCAGTCTCCCACCCGGGTGGGCACCCCCCCGCGGCGACCCCCGAGGCCTGCGCGGGCGCACGGGCTGGCGGGGATGGGACCCCGCGCCGGTACCCTGTGGCGATGCGACTGGTGGTGGCGCAGTGCTCGGTGGACTACGTGGGCAGGCTCTCGGCGCACCTGCCGATGGCCACCCGGCTGATCCTGACCAAGGCCGACGGCTCGGTGTCGGTGCACGCCGACGATCGGGCCTACAAGCCGCTGAACTGGATGAGCCCGCCGTGCTCCACCCGCGAGGACGTCGACGCGCAGGGCTCGGGCACCTGGACGGTGGTGAACAGGGCCGGCGAGCAGCTGATCATCACGATCAGCGCAGTCCACCACGACTCCAGCCACCAGCTGGGGATCGATCCGGGGCTGGTCAAGGACGGGGTCGAGGCGCACCTGCAAGCGCTGCTGGCCGACCAGCCGGGGGTGTTCGGCCCGGCGTGGGAGCTGGTCCGCCGGGAGTACATGACCGCCATCGGCCCGGTCGACATCCTCTTCCGCGACGCCCAGGGCGCCACGGTGGCCGTGGAGGTCAAGCGCCGTGGCGACATCGACGGCGTCGAGCAGCTGACCCGCTACCTGGACCTGCTCAACCGCGATCCGCTGCTGGCTCCGGTCAGCGGGGTGTTCGCCGCGCAGGAGATCAAGCCGCAGGCCCGCACGCTGGCCCAGGACCGGGGCATCCGGTGCGTCGTGGTCGACTACGACGCCCTGCGCGGGGTCGACGACCCGGAGTCCCGGCTGTTCTGATCCCGCGGCTGGTCTGATCCCCCACCACCCACGCGAGGCCAGCTCCTGACCCGGCCACCCGCGGCTGCGAGCGAAGCGACCGGGAGCCTGTGATCAGCCGTGTGTGGGGAAGCCCAGGTTGATGCCGCCGTGGCTGGGATCCAGCCAGCGCGAGGTGACGACCTTGCCGCGGGTGAAGAAGTGCACGCCCTCGGTACCGTGGGCGTGCGTGTCGCCGAACAGCGAGGCCTTCCATCCGCCGAACGAGTAGTAGGCCATCGGCACCGGGATCGGCACGTTGATCCCGATCATGCCGACCTCGACCTCGTCCTGGTAGCGCCGGGCCGCCCCGCCGTCGTTGGTGAAGATGGCGGTGCCGTTGCCGTACGGGTGGGAGTTGACCAGCGCGAGGGCCTCGTCGTAGGAGTCCACCCGGACCACGCAGAGCACGGGTCCGAAGATCTCGTCGGTGTAGATGCTCATGTCAGCGGTGACGTTGTCGAACAGTGTGGGCCCCAGCCAGAAGCCGTCGGCATCGCCGTCGACAACCGGGTCCCGGCCGTCGACGACCAGGCTGGCACCGGCCTGCACCCCGGCCTCGACATAGGACAGCACCTTGTCCCGGTGCACGCCGGTGACCAGCGGCCCCATGTCGCAGCCGCGCCGACCGTCGCCAGTGATCAGCGTGGCCATCCGGTCCCTGATCGCCTCGACCAGGGGGTCGGCGACCTCGCCAACGGCGACCAGGGCCGAGATCGCCATGCAGCGCTCACCGGCCGAGCCGAAGCCCGCGTTGACCGCGGCGTCGGCCGCCAGGTCCAGGTCGGCGTCGGGCAGGACCACCATGTGGTTCTTCGCCCCGCCGAGGGCCTGCACCCGCTTGCCGTGCGCGGTCCCGGTCTCGTAGACGTACTTGGCGATCGCGGTCGAGCCGACGAAGGAGATCGACTTCACGTCCGGGTGGGTCAGCAGCGCGTCGACCGCGACCTTGTCCCCGTGCACGACGTTGAACACGCCATCGGGCAGCCCGGCCTGCTTCCAGAGCTCGGCGATCAGGGTGATCGCGCTGGGGTCCTTCTCGCTGGGCTTGACGATGACAGTGTTGCCCGCCGCGATCGCGATCGGGAAGAACCACATCGGGACCATCGCCGGGAAGTTGAACGGCGAGATGATGCCGACCACGCCCAGCGGCTTGCGCATCGAGTAGACGTCCACGCTGCTCGACACTCCCGAGGAGTAGCCACCCTTGAGCAGGTGCGGCATGCCGCAGGCGAACTCCACGACCTCCAGGCCGCGGGTCACCTCGCCCAGGGCGTCGGAGAGCACCTTGCCGTGCTCCTCGGTGATGAGCGCGGCGACCTCCTGCTTGCGCGCGTTGAGCAGCTCGCGGAACGCGAACAGGATCGAGGTGCGCCTGGTGATCGACGTCGTGCCCCACTCGGCGAAGGCTTCCTTGGCCACCGCCACCGCGTCGTCCATGATCCGCACCGAGGCGAAGTCGACGGTGCCCGCGACCTTGCCCGTGGCGGGGTCGAAGATCTCGCCGCTGCGCTGCGGATCGATGAGGTCCGCGGCGCGATCGCGCAGGGAGGCCAGGGCGCCGCTGACCACGTCCGCGGCGCGCGGGTGCGCCGGGGCCACGTACGGGCCGCCGTTGATCCAGTGGGTGATGTGCTTCATGGGAGCCTCTCTGTCGGGTGCCCCGAAGGTGCGGGTGCGGGTGCGGGTGCGGGTGCGGGTGCGGGTGCGGGTGCGGGTGCGGGTGCGGCTGAAGCAGGATCGTTCATGAGTCGAAGCCCAGGCCCAACCGGTCGAGCGTGCGCAGCCAGAGGTTGCGCCGCCCCTCGTTGTTGTCGGCCCGGTCCAGGGACCATCGGGTCGCGGCAACCGCCGGGCTGCGCAACGGCTCCGGCGGGAACGGGATCGGCTTGGTGCGCACCATCTCCAGGGCGGTGCGCCTGGTCGCCCCACCATCGAGGAGGTCCAGCATCACCTGGGCGCCGAACCGGGTCGTGCCCACTCCCAGACCCGTGTAGCCCACGCTGTAGGCGACCCGGCCGTCCAGGGCGGTCCCCCAGAACGCACTGAACCGCGAGCAGGTGTCGATCGCCCCGCCCCAGCCGTGCGAGAACCTCAGGCCCTCGAGCTGCGGGAACGTCTCGAAGAAGTTCTCGGCGAGCACCGCGTAGGTCCGATCGTCGCGGTTGAGCTGCGGACCCATCGCGCTGCCGTAGTGATAGATCGCCTCGAACCCGCCCCACAGCACCCGGCCGTCGGCGGTGGGCCGGGAGTAGTGGAACTGGTTGTTGGCATCGCCGACCCCGCCGCCGAAGTCCCAGCCGACGCTGGCCCACTGGGCGTCGGTGAGCGGCTCGGTGACCAGGGCGTAGTCGTAGACCGGGATGATGAACGGGCGGACGCGGCGCAGCAGGTTCGGGTACGCGCTGGTCCCCAGGGCGACCTGCCGGGCGAGCACCTGCCCGTGCGCGGTGCGCACCGCGACTCCCGCGTGCTGCCTGCTCAGGCCGGTGACCGCCGAGTGCTCATGGATGCGCCCCCCCAGCTCGCGCACCACCCGGGCCAGCTCCCAGGTGAGCTTGGCGGGATCGACCAGGGCAACCCCCTGCCGGTCGCGCACCGCACCGCGATACAGCGGTGAGTCCACCAGCGCCCGGGTGGCCGCGGCGTCGAGGAACTCCAGCCGCTCGCCGTAGGGCGCCGCCAGCTCGGGGAGCTCCGCGAGCTCGGCGACCTGGTACTCCTCGGTGGCCACGTCCAGCTCGCCGGTGCGCGCATAGTCCACGTCCATCGAGTACCGCGCGATCGTCTCGGCGATCGCATCGAGGTTGGCCCGGCCCTGCTCGGTGAGCTCGGCGAGTTCGTCGGGCCAGCGGGCCAACCCGTTGCCGAAGCCGTGCGTGATCGACGCGGCCATGAACCCGCCGTTGCGACCCGAGGCACCCTCCCCGAGGCGGTCGCCCTCCAGCACCACGACCTCGCGGCCAGGATCGGCCTCCACGGCCAGCAGCGCGGTCCACAGCCCGGTGAACCCCCCGCCGACGATCACCAGGTCCGCGGTGCTCGGACCGACCAGGGCAGGCGCGGGCTCCGGTCGGATCGGTCGATCGAGCCAGTACGGCGCATGGGTCAGGTCGGCCAGGGCTGCGCGGGAGGAGTCACGGACGCGCGATCGTGAGTACGGCACCGATATCGCACCTCAGGTCAGCCGCCCCGGGTCCTCCGGACGATACGGCCGCGCGGTCGGTGGTCAGGCACCACCCGGTGAACCGCAGCGGGTCGAGTGTAGCGATCGACTCCGCTCGGCGCCGGTCCTGCGGACCCTCGCGGTCGACCACCGACCACCCTCGCGCGAATCGACCCGGGCAGGTGGCTCGAGCGGAGTGCCGCAGCAGCGCCATCCACTAGATTGGGGCACGTCCACGATCCGCGCCGTGCTGGCACGTGCGCCGGGAGGTACCGATGACCGAACGTACGTTGGGCTCCCCGTTGTCCATGCACGATCCCCGGCAGGTGGGTCCCTGGGCGGTCCACAGCCGCCTCGGGGCCGGCGGGATGGGTGTGGTCTTCCAGGCCACCGCCCCGGAGCACGGCACCGCGGCCCTCAAGGTCATCCGGCCCGGCCTGCTGGACGCGCCGGCCACCCGCGACCGGTTCCGGCGCGAGGTCGCGATCCTGAAGTCCGTGCGTGATGCGCACATCTGCCAGTACCTCGACGCAGACATCGAGTCCGAGCCCGCGTGGCTGGCCCTGGAGTACATCAGCGGGCCGACGCTGCGCGAGGAGGTGGAGGATCGAGGGCCGCTGGGCGAGGAACGCTGGTGGGACCTGGCCCGGGGGATGGCCCAGGCCCTGGCGATCCTCGACGTGCACCGGATCACCCACCGCGACCTCAAGCCCGGCAACGTGATCCTCAACGAGCGCGGTCCGGTGCTGATCGACTTCGGCATCGCCCACCCGGAGGACGCCACCTCGCTGACCGCCACCGGACTGGTCACCGGCAGCCCGGCGTGGCTGTCCCCGGAGCAGGCCACGCTGGACCCGGTCGGCCCGGCCAGCGACATCTTCGCCCTGGGATCGATGCTGTCCTATGCGGCCACCGGCCGCCCGCCGTTCGGTGAGGGCGCCTCGGTGGCCGTCCTGATGAGCATCGCCAGCCGGGAGGCCGACCTGGTCGGCGTCGACCCGAACCGCACGGCCCTGCTGCTGCGGATGCTGTCCAAGGACCCGGGCCGGCGCCCCACCGCACGCCAGGTGCTCGACCGGTTGCGCGGGCATGGCACCTCGCCGCAGGCCGGCCTGCTGGATGCCGCCCCGGCCAGCGCCCCGGGCCTGCCCCCGACCAGGCCCACCGTGGTCGCGGATGCGCCGACGGCGGTGCAGGGCACAGACCCGATCGACGAGGCGACGGTCCTGGCGCCGTTGCTGCCGATGGCGGCGGCCGGTGGGCCGAGCGACACCCAGGCAGATCCCGGCGTGCCGGGACTCCTGGAGCAACCAGCCTCGGATGCCACCCGCGTCGCACCCCCGGTGCGGACCAGCCCCGCTCCCCCGCCGGTCCGCCCGCGCACCGCACCTCGACGAGCCGCCGCCAGCGCGGCCCCGCGCGGTCGCTCAGGC
>JBAVKQ010000126.1:0-4288 GCA_049688395.1 Candidatus Nanopelagicales bacterium
CGGCAACGCTGGTGCACCCAGTGGTATGAGCACCCCGAAGCCCGTTGGCGCCTCACCGCGCTGTGGCAGGACTACGAACGGACCTGGACCAAACCCGACAGCGGCGTCACCCTGTACGCCCGCACCAGCCTCGCCCACCACCTCGGCGAACTGTTCAGCCCCACCGGACCGTTCTCCAGCTGCTCACCCGAACGCCACGAACCCATCCGCACCCTGCCGCGGACCACCTGGCCAGAGCGCCCATGACCACCGCCGCACCCCAGATCACGCCACCGCCCAATTCCACCCCCGACCCGGGTCGGTTGCTGATCCACCACCTGGTGCGCACGACCGCGGCCGCGGCCGGGAACGGGCCCAACCCCGACACCGCAGCACCCACCCTCGAGCTGTTGCTCGAAGCCGTGCGCGAAGAACTGAACCGCCTCCCGACCCGCCTGGTGGCTATGCGCCACAGCGCATACCCGGTCGCTCGGGCCGCGGTCGAGCAGGCGACGCGCGACCACCCCGGTGGCGGCGAGCGTCCGAACTCGCCGGCCGGCGCCCTGCAGGTGTGGGCATCCCCACCCCACGTCCCGGCCGCCCTGCGCTACACCCGGGCCACCCTCGATGCGCCCTGGACCATCACCGCGATCCAGGTCGCCGGCCACAACCCCGGCGCGGACTGGGCCGCACGGTTCTGCTGGAGGCGACTGGGACACCCCGCCCCCGGCCGCCACCTGGGGACCACCGACCCCGAGGACGAAGTGCCTCGCGTATTGCAGGTCGCCGCCATCTACACCGTGGCAGCAGGCCGGCGCCCCGTGATCGCCGTCGCCGAGCACTTCACCGTGCCGACCAGCACCGCCAGCAACTGGGTCCGCCAAGCCCGGAAGGCCGGGCACCTCCCCCCGACCGACCCGGTGCGGGCGGACCAGCTGAACACCGGGTGCGAACCCCACACCCCACGGCGGGGCGGTACCTCCGGCGGCGGCCAGCACCCCTGTCGCGCTGTCGGCCACGCGCAGTACCGTGCCTGCCCTGACCAACCAGGATGTGGCCGGTCGCCTGTTCGCAGGCCTGAACGGAGACCCCGACCAACGCGCAGCCACCCAACTGCTCATCGACGCCGCCAGCGGCGTGTGGCTGGCCAAACTCAGCGGCTGGGCCGAGTACGTGCGGGAAGCGAGGACACCCGCGGGTAGCGCCTGGGGCACTGTGGATCGACTGGGATCAGCTGCGCCAGGACCTGGCCACAGACACCCAGGCGTGGGCCGCGCTCCAGGTCTGGGCCGATTCCTACGCCGGCCGGACGGCCACCGAGGACGAGTACGAACAACGGCGAGCTGCGATCCCCCTACGGCCCTGGCACGGGGCCAGCAGTTCGAAACTAGTCATCCTCGACGTCGCCCTCACCCTCGCCCCCGGCGGGCTGCTCGGCAATGGTCTGCCCCGCCTCGACGAACCCAACCGGGCCGCTGTCCTCGACGCCTTCACCGAGGTCCTCGCCGGAGAGTTCCACGACCCCACCCCACCAGCCGACCACACCATCGTCCCCATCCACCCGCGGTGATCGCCCCCGCAACGTCGAGCTCGACGACCCCGCCCGCTCGGCCCAGTAGGGCGGCCTGGGCGGCGCACACCACGATTGACCAGCCCCGGCGGGGTCGGTAGCGTGGCCGATCCGCACCGCGGACTTCCCCCCGCACCCACCGACCCGTGGACAGGGGAACCTGCTGTGATCACACCGGGCCCAGGCCAAGACGGCCTGTTCGACGTCCCCACCGCTGACGACGGGCTCGGGTACCGCGGCCCCATCGCCTCAGCCGCTGCGGGCATTTCCTACAGGCAGCTCGACTACTGGGCCCGCACCCATCTGGTCGAGCCGTCGCTGCGCACCGCCCGCGGGTCCGGGACCACCCGCCTCTACAGCTTCCGCGACATCCTCACCCTCAACGTTGTCAAACGACTCCTGGACACCGGGGTCTCCCTGGCCAACATCCGCACCGCCCTGACCACCCTGCGTGCGTTCGGCACCGGCGACCTGGCCGGGATTACCTTGGTAGCCGATCCGGTGGGGGTGTATGCGTGCACGACCGACGAGCAAGTCATTGACCTGGTCAAAGGTGGGCAAGCCGTGTTCGGGATCGCCCTCGGACAGGTGTTCACCGACCTCACGGCCACCCTGCACCGGTTGCCCGCCGAGACCCCCACCCCGGTGGGGAACCCGACCGGGCGCCCGGCCCTGCGCGTCGTGAGCTGATGAGTCCTGGGGCCGGTGCTCAGCGTTGTCCCCGGCAGGGGTGAGGGTCCTCGCTCTGTGGTGGTCCGTGACCCGGGCCCGCTACACATCGCTAGACGGCTGCTCGCCGCGCTGGCTCTCCCACCAGCAGGTGGCCACCACCGAGGTCAGCGCCCGTTCGGCGCGCTTGCCCCGTTCAAGCAGCCAATCGGGGAAGTAGCTGCCCTGGCGCAGCTTGGGCACCGCCAGGGCGAGCAGACGGTAGGCGAGAATCCGTACGTCCACAATCGGCCTGGTCCTCCCGAACGTGACCCAGGGGGCAACGTTCGGGAGGAGCAGGCCTCAATCGGCGGACTCCGCCGCCACGCTGGGGGTGTGTCAGACGTCGGGGGGATCGTGGGTCTCATGAGCGCAGCGGGCCATGGTTCTGGTGGGGTTGGGGTGCAGGGGTGGTCGGATCCGCGGGGTCAGGTTTCGGCGCGGTACCGGCGCCTGTACGACTTCTTCGCCGCGGCCGAAGGCGACCTGGTGGCATTGCGGGAGAAGCAACTCGACGAGCTCATCGACGGCGGCTTGCCGGATCGGGCTAGGGCAGGTGCGGTCATTCGCTCGGAATGGTGGACGAACAACCCGAGTCGAGGGTGGGCGCGGGCATGGTTGAACGCGGGATGGGTGTGGAACGGATCCTTGGGGGGACGCTGGCCGCGGGTTCTATTCGTGCGTGGCCAGCGGGAGGACCCCAGCTTGGATGACCTGCGCGCCGCTCGCGCTCGCCACCGGCATGCCGCGATCAGCGCTCTCGGTTCGCCGTTCAAGCCGCCGGAGTTTGTGCTGCGGTTGGGTTGGACGGAGCCGCATCTGGTGTACGTGGTGCACATCACGCGGGAGGGGCAGTTCAAGGTGGGGGTGACGCGGGTCGGCGCCCGGCGGCTCAAGGCCCTGGGGGTGGGTCGCGACGCCGTGCTTGTGGAGACCTTGGAGGTGCCCAACCGGTTGGTCGCGGAGGTCGTTGAGTCTGACGTGCTCGACATGGTGGAGCCCTGGCATTGCTTGGGCGATCAGTCACGCCCTGTCTCGGGATACACCGAACGCTGGTCCGAGGACGGCCCGGATGTGGACCTGGCCGCTGTCTTCCGGGAGTCGGTCATCATCGACAGCCAGACCGGGCTCCTCCTCGATGCCGCGGCGATCTGGCGACTGTACGGAGAACTCAACCAGGCGCGCATGAATGTCCCCTGAGTGCCCGCCGGCTGCGGCGGTCTGCCAGGCGCTGGTCGACGCGCGCCGCGGTGACCAGCAGCAGCGGGGTCGCCATCTGGATGGCGTGATGCACCGGGTGGTCAGGGGGATAGCGGGTCAGGATCTCGGTGATGCGGTGATCGGCGCTCACCGGTGCCCCGTCGGGTGCGGTGGTCAGGTCGGCGTAGGTCAGGGCGTCGGCGGTGGGGGAGTGCTCGGGTGGGAACTCAGTCATCAGCTCGTGGACCAGGCCCCGCTCGGCGGCCTCGACCTGCGCGGCGGTGTGATGGGCGACCAGTCGGCATAGCCGGGTCGGGGCGTCGATGCGGTGCAGGTACCGGGCGCCGTCGAGGGGATGGAACCCGGTGTCTGTGAGGGTGCCGGCGTACCCGATGTCGTGGAGCCAGGCCGCGGCGAGCAGGATCGGGGCGTCGCTCGGCGGGGCCGCACCGCGGGCCCGGTTCGCGGCCCGGGCCACGCCGGCGGTGTGCTGGTAGCGGACGGAGTCCGTGCCGAGCAGCCTGGCCGCGATCCCTGGGGCGTCGGTTAGGGCGGTCCAGGGGGGGCGGCGGGGGCACCTCGACGTCCCTGTGGGGGCCCGCGAGAGTGGGTGGTGGGTGAGCACGCGAGGTGTTCATGGCCTAATGGCCGTCGGGGTAGGGGTAGTCGCCGTCGGTGATCTGTCCGGTGATCAGGTTCAGGTGGTAGCTCGGGGGGATTGGACCGCCCGGGCCGAGCGGGGTGACCGGGCAGCAGGTCACGACTTCGTACAGCAGGGGGAAGGCGAACACCTCGCAGCCCTCCCACCGGGGGGCGGTGCGCGGCAGGTAG
>JBAVKQ010000127.1:0-16886 GCA_049688395.1 Candidatus Nanopelagicales bacterium
CTGCCGCGTACCCGGCCGCCCCGAGCGCGCGGATGGTGGGGGAGTGCGCGAGCAGCGCGGCGGCGGGGGGCAGCACGTAGGCGAAGGTGAGCAGGCTCGTGGCGCCCGCCGATCCCACCGGGGAACCGAACGCCGCCCACAGCGACTTCGTATAGCCGTCGACGAGCTCGGGGCCGGTGGTGTACATGCGGCAGGTGGCCAGGTCGGTTCCATCGGTCACGTTCGCCCGGCCACCGGCGGCCTTCACCGCCCGGGCCAGGGCGATGTCCTCGAGCACCTCGTGGCGCACTGCCCCGTGCCCGCCGATCCGCTGGTGCGCCTCGGGCCGGATGACCAGGATCTGGCCGTTCGCCGCGGTCAGCGAGGGTCGGGCCGAGGACTCGGCCACCGTCAGCGGCAGGGTGGTCAGCCACGACCACTGGAGCAGTGGCTGCACCAGGCGCTCGGCCCGGGTGCCGACCTGCTGACGCGGGTAGGGGCTGGCCAGGTCGAGGCCGGAGTCGTGCATCAGGGCCGCGATCCGGGTCAGTGCGTCGGGCGCCAGGACCACGTCGGCATCGAGGAAGACGAACAGGTCCGGTGCCCAGGCGCCGGTGAACCCGGGATCGGCGAGCCCGGGGTCGGCCAGGTCAGAGTGGGCGAGTCCGGGATCGGTCAGGGCAGGGTGGGTCATCGCGGCGTCGGCGAGACGCTGGCAGGCCCACGGCTTGCCGAGCCACCCGGGCGGCGGTGGCCGATCCCCGCCGGCGAGCAGAGCGAATCGCGGATCGGCGCGCAGGTAGCCGGCCACCACCTCGTAGGTGCCGTCGGTCGAGCCGTCGTCGAGCACGACGACCCGCATCTGCGGGTGACCCTGGGCAAGCAGGGCAACCAGGCAGGGTCCGATCCGCGCGGCCTCGTCCCGGGCCGGGAGCAGCACGGCGATTCGCATGGACTCGGCCGGATCGCCGGGGGCCGGTCGAGGGGCACGGCGCAGGTGCCTGACGTTCCACGCGGTGTGCGCGGTCAGCGCTCCGGCCAGGGCGGTGGCTGCGGCGACGGCGACCAGGCCCGGCCTCATCGACGCTCAACATCGAGGGGCGCCTCGCCTCCTCGGGGTGCGCCGCCTGGGGGTGCGGCACCCCCAGGAGTCGGCGACGGCGTCCGGCGGAACTCCGGCAGCACGATGCGCGCCCACGGCAGCACGGTCACTCCCATCGCCACCGCCCCCCACAGCGCGACCACCGGCCGACCGAAGAACACCGCGGCGGCCAGCACATTCGAGAAGTAGATCCACAGCATGAGGATGTGCGGCATCCGGTCGTCGGCGGGCGTTCGGGGCAGGTGGTCCAGCACCCAGAAGATGAGCAGCCCAGTGGCGAACCAGCCGGCATAGTTGGTCAGTGGGATCCCCGGGGACCCGGGCAGCGCCGGCGTCGGGTTCGCGAACGCCCAGTGCCCCTCGCCGACCATCTGCGGGTCCAGGAACAGGTCCCAGGCAGTGAGCGTCCAGGCGCCGATGAGCACGACCTGGGTGCGGGTGCGTCCCAGCCGCCAGGCGAGCAGCAGCATCGGGTAGGCCGCCATGCACCAGGCCAGCGGGATCAGCAGCGGGACATCGAGCAGCATCGGCCCCAGGCGTGGGCCGTACCGATAAGCGCCGAACGGGAACCCGGTGGCCGTGCCCAGCGCCTCGACCGCCAGCCCGATTCCCGCAGTCGCCCCGAACAGCCGAGCGGCCCAGCCGAGGCCGCGATGCAGGGTGGCGTGCATGGCTGCGGCCGAGGCCATGAGCAGCACGGAGGTGATGGTGGCTGCGTCACGCAGGTCCTCGGGCAGCAGTACCCACACGATCTGGGACAGGACCCCGGCAGCGCCCAGGGCCCAGGGCAGGGCACGCAACCGGCGGGCGGCGCGCGTCGGAGCAGTCGCTGGATCCAAGCCGTCAGCCACACGTCGAGTCTAGATGGCGCCCGCCCGGCCGGCCGGCGAGCCCTGATCGATCGGTCCTCCACAGCCCGGATGTCGGTCCTGGTCGGTAGGCTGACGGCCCATGGGTCTGCGTTGGTACACGGTCGTGATCGACTGCCGCGACATCGCCGCTCAGGCACGGTGGTGGGCCCAGACTCTGGACTACCGGATCGTCCACGAGGCCGAGGACGAGGTCGCCGTGATCCCGAAGTGGGCGTCGGTCGCGGAGATCGCGGATCCGGTCGTGTGGCGCGAGCAGCCCCAGGGGCTCGTGTTCGTCCCGGTCCCCGAGCGCAAGGCCGTCAAGAACCGCCTGCACATCGACCTGGCGCCGCACTCGTCGCAGGATCGGGACGCGCAGATCGCGGAACTGATCGCCCGTGGGGCAACCGTGGCCGATGTGGGTCGAGCCCGCGACGTCACCTGGACGGTTCTTGCCGACCCGGAGGGCAACGAGTTCTGCGTGCTGTCCGCGCGCAGTCGGTAGACCGATCCGGCCCGCAGCCACTGGCGCGGGCACGAGGCAGGAGTGGTGATGCACGCGGGTGCAGTGCTGGCCGCCGCCGACCCCGACGAGCCCACTGTCGAGGAGGTGGTCGACTCCGTGCGCTCCATTGGCCAGACGGCCATCGATGCCGGCCCACGCCTCGGACTGGCCCTCGGCGTCGTGGTGGTCGGCTGGCTGCTGTCCCGACTGCTTCGGATGGCCCTGCGGGCCTGGTGGTCGCGGACCAAGTCGCCGAGCTTCGCGGTCGTGATGAGCAAGTTGGCGGGCTGGCTGCTCCTGGGCCTGGCGGTGCTGGCGGCCACCGCGGTGGCCTTTCCCTCCGTGAAGCCCGTGGACATCCTGGCCTCGTTGGGGTTCTTCTCCGTCGCAGTCGGGTTCGCCTTCCGCGACATCCTGGAGAACACGCTGTCCGGGGTCCTGCTGCTGCTGCGCCAACCGTTCCGGTCCGGGGACCAGATCCACGTGGCGGACCAGGCGGGCACGGTGAAGGCGATCACCGTGCGGGAGACCCAACTGCTCACCTTCGCAGGCGAGTTGGTCCTGATCCCGAACCGGGACGTGTACAAGTCCGTCCTGATCATCCCGACGCACTACCCGACGCGCCGGCTGGCCTTCACCGTGGGCATCGCCTACGAGAACGACGCCGCGCAGGCCGTCGAGGTCCTGACCGCAGCGATGCGGGGGGTCGCGGACGTCGATGACGAGCGGAGCCCGGAGGCGCTGGTCGTGGCCCTCGGGGTCTCGACCGTGGACGTCGAGGTGCGGATCTGGTGCTCCTCGCGCGAACTCGACGGAACGCGGGTGCTCAGCGCTGCGATCGTTGCGGCCAAGGCGGCTCTGGAGCAGGCCGGTATCGAGATGCCCGCGGACATCGTCGTGCTGCAGGCCACCCCGAGCTTCAAGGCCGCGCTGCAGGGTGAGGGGGACGTCACCCCGGGCGGCGCGATCGCGCGGTGACCGGAGGTGTTCCGGGGGCTGGAGCGCCGAACGTCCACGCCGAGCGACCGGACATCGACGCCGGCCGAAGGAATTGCGACGCGGATGCGACTGACGTCGGCCTGCAGAGTGCCCCGGTTGGTGTGACACTGGTTACACGAGACGACTCCCAGGCCAGAGGCGGTGAGGACGATGAGCGCACCACTGCTCTCCCCTCCGAGGGAAAATTCGAATCCGTTCGCGCACGTACCACCCGGGGAGGGCCTGGCCGTACGTGGCCTCCTCTTCGGGCTGCTGCTGGTCCTGCCCTTCTGGGTGCTCCTCGGCTTCCTCGCCGTGACCCTCTGAGGTAGCAGGTCGCGCGGCCGGCCCTGGCTGGTGTGCGCCGTGGGGCGGTTGGGCGCGGCCGCCCCAATTGGGCGTGGGGGCCCGTGACGGGTAATGATGGTCCCAGCTCAGCGGCGTCGCCCATCTAGCGATCCGTTGGGTCAGCCCCTCGTCAGCCCACCACGGCAGGCGGGGGGCGCTTGCGGTCAGGAGCACCGGCCCCGACTGCCACCAGAGGGCGCACCACTAGTGTGACCGGTCGTGAGAGTGGTGATCTGGCACGGCTATCTCCTGCACGGAACCGGCTCCAACGAGTTCTCCCGGGGGTTGGCGCGCACGTTGGCGTCCCTGGGCCACGACGTGGTGGTGCTCAGCCAGGACCCCGACCCCGGCAGCCTCGATCTCGCCGGGGCAGGAGTCGGGCGCCCGGGACTGCCCGGACGGCTACCGGTGTTCGTCCTGGACCGGTACGCCGACATGGAGCCCGCGCTGCTGCCCACCATGGCCCGCGCCGAGCTCGACGCCTTCGTCAGTGCGCAGGTTCGCGCCATCGCAGCGCTCGGTCCGGCGGACCTGCTGATCAGCAACCATGCCCTGCTCGGCGGGCCGGTCGGGGCTGCCAGCGGGCTGCCGTACGTGGTCAAGGTGCACGGCTCGGAGCTGGAGTACGCCATGCGCGGCAACGCCGGGTTGTGCCGGTGGGCTGCCGAGACGCTCGCCCCGGCGCGGGCGGTCGTGGTCGGGTCGGCGCACATCGGGGCGGTGGTCACTGATCTGATCGGGGCGCTCCCCGCGCCGGTGGAGGTGATCACCCCGGGGGTCGACGTCGTGATGATGGCGCCCGAGGCTCGCGAGGCGGCCCTCGACGGCCTGCTGCACCAGTCGACGCTCGACCCGGACGGTCATGTCGACGAGCGGCTGCCCGACCTGGGCAACGCGGCCCGGCTGGAGGCGTTCCTCGCCGGATCGGCGCGGCCCACGGTGGTGTACGTCGGCAAGCTGAGCCGGGAGAAGGGCGTGCACCTGCTGCTCGACGCGCTGCCCGGTCTGGGCGCTCGGGCGGTGGTCGTGGGGTTCGGTCCGGCGCGCGCTGAACTGGAGGCGCAGGCAGCCCGGCTCGGCGTGCGGGTGCTGTTCACCGGGCCGCTGGCCCACCGGCACCTGCGCCACCTGTGGGCGTTGGCCGACGCCAGCGTCGTCCCGTCGGTGTTCCCGGAGGCGTTCGGGATGGTCGCCGCCGAGGCCGCGGCGACCGGGTGCCCCCCGGTGGTGGCCCGCCACAGCGGGCTGGCCGAGGTGGCTGCCGGCCTCGAGGCGCACCTGCCCGACGGTGTGTCGCTGGGGTTCGCCCGCGACGATGCCGCAGACCTGCACCGGGTCCTCGGGGCGATCCTCGAGCTGGCGCCCGAGCAGCGTGCGGCCGTGTCGGTGGGCGTCCGGGAGGCCGTCCTGGCGAGCTGGAGTTGGGAGCACGTCGCCCGGCGTTTCCTGGCCGCCGGGTTGCGCTCACCAGGAATTGGCTGATCCGGACACCTGTGTCCGCGGGCGGCCGGGCGGTGTCCGGATTCGACAATTCTGCCGCTGGGCTGGGCTGGGTTCCTTCTCGGTCAGCTCGGATCAGACGATGCAGTCGGCAGGACGGGCTGACCGGCGACCGTGCCCTGCGCGTCCAGCAGCGCGAACCGGGCGAACAACTCCTCGGAGTACCAGTCCAGGGCTGCGGTCTGGGCGATCACCTGCTGGTGCGCGGGTCGGCGGTGGGCGAAGTCGGACAGGGCCGCACCGTCGGCCCAGGTCGAGAACGTGCCCTGCAGCCCGACCGGGGCCTCCCCGATCCCCATGGCGAAGGTCAGCCCGCCGCCGCCGTGCACGTCCAGGGCGACCGGGGAGACCGCTGACCAGAAGGTGCGCCACATGCGGGGCTTGATCCGCCCGCGGGTGACGGCGGCGACCGGACCGTCCCATCGGGCGGGGACCGGTGCGCCGAACGGTTCCTGACCCGCCCACCGGCCGCGACTGCTCAGCGGGCGCATGACCCAGGTGGCCGACTCGTCGGCGATCCGGTCCCAGTCCCGGGCGATCCGGGATCCGGCCAGTCGCTGCGGGCCGGTCGGGTCGTCCCAGCACAGCAGCACGCCCCAGTGGTGGGCGTCGGCGTCGCGCGGGGTGAAGGTGCGGCCGGTCCCGGTGCCCAGGAGCTTGGCGAAGCGCACTCCCGGCAGGGCACGCGCCGGCCGGCGGTGCCGGGCCATGTGGGTGATCGCGGTGGGCACGTGTCGGGTGGGGACTCCCCAGATGTGCAGGCTCACGGCGGCGGGGATGTCAGACATGTGATCCAGTATCCCGCTCACTGGGGACTGGGGGTTGACGGTGTCAGACCGGGGGCGTACGGTGATCCCAGTTCGAACACCCGTTCGAATAAGTGTCAGGAACTGCCCCCGACCGGACCTGGCACTTGTGGGGATCGGTCTGCGCATCAGCGAGGGAAGCGCAGGCGCGCAGGCCGATCCGCACACACCGCCGTCTTCCCCGGCATCGACGACTGCTGCAGGAGGACGCCATGAGCCGCACCTATTCCGACCCGATCGATGTCCGCCGGGTGCCCGACCAGAGCCCCGACGATAGCCCGACGCAGTTCCTGTGGCGCGGCCGGCTGTACGTGGTGCGCGCCGTGATCGCCCACTGGCTCGAGTCGAGTGCCTGGTGGGGCGGTTCGCGCCGGGCGCTGGAGGGGGCCATCTCCGCGCACGAGCACGAGGTGTGGCGAGTGGAGGCCCAGGCCGGTCGATCGGACTCCTGCGGGGTCTACGACCTGCGCCGGGACGTGGCCGCCGATCGCTGGGTGCTGGCCCGCGCGCTGGACTGACCGCCCGCGGATTCCTGCCCCCGATCACCCGAGTCGCCAGACAGACCCCTACGACCCTTTTCACCAGAGCGAGATAGGAGAGGAGCAGCCACCATGAGTGCTGTCCCCATGAGCCCTCCGGTGCCCTACCAGGCCCGGGACCTGCTGGGCAGCGCGGCCCGGGGCCTGCTGGAGGCCTACGCGACCCCGGACCCTGCCCGCCGCTACGCCACCGCCCATCTGGCGGCACTGCGTGCGGCCGCAGCAGTGCTGGCGGCCCGGGCGCACCCGGTTCGGTCCGGGCGGATCCGCAGCGTGTGGGCGCTGCTGCCCACGGTCGCCCCACAGCTGCAGGAGTGGTCGGCCTTCTTCGCGGCCAACGCCACGAAGCGGGCTGCCGCCGATGCCGGACTGCCGGTGGTCAGCCAGCGGGAGGCTGATGACCTCGTGCGCGACGCGGAATCGTTCCTGGTCCAGGTCGCCGCCGTGATCGGGGTCGACCAGCAGGCGATCCTGCCCGACGAGTTCTAGGGCTCGGCCATGACCAGTTTCGCCCACCTGCACGTCGCCTCTGGCTACTCGCTGCGGTACGGGACGTCGCGACCCGAGGCGCTCGTGGCGCGGGCCGTGGAGTTGGGCCAGGACGCCCTGGCCCTGACCGACCGGGACGGGGCCTATGGGGCGGTGGCGTTCGCGCTGGCCGCCCGGGAGGCGGGCATCAGCCCGATCCTGGGCGTGGACCTGGCCGTGGCCCCATCCGCGCAGCCCGGGGGGTCACCGCCGGCCCGGCGAGTCCCCACGCCGGCGCGCGGCGGGATGGCGGTGGACCCGGGCAATCCCCGGGTGCTGCTGCTCGCTCGCGGTGCGACGGGCTGGGGCTCGCTGTGCCGGGTGATCTCGGCCGCGCACCTGACCGGGGAGCGGGGCCAGCCGCTGGTGACCCTGCCGATGCTCGGGGCGCACGCCGCGGGGCTCGTGGCCCTGCTCGGGCCGAACTCCGACGTCGGGCGCGCCCTGGCCCGCCGCAGGCCCGACGAAGCAGAGCACCTGCTGTCCGGCTGGCGGGATGTCCTCGGTGCCGACGTGCACCTGGAGGTCGTGTCCCATCGCAGCAGCACGCGGGGAGACCGGCCGGCCCTGTCCAGCGCCTTCGCCGGTCGGATGCTCGGCTTCGCCAGTCGGATGGGCGTCCCCGCGGTGCTGACCAACGCTGTACGGCACCTGACCCCGGCGCAGGCCCCGGTCGCTGATGTGCTCGACGCGATTCGACGGCTGGTCCCACTGGATCCCCGACACCTGGACCGGACCAACGCCCAGGGCTACCTCAAGGACGGCGCCGAGATGCGGGTCGTCGCCCAAGAGATCGGTGCTGCGGCTGCGGTGGGGCGCGCGGGGGTGCAGCGGCTGCTGGCCGGCACCCGTGACCTGGCCGACTCCTGCCGGCTGGATCCGACCGCCGACCTGGGCATCGGATCGGTACACGTCCCCGAGCTCGATGTGCTGTTCCCCGCTGGCGCCCCGGGCCTGGATCGGGAGCAGGTGCGCTCCGCGCCCTCCTCGGCACAGGCCCGGATGGCCGACCGGGTGCTGGCCAGCCGCTGCCAGTCCGAGCTCGATCGGAGGTTCACCACGCTGCGCACCCACCGGGCGGCCACCGAACGTCTCGAGGCGGAGCTGGCCACCATCGCCACCCTCGGCTACGGCGGCTACTTCCTGACCGTGGCCGAGGTCGTGGACCTCATCCGGGGTATGGGTGTGCGGGTAGCTGCGCGGGGTTCCGGCGCGGGCAGCCTGGTCAACCACCTGCTGGGCATCTCCGGGGTCAACCCGCTCGAGCACGGGCTGATCATGGAGCGATTCCTGTCCCCGCTGCGCCAGGCGCTGCCGGACATCGACATCGACGTGGAGTCCGCCCGCCGCACGGAGATCTACACCCGCATCCTCGAGCGGTTCGGCGGCCAGCGCGCCGTGGCCGTGTCGATGATGGACACCTATCGGGTGCGCCACGCGATCCGGGACGTGGGTGCGGCGCTGGGCCTGCCGCCCGGCGAGATCGACGCCTTCGCCAAGGCCTTCCCGCACATCCGGGCCCGCGATGCCCGGGCGGCGCTGGTCGACCTGCCCGAACTGCGCAGCTCAGGCCTGGGCCGGCTGGCCGCCGGGGGCCGCCTCGACGGGTTCCTCGACCTGGTGGAGGCCCTCGACGGGCTGCCCCGGCATGTCGCACTGCATCCGTGCGGGGTGCTGCTCAGCGACGGTTCGCTGTTGGACCGCACCCCGGTGGAGGCCAGCTGGATGGGTTTCCCGATGAGCCAGTTCGACAAGGACGCCGTCGAGGAGCTGGGCTTCCTGAAGCTCGACGTCCTGGGCATCCGGATGCAGTCGGCGATGGCTCATGCCCTCAACGAGGTGGTCCGCGTCGGCGGGGAGCCGATCGAACTCGACGAGGTCCCGCATGACGACCCGGCGACGTTCGCGATGATCCGCACCACCCACACGCTGGGCTGCTTCCAGATCGAGTCGCCCGGCCAGCGCGAGCTGATCGGCAAGTTCGCTCCGGAGACCTTCGACGACCTCATCATCGACATCTCGCTGTTCCGGCCCGGCCCGGTGAAGTCCGACATGGTCAACCCGTTCCTGCGGGCCCGCCAGGGCTGGTCGGCCGCCGACTACTTGCACCCGGACCTCGAGCCGGTGCTGGCCCAGACGTACGGGGTCGTGGTGTTCCACGAGCAGGTGATCGCGATGATCGCGGTGATCTCCGGCTGCTGTCTGGCCGAGGCCGACGAGTTGCGCCGGTCGATGGGCTCCCCGGAGGGTCAGGCCCAGGTGCGCGCCTGGTTCTATCCCCGGGCGCTGGACCGTGGCTACTGCCTCGAGGTGGTCGAAGGAGTCTGGGACGTCCTGCGCTCGTTCGCCTCGTTCGGCTTCTGCAAGGCGCACGCTGCGGCGTTCGCGCTGCCGACCTACCAGTCGGCCTGGTTGAAGGCCCACCACCCGGCAGCGTTCCTGTCCGGCGTGCTCACCCACGACCCCGGCATGTACCCCAAGCGCTTGATCCTCGACGACGCCCGCAACCTGGGCATCAGCATCCTGGGCCTGGACGTCAACCGATCGACCGAGGTGTACCGGGTCGAGCCCTGTCCGACCCCCGCAGCCCGACCTACTCTGCCCGGCCTGCCCGATGGCAGCGGGCAGGGGATCCGCATGCCGCTGACCGAGGTCAAGGGGATCTCGGCGGCCGAGGTGGAACGTGTCGTCGCCGGGCAGCCGTATGCCTCCCTGTCGGACTTCTGGGAACGAGCCGCAGTGGCCACCCCGGTCGTGGAGAACCTCGTGCTTGCCGGTGGGTTCGACGCGATCTACGGGATCAACCTGGCGACGGGCACCCGGTTGCGTGGGCAGGTCACTCGCCGGGACCTGCTGCTGGAGGTGGCCGACTGCGAACGCTTGGCACGCAGCACCCGTGCCCGTGCCGGAAGCACCCGTGCCGGTGGCGCCCGCAGCCGCCGGGGGGCCACACGTGCCGACCCGCGCGCCCAGCGGGCTGCGGTGGTCTGGGGGTCCGGCCGGGCCGCCGATGTGGGCGCAGACGCTCCGGGTCCCCGGCCAGGAGATGCCCTGGCCGGTCGCACCGGTGTCGGGTCGGCGGGTCCCCCCGGCCTCGCCGACCCGGCTCTGGCAGCGGCGGCCCAGTCCCAGGCGCCGGCGGCCGTCGGGGTCAGCGAGGTGCAACTGTCTCTCGATCTGCCCCTGCCGGGAGTCGGTCGTGCCAGTGGGTTGCCCGAGATGTCGGCGGGGGAGGGGGTGCGGGCCGAACTCGACGTCCTGGGCATGGATGTCAGCGCGCACGTGCTGGACTTCTACCGACCGATGTTGCGCGACCTGGCCGTGGTGCCCGCCCGCGACCTGCTCGCCCAGCGCTCGGAGAGCCAGGTGTGGGTCGCCGGGGTGAAGGTCGCCACCCAGACCCCCCCGATCCGAACCGGCCGACGGGTGGTGTTCCTCACCTTGGACGATTCGACCGGACCGGTCGACGCGACCTTCTTCGAGGACGCCCAGGATCCCTACGCCAGCACGGTGTTCGCCGGCTGGCTGCTCATGGTCCGTGGGATCACCCGGCGGACCGGACCGCGCGGGCTGTCGATCCGGGCGACCGGGTGCTGGGACCTCGGAGTGGTCCATGGGATCTGGCAGGAGGGTGGCCGGGCTGCGGTGGCCGACTACATCGACTCCTTCCCTCGTGTCGACCTACGCCGCCGTCCAGCGCCGAAGACGGTGGACGTCCCGGTCGCCGCGGCGGACCAGACCCCGGCGGGGATCGGGCGGACGGCTGCTGGCGGGATGGGGCAGCGCCGCCGGGTGCTCGTGCATGCCAGCGGCTTCCGGCAGTCGCCCTACGCTGACGTCAAGCCGGCAGGCGAGGATCCCGCCGGGGTGCCGAAGCCGCCCCCCGAGGTGCGTACGAAGGCCCCGGGCCGGCTGTGGCATGCCAGCCCCGGCAGCAGCGGATGGTAGGAATCCAGAGGAGGCAGACTGAGTAGTGCACAGAAGCCCTGAGCAGGCCCGACCTGAGCAGGCCCGACCTGAGCAGGCCCGACCTGAGCAGGGCCGAGTCACGGGGCACGGATTCGAGGAGGTGGTGCGTGAGTCGTAGCCAGATCAACCGGCCGGATGCGCCCACCGGCCTGGGGGAGGACGACACGGGCTGTGCGATCCTGCACGTGGACATGGATGCGTTCTTCGCCTCGGTGGAGGTCGCCCGCCGTCCGGAGTTGCGCGGCAAGGCAATGATCGTCGGCGGCGTGGGCAGCAGGGGAGTGGTGGTCGCGGCCACCTATGAGGCACGCAAGTACGGCATCCACTCGGCCATGCCGATGAGCCGGGCGTTGCGATTGGCCCCGGACATCATCGTGGTGCCCCCGGATCATTCCCACTACGCCGAGGTCTCCGCCTCGGTCATGGAGCTGTTCACCGCCATCACGCCCCTGGTGGAGCCGCTGGGCCTCGACGAGGCCTTCCTCGACGTCAGCGGCGCGCGGCGCACCCATGGCCCGCCCCGCCGGATCGCCGAGACGATCCGCGCCCAGGTGTACGACGAGCAGCGCATCACCTGCTCCGTCGGTGTCGCGTCCACCAAGTTCGTCGCCAAGCTGGCCTCCACCCAGTGCAAGCCCGATGGCCTGCTGGTGGTCCCCGCCGACCGGGTGATCGCCTTCCTGCACCCGATGCCGGTGGGCGCGATGTGGGGGGTCGGCCAGCGCACCGAGGAGCAACTGCACCGCCTGGGCCTGCGGACCGTGGCCGACCTGGCCGCAATCCCACGGGCCACCCTGATCCGTGCGCTCGGCCAGGCCTCCGGAGCCCACCTGGCCGACCTGGCCTGGGGTCGCGACCCACGCACCGTCAGCCTGCACGAGCGTGAGCGCAGCGTGGGCAATGAGGAGACGTTCGCCCGCGACGTCGACGATCCCGCGCTGATCGAGGCGGAGTTGCTGCGCCTGTCCGAGAAGGTCGGTGCCCGCATGCGACGGGCCGGGCTCTCGGGCAGCACGGTGTCGATCAAGGTCCGGTTCGCCGACTTCACCACCATCACCCGCACCCGCACCCGCAAGGTGCCCACCGACGTCAGCCGGGAGATCTTCCACGAGGCACGCACGCTGTATCGGGCGCTGCACCTGGACCGGGCCCGGATCCGGCTGGTCGGGGTGCGTATGGAGGGTGTGGTCCAGACCGATGGGGTGCAGTCCCAGCTTGTCCTCGGGGCGCCGGAGCGCGGGTGGCGGGAGGCCGAGGAGGCCGTCGATCGGCTCGCCGATCGGTTCGGCCGCGGCAGCGTGCGCCCTGCACGTCTGCTGCCCGAACCCACGACCGAGCCCTCCGGCAGTGCGACGCAACCCGACCCCCCCGAGTAGGTTGACCGGGGGCAACCCGAGGTTGGCCCCCGGCATCGGTCGCCCACTCTGAGGAGACTGCTCGGGCCCGTATGCCGGCTCGGGTTTCCAATTCGGCCAACCCTGCATATCCTGTGACGTATCCGCCGGACGCGACGGTAAGTAGGAGGTCACCGTGCCACTCTCGGACCACGAGCAGCGACTGCTCGAGCAGATGGAACGTGCCCTCTACGCAGAGGACCCCAAGTTCGCGACGAGCATGCGCAACTCGCGCGGCTCAGCCAGTGACCGGCGCCGGGTCGCGGTCGGCATCGTGGCCCTCCTCGCAGGCTTGGGCCTGCTGATCGCCGGGGTCGCCTCCAAGTTCGTTCCCATCGGAGTCCTGGGTTTCCTGGCGATGCTCGGGGGTCTCTGGTTGGCCATCAATGCGTTCTCCGGCGCACAGCAGAAGCCGGACCCCGCCGCCCAGGGTGCAGCCCCGGGAGCAGGCGGCGGCCCGGGGCGGCCCACCGGCCGCACCCCGCGGCCCAAGCCCCGCTCGGGGGAGTCCCTGTCCGATCGCATGGAGGAGCGCTGGCGCAAGCGCCGCGAGACCGGCGACTTCTGAGCCTCTCCTGCCTGCCTGCCAGTCGGGTTCCCTCGGTCGGCCACGCCACAGCTGGCCGCCCACCGCGTCATGGACGAGCCGAGTACTGGTGCGCGGGCGGCTGGCTGTGGTCCGGCGCCTACTTCGAGTGCGCCTCGATGAACTGCACCGAGCTGGCGAAGACCTTCTCCGCGTCGTAGTCCAGCGTCGCCACGTGGTACGAGCGGTCGAGGGTGACCTCCTCGATGGGGGAGCGCACCTCCGCGCGGATCAGCTCGGCATTGTTCGTGGCCAGTACGTGATCGGTGGCGGACAGCGCCAACTGCAGTGGTGCGCTCACCTTGGACAGCGCCGGCTTGAGGTGGCTGAAGCACGAGTTCAGCGCATCGGCGACCAGCACGACGGGGATCTTGTCGTAGCCGATCTCCGCCTTGCTCGGGTCGGCGATGTCACTGGCGACTCCCGGCAGGCTCTTGGTCAGGTACGGCAGGAACCGCTGCATCGGGGCGAGGTACTTCTGCCAGCTGGCCACGCCATCGGCCCGCACCCACGGGTTCACCAGCACCACACCGGCGACCTTGTCGGCCCGCTCGGCAGCTACGCGCAGCACCAGCGCGCCGCCGAAGGACTGGGCCATCAGGAAGACGGTGTCCGTGCGGGCAGTCATGTCCTCGAACGCGTCGTCCACGGCTCTCTCCAGGTCGACCAGCCGCTTGGTGTTGGCGTCCTCCCAGGTCGTGCCGTGGCCAGGCAGTCGGATCGCGTTGACGGTGAACCCGCGCTCGTTGAGGTAGCGCGCCCACGGCACGGTGCTGTCCGGGGAGCCGGTGAAGCCGTGCACCAGCACGACGCCGATGCGGGCGTTGTCACCGGAACCCTGCGCCGCGAACGGCTCGCAGCCGGGCTTGACCTGATCCATCGTGTCCTGTGACATGGCACCTGCCTGTGATGTGGGGATTTCGCCTCGATCCGGGCAGATCGACGCCCGTCTAGGGTAGACGCTGCTCCGTGGCGCCCGGGACCAGGCCCGCGGCGGCCGCCTGGGTCCAGTGGACCGGCATGGGTTGCGCAATCGTCGACGTCGGCCGAGCCGGGCGTGGCGCCTCGGTGTCTGCGTCGCGGGAACGGCTCAGGTGCAGTGACGTGGCTCGGGAGCCGGCGAGCCGGCCCGGTGACGTCAGGGCAGCAGTCGCCAGCCGGTGGGCAGGACCGAGCGCGGGGCCAGGATCGCCACGACTCGACGGGACCAGTGCACCTGGGCGGACAATGCGCGGCGCACGCAGCGCACGTCGGGTGCGAGGTCCGCGGGTCGACCCGCGCCGGCACCGGCACCGACCCCGGCATCGACCCCGGCGGCGCCGGCAGGACCTCGGCCACCACCGGCCCCGCTGTTCCCGGTCGGACCGCTGCCACTGGCCCCGCTGCCCCCGGTCGGACCGCTGCCACCCGGGCTGGTGCTCGTCGCCGTCCCGGCCGAAACGGCAGGATCCGCTCCGTAGCGTTCCCACTCCACCGCGCGCAGGATCCGGTCGAGTGCCTGCTGCCCCGGATCGGTCTGCCGGTGCGGGTCCCGCTGCGGGTCCGGGGTCGGGAGCCGGTCCCCATCCCGGATCAACTCCGCGACGCGCGCCAGCGTCATCCGCGGGGTCGCCTGCGCAGTGCCCAGGCCGAGGTCCACGAGCGTGTCGACCACTTCCGCGAAGGCCGCCTGCCCATCGGCCGCACGCAGGCGCTCTCGTCGGCGCGTCATCCGTAGGGCCCCCGGAACCAGCGCGAGGACGAGCACGCCGGCCAGGACGAGCCAGGGCAGGGGCAACCCGCCGCTGCCCGGCTGTGTCGCGTCCGAGGCGGTGACGTCATCGGTGAGCCCGTCGGGCTCCGGCGAGTCGGGTGCCTGCGTGGGTGCCGCCGGCTCGGTGGGCGCCGCGCTCTGCGCCGGCTGGTCCGGTGCGCCTTCCCTGGAGTAGGCCGGGGTGATCGATGTCGCTGCTCCCGGGGTCGGCTCGAACCGGATCCATCCGGCGGAGCCCATCCAGAGCTCGGGCCAGGCGTGCGCGTCGGTACCGCGCACCACCCACTGCTCGCCCTCCGGGCTGCCCTGGGTGAAGCCCACGACGACCCGGGCAGGGATGCCCACTGAGCGGGCCATCAGCGCCATGGTGGCCGCGAACTGCTCGCAGTACCCGACCCGTTCTGCCAGGAAGTCGGCCAGGGGTCGGCCCCCCGAGGGACCCTCCACTGCGGTGGAGTAGGTGAAGCCCCCATCGGTGGTGAACCAGCGCTGCAGGGCCACCGCCGAGTCGAAGGGGGTCGAGCTGTCCGCGGTGATTGCCTGCGCCAGCCGCGGCAACTCGTCGCTGACCAGCGGGCCGGGATCCGCGAGGTTCTCGGCGAGCACCAGCTGTGGGTCGATCGGTGCCCTGCTCGCAGCACGCAGCACGGTGGGGTCCTGCTCGGGCACCTGCGCCACCAGCCCGATCCGGGCTCCCTCGATCGTGTCCCCGTCGACGCGGATGGGCAGCGACGTGCGCTGATCCCACTGGACCGCCCAGTCGTTGAGCGAGGCCACGGAACCCGCCGGGCTGGGCAGGGTGGACCCGCCCAGCGGCCCGACATCGAGGCGGTACTCCGCAAGGCGGTCACGCGACTGATCGGCGCCCCCCTGGGCCGCCCCGGTGGCACTGGCCGGGGGGGTCGGGCCCCGCTGGCTGTCACGGACCCGCGAGAAGGTCACGCCGTCGAAGAATTCGAGCACCGCCGTGCGCAGGTAGTCCGGCTGCTCCGCTGTGCTGGCCATCGTGAGCACCGCGCGGGTGTCGTTGCTGACCAATGAGCGGCGCAACGAGACCAGTTCGTCGACCTGGATGGTGCCCGTGCCGGGCCCGGCCCCGAGGTCGACGACGTCGGCCGGTCCACGCAGCGTGGCCAGGCCGCCGACGAGCAGGGCGATCGAGGTGCAGCCCGCGGCGATCACCAGGCCCACTCCGGGGGATCCGGCCTTCGCGCCGGGGCTCCACGCTGCCGTCCGCTCGCGCTGCATCGCTGCAACCAGGGCCAACCACGCCAGCGCGACCAGCACGAAGGCCCAACCGGGCAGCACGCCTCGGTTGACCGCCCACGGCACCACGAAGAGCGCCGCGAGCGGCAGAATCGTCATCCCCGGCAGATCCAGGCCGGCGGCCAGCGTGTCCACCACCAGGGCGGTGAGCCCGATCCCGGCGACGATGAGAAGCAGCAGCCCAACGTCCGGACCTGCCGGCGGTGTGGTGGCGTTCGCGTACTCCCGGCCCTGTACCGCCAGGTCGCGCAGCCGGCCCAGGGCGGCCGGACCGGGTACCACCCCCCCGGGCGCCTCATCCCGGGCGAACAGCGCCACGAGCGTGGCCAGCAGGACCGCGAACTGGACCAGGGGCTGCAACGGCGCCATCACCCGCAGCGTGCGGGCCACGGCTCCCGAGACCACGATCACGGCCACGACGACGGCCGTGCGGCCGAGCCACCAGCCATTGTCGACCAGCGGGGCCAAGGACAGCGAGCTCACCACGACAGCCAGGCCACCGACCGCACCGACGAACCAGCGTCCGACGGCCAGGCGCTGCGCCAGCACCTCGCCGCGGCCCTGGCGAACCCCTGGCCGTGGCATCCCCGGGCGAGGTGGGCCCGGTAGCCCTCCGGTCGGCCGGCTGGCGCCGCGCGGCGACTCTGCGGACCTGACGTGTCGCTCGAGGACGTCGGCACCAGCCCCGGTCCGGTCGCCGCCCCGCCCGTGTGGGCTCGGTGGCCGGCTCATCGTCGTGCCCCCAGTTGGGCCCAGGTCTGCGCCACAGCCGGGGCCCCGGT
>JBAVKQ010000128.1:0-2290 GCA_049688395.1 Candidatus Nanopelagicales bacterium
GGAAAAGGCATTCGCCAAGATCGTCAAGATCGGGCGGACCCATACGCAGGACGCGACCCCGCTGACGCTGGGACAGGAATTCTCCGGCTATGCCGCGCAGGTCGGACTCGGAATCGCGCGGCTGCGCACCGCGGTGAAGGAACTGTTCCCGCTGGCGCAGGGCGGGACCGCTGTCGGCACCGGCCTCAACTCGAAGCCGGAATTCGGCAAAAAGTTCGCAAGGGAGGTCGCCAAGCTTACCAAGCTTCCCTTCACCACCGCGCCGAACAAGTTCGAAGCGCTCGCCTCCAACGACGCCTATGTGCTGGTTCACGGCGCGATCAACTCGGTCGCCACCGGGCTGTTCAAGATCGCCAACGACATTCGCCTGCTGGGGTCGGGCCCGCGCTCCGGCCTCGGTGAATTGATCCTGCCCGAAAACGAGCCAGGCTCGTCGATCATGCCCGGCGCGGGCGACGGCGGCGAGCACCGCGCTCGGGGTGGCGATCGCCAGCGCGCACGGACTGGCCGCGACGAGCACGGCCATCGCCCGGTAGAAGGACTCAGACCACGAGGACCCGAGCGCCGGACCCACAACGAGGACCACGATGACCAGTCCGATCACGGCGGGCACGAAGATCCGCTCGAAGCGATCGGTGAAACGTTGCGTGGGCGACGCCTGGGTCTCGGCCTCGCGGACCATGGTGGCCAGCTTCGACAGGGTGGTGTCGGCGGCGAGCCTGGTGACGTGGAGATCGAGCTGACCGGCACCATTGATCGTGCCCGAGTACAGCCGTGACGATGCCGGCACCCGTTCGGGATCGGCAGCGGCAACTGTCACATCACCGACGGGGAGCTTGTCGACCGGGATGCTCTCGCCGGTCAAGGGCGCCTGGTTGACGCTGCTCGTACCGGCGACGACGAAGCCGTCCGCGGGGATCCGTTCGTTTGGCTTGACGATCACGATGTCGGCGATCTCTAGCATCTCGACGAGCACCTCGCGTTCGCCGCTGTCGTCGCGAACGAGCGCGGTGGCTGGGGCGAGTTCGGCGAGAGCCTCGATCGCGCGTCGGGCGCGCCCCATCGCATAACCCTCGAGGGCGTGACCGACGCTGAACAGCGTCAGCAGCAGCGCACCCTCTTCCCACTTGCCGAGCAGAGCCGCGCCGGCGGCGGCGACCAGCATCAGGAAGTCGATCTCGAACCGCCCGTTGCGGACGCTGTCGAACGCCTCCCGCGCCGTGAAATACCCACCGAACAGTCCCGCCGCGATGAAGATGCCAGTGAGGACGCCGTCAGGGATGTCCGTGATGAAACCCAACACGAACCCGACCAGCCACAGCGCCGCCGCGGTGAACGCGAAGATCAACTCGCTGCGCGCACCGAACGGACCACCGTGCGCGTGCTCGCCCTCGACGTGGCCATGTCCCTCATGCTCACCGCCGGCCGCGGGGACATCGACACCCTTCTGGCCAAGGACCGCCCGCAGTCGGTCCTCGTCGACTTTGGTGCGGTCGAACTCGATCCGCACCAAACCAGGCGTGACTTCGGATTCCATCACCCCATCGACGCGTCGAAGTGCCTGCGCGACGGTGCGGGCCTTGCGGACATGACCGATCCCAGTCACCGGCCACAGCACGTGCCCGTACCGATCGGTCAGTTTGGCACCGGCGGCCTCAGCCAGGCTCCGGATCCGCGCCACGCTGGTCGCTGCCGGGTCATAGTGCATGCACAACCGTGCCGGCGCACCGTCAGCCGCGTCGGCGACATGCACCTGTTCGAGACCAGGCGAGCCCGTCAGCGTCGCGGTCAGCCGATCCACGCACCCGTCACGTCCATCGAGCGCGTCCGGCAGCAACAGCGGCAGGTCAAGCACCACCTTGTCGCTCACGACGGTCCTCCGTGACCTACATGATCGATGATCAGGGTCAGCACCGCGGCCCGCTCGGTGTCCGACCGGGCCTGGCCGTTGGCCGGCACCACCCGCACCTGGCGTGGGCGGTTCCGGCGCACCCGACGAGCCGCAGGATCGGAAACCGCGTCACCTGCCGCGGATACCGACGAGTCACCGACGCTGGAAAGGACTGGAATGCTGCTACTCACGAGACCTTCTCCTCTCGCGCGCTCCAGGGTTCCCGGGGCTCCGGGACGTCCGGCGCTGGGGCCGCTGTGGGCGTGCCCGGCGCCATCAGGACACCGCCCGGGACGGATCCCCCGAGGCGTCGGGAACCGGTAGGCAGGCCACCGATCGGTCCACCTCCAGCACCAGGTCCACCAGGTCACGCAGGGCGTGGGCCAGGGCCGGGTCGGC
>JBAVKQ010000129.1:0-16766 GCA_049688395.1 Candidatus Nanopelagicales bacterium
GCCCCGGGCACCTCCGCCGGGTCGAGGTCGGGCAGCACCGCCAGCGGCACGTCGACGGTGACCCCATCGCTGGACTGGCCCGGTTCGAAGGCATAGGACAGGTTCAGCGCGACTTCGGGTCCGGCACTCCAGCGCAGCGGGAAGTCGCCCTCCTCGGGCAGGTCGTCGGCGGCCACCTGCAGCGCAGCCGGAGTCAGCGTCAGCAGCTCGGGGTCGGTTCGCGATCTCTTCTTCCACCAGGAGTCGAAGTGCCGCACGGAGGTGATGTCGGCCGGGATCCGCGCGTCGTAGAACGCGAACAGGCCCTCGTCATCCAGGACCAGGCCGCGGCGCCGGGACCGCTGCTCGAGTTCCTCCGCGGCGGCCAACGCCCTGCGGTTCGCGTGCCAGAACCGGTGCCGGGTGCGCCATTCGCCCTCGACCAGCGCTCCTCGGATGAACAGCTCTCGGGCCAGTGCCGGGTCGATCCGGCCGTAGTCGACGGCGCGACCGACCACGAGCGGGATCCCGTACAGGGTGACCCGTTCCATGGCGACCGTGCCCCCGCGGCGGGCCGACCAGTGCGGCTCGGCGTAGTTGCGCGACACCAGGTGCCCGGCCGCGGCCTCGATCCAGTCCGGGCGCACCACCGCGTTGCGCCGGGCGAACAGCCGCGAGGTCTCGACCAGTTCCGCGCTCATGATCCACTCCGGGGCGGTTCGGGCCAGTGCCGACCCCGGGAAGATCACGAACCGCGCGCCGCGGGCCCCGAGGTAGTCCCGACGCAGCGGGTCCCACAGGCCCACGTGGGACAGCAGCCCGGTGAGCAGCGCCCGATGCACGGCGTCACTGTCCTCACGTGCGCTGCTCCAGGCGATGCCCAGTCCGCCGAGCACGTCGCGGATCTGGGCCACGAGGTCCTGCCACTCCCGGATTCGCAGGTAGTTCAGGTACTGGGCGCGAGCGGCCCGGCGCAGGCCGTTGGCCGAGGACGTGCGGCGCACCTCGCGGATGTGGTCCCACAGGTTGAGCAGCGCGGCGAAGTCCGAGCGCTTGTCCGCGAACCGCGCGTGCGCGGCGTCGGCCCGGGGACGATCGGCCTCGGGGCGCTCGCGCGGGTCCTGGATCGTCAGGCCGGCGGCGATCACGACCACCTCGCGCACGCAGCCGGCGTCGGCGGCGGCCAGCACCATCCGGCCCAGTCGCGGGTCGAGGGGGAGCCGCGCCAACCGGCGACCCAACGGGGTCAGCCGGGGCACTCCGGCCCCGGGGTGCAGCGCGCCGAGCTCGACCAGCAGGGCGATCCCGTCGCGGATCTGGCGCGTGTCCGGGGGGTCCAGGAACGGGAACCGCGCGATGTCGCCGAGCTCGAGGGCCGCCATCTGGAGGATGACCGACGCGAGGTTGGTCCGCAGGATCTCCGGGTCGGTGAACTCCGGACGGCCGACGAAGTCCGCCTCGCTGTACAGCCGGATCGCGATGCCCTCGCGCACGCGTCCGCACCGGCCGGCGCGCTGGTTGGCCGAGGCCTGCGAGATCGCCTCGATCGGCAGCCGCTGCACCTTCAGCCGATTGGAGTACCGGGAGATCCGCGCGGTGCCCGGGTCGACCACGTAGCGGATGCCGGGCACGGTGATCGACGTCTCGGCCACGTTGGTGGCCAGGACCACCCGCCGCCCACCGCCCGGGGCGAACACCCGGTGCTGCTCCGCGGTGCTCAGCCGCGCGTAGAGGGGCAACACCGTGGTGCGGGCGTCGAGCTGGGGCGCCAGCGCATCGGCGACGTCGTGGATCTCGCGCTGGCCGCTCAGGAACACCAGCACGTCGCCGTCCCCCGAGGTCAGGCACTCCAGGACCGCGTCGCACACCGCGTCCACGTCGTCGCTGGCCACGTCCTCGACCGGCCGGTAGCGGATCTCGACGGGGTAGGTGCGTCCGCTGACCTCGATGACCGGCGCACCGTCGAAGTGCGCGGAGAACCGGTCCACGTCGATGGTCGCGCTGGTGACGATGACGCGCAGCTCGGGCCGGCGTGGCAGGAGGCGCTTGAGGTAACCCAGCAGGAAGTCGATGTTCAGGCTGCGCTCGTGGGCCTCGTCGATGATGAGTGTGTCGTAGCGACGCAGGTCGCGGTCGCGCTGCAGCTCGGCGAGCAGGATCCCGTCGGTCATCACCTTGACCAGCGTGCCCCGCGCGGTGCGGTCGGTGAAGCGCACCGCGAAGCCGACCTCGGCACCGAGCTCGACGTCGCACTCCTCGGCGATCCGCGCGGCCAACGTGCGCGCCGCGATCCGGCGCGGCTGGGTGTGTCCGATCATCGCGGAGCGACCCCGGCCCGCGGCCAGGGCGATCTTGGGCAGCTGCGTGGTCTTGCCCGACCCGGTCTCCCCGGCGACGATCACCACTTGGTGGGAGCCAAGCGCGGCAGTGATCTCCTCGACGTGCGCGGCGATCGGGAGGCTCTCGGGAACGGCCAGCCGGAGGCTCATGTCAGCTCAACCTGCGTGATCCTCCGCCGCCCGGGCCAGATCGGCGAGGTCGTTCTCCATCGCCGTGCGGCTGGAGGCCACGAAGAGCCGGCCGACGGTCCGAGCGAGCAGCCAGCTGATCAGCGAGGTGGGCGTGGCGCCGAACGTGGTCGTCAGCGTGCAGGAGTCCGAGGCGTCGGGCTCGATGAGGAAATGCGCCTCGTAGCGCGTGCCGTTGCCGTCGGTCACGACCGAGTATTCTCGGCCCTCGGTCACGGCGATGACCTCCAACTCCTCGGTGGCCTGCCGCCCGTACATCGTCCGGGTCTCCCGCCAGCGAGTGCCGACCCCGAATTCCGGGGCGCCGGCGACCACCTCCACGGAGTCGATCCCGGAGATCATGCGCGGACTGGCCTCGATGTCGGTGGCCAGCGCCCAGACCCGCTCGGCGGGGGCGGCGATCTGCCGGCTCGTGACCAGTCTCATGGGGGTCAGGCTGCCACAGCTCTGGCCGTTGCACACACTTCCCGTCCGAGGAGGGTCGCGGATCCTTGCCGTGGATCTGGTCGTCAGGGCGCCGGTCGGATGCCGGGCGAGGCAGCCGTGCCGTGGAATTGGTCGT
Organism: Candidatus Nanopelagicales bacterium; assembly: GCA_049688395.1. Lineage (GTDB taxonomy): Bacteria > Actinomycetota > Actinomycetes > S36-B12 > CAIYMF01 > Prado023. Next base: position 3,070 of record JBAVKQ010000129.1, read on the forward strand.
TGGGCTCGGTGTCGCGGGCCACCTCAGCGACCAGATCCACGGCAAGGATCCGACTGGGGCCGGTCCAGCAGGCCGATCACGACCAGATCGGCGGCAAGGTTCGCGCGCCGCCCGGTCCGGACCCTGCCGGATCACCAGGAGCGGTCCACGGGCCGGCCCTCGGCATAGCCGGCCGCCGACTGGACGCCGAGCAGGGCCCGCTCGTGGAACGCTGCCATCGTGGCCGCGCCGGCGTAGGTGCAGGCCGAACGGACCCCGGAGGTGATCGAGTCGAGCAGGTCCTCGACCCCGGGCCGGGAGGGGTCGATGAACATCCGCGAGTGCGAGATGCCCTCCTCGAACATCGCCTTGCGGGCGCGGTCGAATGCGGACTCCTCCGAGGTCCGGCTGCGCACGGCCCGGGCCGAGGCCATCCCGAAGCTGACCTTGTACGCGCGCCCGGACGGGTCCACCTGCAGGTCCCCGGGCGACTCGTAGGTGCCGGCGAACCACGACCCGATCATCACCGCACCCGCCCCGGCGGCCAGGGCGATCGCCACGTCGCGCGGATGGCGCACTCCCCCGTCGGCCCAGATCCAGCGGCCCTCCTTGCGCGCGGCCGCAGCGCAGTCCAGCACCGCGGACAGCTGCGGGCGGCCGACGCCGGTCTGCATCCGGGTGGTGCACATCGCCCCCGGACCCACCCCGACCTTCACGATGTCAGCACCGGCCTCGATCAGGTCCAAGGTGCCGGTCGCGGTGACGACGTTGCCCGCGGCCACCGGCACATGCGGGGCGACGTGCCGCACCGTGGCCAGCGCCGCCAGGGCCTCGAGCATCTTGCCCTGATGACCGTGCGCGGTGTCGACCACGAGGATGTCGACCCCGGCGGCCAGCAGGGCCTCGGCACGGCCGGCCACATCGCCGTTGACCCCGATCGCCGCACCGACGCGCAGCCGGCCCTGGGCATCCAGGGCCGGCTCGTACACAGTGGAACGCAGCGCGCCGGCAGCGGTGAGGACCCCCACCATGGTCTCGTCTGGGGCAACGACCGGCGCCACCTTGCGCCGGGCTCGGTGCATCGCCTCGAACGCCGCGCGGGGCTCGATCCCGTCGGGCAGTGTGAAGACCTCCTCGCTCATCACGTCGGCGACGCTCGCGAACCGGTCGGTGTCCATGCAGTCGGACTCGGTGACGATGCCGACCGGCACCCCGTCGGACTCGACGATCGCCGCCCCGTGGGAGCGCTTGTGGATCAGCGACAGCGCCGTCCCGATCGTCTCGCCCGGGCTGAGGCGCACCGGGGTGTCGTAGACGGGGTGGCGCGCCTTCACCCACGCGATCACCTCGGCCACCAGTTCCACCGGGATGTCCTGCGGGATGATGACCAGCCCGCCGCGGCGGGCGACAGTCTCGGCCATCCGGCGTCCGGCCACAGCCGTCATGTTCGCCACGACCAGCGGGATGGTGGCCCCGGAGCCGTCCGGTGCGCTCAGGTCGACGGCGAACCGGGAGGTCACCGCGGACCGGGTCGGGACCAGGAACGCGTCGTCGTAGGTCAGGTCGTGGGCCGGCAGCTCGTGCAGGAAGCGCATGCGCCTCACGGTATCCCGCCGGGTGTCGTCCGATGCCCCCTGCGCGCCGGTGCCGCCGGCCGGGGCGGGCACCGGAAACTCAACTGGGCGCCGCCAGATGCCGACGAATCCCCCGAGAGGGGGTCGTCATGACTCGCAGGAGGCTGGGCGACACGCTGGTCGGTTGGGGCGTGATCACCCCAGCCCAGCTCGACGCTGCCCTCGAAGCGCAGGCACGCGACGGTCGCACCGTGCGCCGCCGCCTGGGGCGAGTCCTCGTCGACGCCGGCCTGGTCACCGACGGAGCGATCGCGGCCGCGCTGGCCGACCTGCACGGTCTGCAGGTCGTCGATCTCGACCGGCACGTGTTCGACCCCGGGGTTGCCCGGCGGATCCCGCACAGCATCGCGGTGGCGCATGTGGTGCTGCCGCTGAGCGCGGGGGGTGGCGTGCTGCGGGTCGCGGTGGCCGATCCGGTGGACGTGGTGGCCCTCGACGACCTGCGGATGCGGGCCGGCAACCTGCGCCTGGAGGTGGTGGTCGTCGCCGAGAGCCAGCTGCGCGCCAAGATCTCCGAGGTCTGGAGCCAGGCTGTTGCCGAGGACGCGCTGCAGAAGTTCGTCAACGAGCTCGACGCCGAGGACGAGGGCTCCCTGGAGGCCGGCGACGACGAGGGTGCCGTTGCTGCCGTGCACCAGATCCTGATCGCCGCCGTGCGCGCCGGGGCCAGCGACGTGCACATCGAGCCGATGCGCTCCGGGGTGCGGGTCCGGGTCCGCATCGACGGCACATTGCGACCCCTGATGTCGCTGCCGCGCAGTGGGCACGCCTCCATCGTGGCGCGGACGAAGATCATCTCGGGGTTGGACATCGTCGAGCGCCGAGTGCCTCAGGACGGTCGGGCCCGCCTGCGCCTCGAGGGCCGGGACCGCAACCTGCGCGTGTCCACCCTGCCCACCCTGCACGGCGAGAAGATCGTGGTGCGGGTGCTCTCCGACCAGGAGTTCCTGCCCAGCCTGACCGATCTCGGGATGGGCCTGGATCAGGAGCTGCTGCTGCAGAACGCCCTGCACCTGCCTCAGGGCCTGGTCCTGATCACGGGGCCGACCGGGTCGGGCAAGTCCACCACGCTCTATTCGGCGATCCGGCAGATGATCGACGAGGAGCGCAACCTGATCACCCTCGAGGACCCGGTGGAGATCGAACTGCCCGGGGTGGCCCAGGTCCAGGTCTCGGACAAGACCGGGATGACCTTCGCCGCCGGCCTGCGCTCAGCGCTGCGCCAGGATCCCGATGTGATCATGGTCGGCGAGATCCGCGACCAGATCACCGCCGAGCTCGCGGTGCGCGCGGCGTTGACCGGTCACCTGGTGCTGTCCACCCTGCACACCAACGACTCGGCATCGGCGGTGATCCGGCTGGTGGAGATGGGCGTCCCGAGCTACCTGGTGGCGTCCTCGCTGACCCTCACGATGGCCCAGCGCCTGGTGCGCAAGCCCTGCCCGGAGTGCGTCACCCGCGCCGAGGTGAACATCGACACAAGGCGTCGCCTGGGGATGACCGAGGCCGAGGCCAGCACCTGTGTGACGGCGGTCGGCTGCCACGCCTGCGGGATGTCGGGCTACTCCGGGCGGCTCGGCCTCTACGAGATGCTGCCGATCACCCGGACGGTCCGGGCCGCGCTGATGGCCGGTGCCAGTGAGCAGGCGATCTCGTCGGCGGCCGCCACGGAGGGGTTCCGGTCGATGCAGCGTCTGGGGGTGGACGCAGCCGCCGCCGGGCTGACGACGCCCGCCGAACTCCTGCGCACCCTGTCGATCGACTCCGAGGCGCTGCAGAGCGTGTGAGCCCGATCAGGCCCGCTCGCGCAATCAGCGCAGCACATGGGTCTCGCGGTACACCCAGCTCTGGGCCGCGCCGCCGCCCAGGACCGACTCGTTGGCTGCGATCGCCTCGTCGAGATCCACCCACGCGGGCCCGAAACCCAGCTCGCGCTCGTAGTCGTCCAGGGCCAGCGCACCGACCGAGGCGTCCACCGAGCAGGGGTGATATCTGGACCGGGACCGCAAGACCCACCCGGGCTCGCGCGCGCTGCGCGTCTCGATCACGCTGAGCTCGGGTGCGCCGACGTGCGTCACCGACCGTCCGCACTCCTCGAGGACCTCGCGGACCAGGGCCGCCGTGGGCTCCTCGCCCACCTCCACTCCCCCGCCGGGGAACTTGTAGTCCCCACCGACCCGGGAGTGCACGAGCAGCAGCCGCGTCCCAGCGCGGATCACCGCACGCACCGCCGCCCGCTCGATGAAGCCAGCGCCCTGCGGGATCAGGTCGTGGTGGATCTCGATCCGCCGCTGCCCCGAGGCCCGCACGACCGGCGCCATCGCCGCGCTCAGTCCAGGTAGTCGCGCAGTACCTGGGAACGGCTCGGGTGGCGCAGCTTCGACATGGTCTTCGACTCGATCTGACGGATCCGCTCACGGGTCACGCCGTAGACCTTGCCGATCTCGTCGAGGGTCTTGGGCTGGCCGTCGGTGAGCCCGAAGCGCATCTTGACCACCCCGGCCTCCCGGTCGCTGAGCGTGTCCAGCACCCCGTCGAGCTGCTCCTGCAGCAGGGTGAAGGAGACCGCATCGGAGGGCACGATCGCCTCGGAGTCCTCGATCAGGTCACCGAACTCGGAGTCGCCGTCCTCGCCGAGCGGGGTGTGCAGGCTGATCGGCTCGCGACCGTACTTCTGGACCTCGACCACCTTCTCGGGGGTCATGTCCAGTTCCTTGGCCAGCTCCTCCGGGGTGGGCTCGCGGCCCAGGTCCTGGAGCATCTGACGCTGCACGCGGGCCAGCTTGTTGATGACCTCGACCATGTGCACGGGGATGCGGATGGTCCGCGCCTGATCGGCCATGGCGCGGGTGATCGCCTGACGGATCCACCAGGTGGCGTAGGTGGAGAACTTGTAGCCCTTGGTGTAGTCGAACTTCTCCACCGCGCGGATCAGGCCCAGGTTGCCCTCCTGGATGAGATCCAGGAACAGCATGCCGCGCCCGGTGTAGCGCTTGGCCAGGCTGACCACCAGCCGCAGGTTGGCCTCGAGCAGGTGGTTCTTGGCCCGGCGGCCGTCCTCGGCGATCCACTCGAGGTCGCGACGCAGCTGCGGCTCCAGAACCATCCCGGAGTTCAGCTTCTCCTCCGCGAACAGGCCGGCCTCGATGCGCTTGGCCAGTTGCACCTCCTGCTCGGCGTTGAGCAGCGCGACCTTACCGATCTGCTTGAGGTAGTCCTTGACCGGGTCGGCCGTCGCACCCGCGACGGTGACCTGCTGCTGGGGCTCGTCCTCGATGTCGGCATCCGAGATCTCGAACGCCTCGGTCTCCGGCGCCGGCGCGGTCACTGCCGGCTTGTCCTCGCCCTTGACCGTCTTGAGGTCCTGGGCCAACTCCTGCTCGAGCTCGGACTCGAGCTTGGCGGCACTTGCCAACTCGCTACTGGCGGCCTCCGGGCTGAGCTTGTCGACGTCGAGGTCCTCGGCCGGGTTCACCTCGACCTCGACGACCTCGCTGCGCCCGGTGGGCGCCGTGGCCTTCTTCGCCGCGGCCTTGCGCACGCGGGGCTTGGTCACCTGCGCCGCATCGGCAGTGGCCGCGGCCTTCTTCACCGGGGCCCTCCTGGCAGCGGCTTTCTTCACCGGAGGTCGCGTGGCCGACGGATCCTGGGCGCCGGTCTCCGGCTCGGAGACCTCGGAGCCGCCTTCGGCCCCGGTCGATTCCGCAGGCGGAGCGGCAGCCAGCGGACGGGGCGAGGACGAGCGGACGCGTGCACGGGCCGGCTTCGCAGACGAGTCGGACTCGGGCCCGGCGTCGGTCACGTCGACCACCGCCTCCTCGAGGGATACGGCCGCGTTGGACTTCTTCGGACTCACCAGCAAATGCCTCTCACTTCGACGTCCGGCACCACGACGCAGGGCCAGAGAACTCGGGTCATTCTGTCACGCGCCCACCTGGGGGCGTCCCACCTCTGTGCAACGACGCGCTCGGTGTCAATGTTCCCGCCGGGGGCGCAGGCAAACCCCGGTCGCAGGTCCGGCCGCGCCAGATCAGGCCTTGACGGCCAGGACCGGGATGGCCGCCTCGAGCAGGATGGACTGCGAGTTCGAGCCGAGGACCAGCTTGCCCACCGGACTACGCCGGCGGATGCCGATCACTATCAGCTCGGCGCCCAACTCGTCGGCGGTGTCCAGCACGTCGCGCACCGGGTCGCGCCCACGCACCAGGTGACGCAGATCGTGCTCGACGTCACTGGCATGCAATTGGGCGTGCACCTTGTCCAGGCGCTCGGTGCGCTCCAGCGCCGTGGCGCTGTCGAGCTTCTCGCCGTGGTCGGAGTAGACCACCACGACCTTGCAGCCGCGCAGCCTGGCTTCGATGATCCCCTGCCGGACGGCGGCATCCCCCTCGGGGCTGGCGACGTACCCGACGACGACTGCGCTCATGATTCCTCCCGGTGCCTGTGCGTCCCACCGTAGTGCGTGCCGACTCACCATCTCATGCCGGTCGAGGTCGCGGGCGGGTCCGATCCGGGCCGACGAACGGGCACAGGCCCCACGTCACACGAGGTGTGGGACGACTCGTCCGCACGAAGCTCGCATGGCCGTGGGGCCTGTGCCTGCGATCAGCTCGATCTCGGGCTGACCGGGTGGAGAGTCATTGCTCCTTGGCCGCCCGGAACCCGGCTTCGAGGTCGGCCAGGATGTCGGTGATGTTCTCGATGCCCACCGAGAGGCGAACCAGGCCGGGGGTGACCCCGGAGGTGCGCTGCTCGTCCTCGGTCAACTGCGAATGCGTGGTCGAGGCCGGATGGATGACCAGGCTGCGGACATCGCCGATGTTGGCCACGTGGCTGTGCAGTTCGAGGGCCTCCACGAACGTGCGCCCGGCCTGGGCCCCACCCTTGATCTCGAAGGACAGGACGCCGCCGGTGCCCAACGGGGCGTACTTGCGGCCCAGCTCGTACCACGGGCTGCTCGGCAGGGCCGAGTAGTTCACCGACTCCACCTCGTCGCGCCCCACGAGCCACTGCGCGACGGCCTTGGCGTTGGCGACATGCCGCTCCACGCGCAGGCTCAGGGTCTCCAGGCCCTGCGCGATGAGCCAGGCGTTGAACGGGGCCACGGCGGCGCCGAGGTCGCGCAGCAGCTGCACGCGGGCCTTGAGGATGAAGGCGAGGTTCGCCCCCAGCGGGCTGCCCACCCCGAGGTCGCGGGCGTACACCAGGCCGTGGTAGCTCGGGTCGGGCTGGTTGTAGTTGGGGAAGCGCTCCGGGTCGGCGGCGAAGTCGAAGGTTCCGGCGTCGACGATCACGCCGGCCACCGCCGTGCCGTGCCCGCCGAGGTACTTCGTGGCCGAATGCACCACGATGTCCGCGCCGTGCTCGAACGGGCGGATCAGGTACGGCGTGGCCACCGTGTTGTCCACGACCAGCGGGACCCCGACCTCGTGGGCCACCGCAGCGACCCCCTCGATGTCCAGGATGTCGTTGCGCGGGTTGGCGATCGTCTCGCCGAAGAACGCCTTGGTGTTGGGGCGGACCGCGGCACGCCAACTGTCCAGGTCCTGCGGGTCATCGACGAAGGTCACCTCGATGCCGAACTTGGGGAACGTGTAGTGGAACAGGTTGTACGTGCCGCCGTACAGGCTTGGGCTGGAGACGATGTGGTCCCCGGCCTCGGCGATGTTGAGCAGGGCCAGGGTCTCGGCCGACTGCCCCGAGGCGACCAGCAGGGCGCCCACACCGCCCTCGAGGGAGGCGATCCGGTCCTCGACCGCAGCCTGGGTCGGATTCATGATCCGGGTGTAGATGTTGCCGAACTCCTTGAGCGCGAACAGGTTCGCGGCGTGCTCGGAGCTGTCGAACGTGTAGCTGGTGGTCTGGTAGATGGGTAGGGCCCGTGCGTTGGTGGTGGCATCGGGGCTCTGGCCGGCGTGGATCTGGCGGGTCTCGAAGGACCAGGCGTTGCTCATCTTCTTACGTCTCCTCGGATCGGCCCGGGTGGGCTGGTGCGGGTGTGACGATGGCCGGGAACCGGATGACCGGGACCCGAACCCTCGTCGAGGGTTCGGGGTCTTGACTGCCAAGACCCGCGCTTGCTGCATCCTGCCGGCGGCAGTAGCAACCAGGTCCTCACCTGGGGCACCCCACCGCGGTGGGAGGGTTGCCGCCCAGCAAGCCAGGGCTTGTGTGCTGGGACTCTTGACCTGGGCAGAAGGTACAACGCCCTCGTTGTCCGCGCAACTGTCTGGCGCGTGCGGCGGGTCGTGCGGGGCGCGAGGTCCGGTGCTGCGGGTGCAGAATCGCCCCATGGGTGTCCGCTGGTGAGCGTCCGCACGGCCTTCGTCCTGGGTGGCGGTGGGGTGCTCGGCGCCGCCGAGGTGGGCATGCTGCGGGCGCTGCTCGAGGCCGGTATCACCCCGGACCTGGTGCTGGGGACCTCGATCGGCGCCGTGAACGGCGCGCTGCTGGCGGCCGACCCGACCCCGGCGGGCGTGGCCGGGATCGAGGCGCTGTGGGTGCACGCGGTCACCGATGGGCCGCTGACCGGCCCTGCGCAGCCGGGTCGGCGCGATCGCCTCGAGCCGGGCCCGGGCTGCCTCCGATCCCGGTCCGCTGCGCCGGCTGCTGACCGAGAACCTGGTCATCACCGACATCGAGGACCTGCATGTGCAGTTCGCCTGTGTCGCGGCGAGCATCGAGCGGGCCGCCGAGCACTGGTTCACCGCGGGTCCGATCGTGCCCGCGGTGCTCGCCTCGTGCGCACTTCCCGGGCTCTACCCGCCTGTGCAGGTCGACGCAGAGCACTTCCTCGACGGCGGGCTGGTCAATTCGATCCCGTTGGACCGGGCCCGCAAGCAGGACGCTGAGCGCGCGTTCGTGCTGCACGTGGGCCGCATCGAGCAGCCGCTGGCGCCTCCGGTCCGACCCTGGGAGGTGCCCATCGTCGCCTTCGAGGTGGCCCGCCGGGCCCGGTTCAACGCCTCGTTGGCGAAGGCAGCGGGACTGATGGAGGTGCACGTCCTGCCCACCGGCGGAATCGCGCCGAAGCCCACGCAGCGCGCCAACTTCGACACCATGGACATGTCCCGGGTCGCCGAGCGCATCGAGACCGCCTACCAGGCCAGCGCCCAGTACCTGGCCCACCTCGTCGGTGCGCAGGTCGATCGGAGGCCGGGCTCATGAGGCTCGGCCTGCCGCCCCGGTGGTTGCGCCGAGTGGTCATCCATCCCCTGTTCGTCGTCGTGGGGGTCGTGGCGCTGCTGGTCACCATCCCCGGGGCGCTGCTCCTGCTGGCCCTGCTGGTCCTGGTGGTGCCCGGCCGACTGCGGGTGCTGCGCCTGGTCGGTTTCGCGCTGGTGTACTTCACGCTCGAGGTGGTCGTCCTGATCGTCGCGTTGCTCGCCCGGCTGGCCAGCGGATTCGGCTGGGCGCGCACCGGGGGTTCGTGGCCTTCCACTACGCCGTCCTGCGTTGGCAGTTGGGCGTGCTGCGCTGGTTCGCTGCGCACTTCTTCGCGCTGCGGATCGAACGGGCCGGGCTGGCGCCTCGGGGTGCCGATGGCGATCCGAGCCGGGTGCCGCATCAGCTGCTGGTGATGAGCCGGCACGCCGGACCAGGGGACTCCTTCCTGCTGGTCGACGAGCTGCTGTCCGCGGCCGGTCGCCGGCCGCGGGTGGTCCTCGAGCACACGCTGCAGTGGGACCCGGTCATCGACGTCGTGCTCAACAGGTTGCCGATGGCGTTCGTGGACCCGAATGCTGCGCGGCAGGACGAGGTCATCGCGGCGATCAGCCATCTGGCGGCGACGATGGCCCCGCGCGATGCCCTGCTGATCTTCCCCGAGGGCGGCAACGTCACCCCCGCCCGCCGGGCGCGAGCAATCGAGAAGCTGCGTGCCTCTGGACGGGTGGACGCGGCCCGCCGGGCGGAGGGGATCCTGCACCTGATGCCCCCGCGGCCCAGGGGTGTGCAGACCGCGCTGCTGGCCAACCCTGCGTTGCAGGTCGTGGTGGTGGCACACACAGGTCTCGACGAGCTGAACACGATCGCCGACATCTGGGCGGCCCTGCCCGTGGACAAGACCCTGCGGCTGCGCTGGGAGGAGGTACCCAGGCAGCAGGTGCCCACTGACGACCGGGGATCTCGGACTGGCTGTTCGAGCAGTGGGAGTCGATGGACGCATGGGTCGCTGAGCACCGCGGAGACGACTCGGCGGGCACCGCGGCCTGATCGGCCCTCGCCGGGGCGTTGGGCTGGGCAGGGGCAGCGCGTCAGGGACGACGGCAATGCCCGCGGGCGGCACCTGCCGGGTTCGGCACCTGAAGCGTTCGGCACCTGCCGCGGGTCAGCACCTGAGCCGTTCGGCACGTGCCGCGGGTCAGCGGCCGCGTGGAGAGCGGCACTCCGACTCGGGCAGGCCCACCAGCGACGCGCGCCACACCCGCGGGTCGGTGCCCCGGGTCATCAGCGCGACGGCCAGGTCGGCCAACCGGTAGTCCGGGTCCTCGTCGAGGGCGCGTTCCACGCACAGCGTGGCCAGCGCGCCCTCTCCGCGCAGCCACGTCACCAGGCCCAGGATCGTGGCCACCGGGGCCCCCATCCCCGCCGGTGCGGACTGGACAGCGGCGATCAGGGTGTCCACGGTGCTCGTCCAGCACGGGTCGCAGTCGCGGCCGCCGACGACCAGCCGATGCAGCACCACATCGCGGACCCGGAGGTCCTCCATTGCGCGGATCAGTCGTGCGGCGGTCGCCGGCGTGAGCGTAGGCACCGGCGAGCCGCAGGGTCCCGCGGGCAGCAGCAGCCTGGTGAGGAAGCTGATCTGCGCATCGCGCCAGCGGGAGGTGCGCGCCGGTTCCCGGGTACGCCGCAGCGCGGAGCGCACCTCGGCCGCACGTTCGGGATCCGGGGCGATCCGTTGGGCGAGGTCCGCTCGGCTGGCCAGCGGCGCGTAGCCCGCGTACACGTACTCGGCCTGAAGCACCCCCAGGACGCCGGGGTCCAGCGCGATGGACTGCCCCGAGCAGCAGGACTCGTCCTGACAGGAATGGGACCACCAGACCTGCCCGTTCGTGCTCAGGCTCGCTCCTTGCTCGATGTGCAGCACCTCCAGGAACGCAGCGAGGCTGATGAGGAACGCGTTGCTGGTCAGCGCAGCGAGCCTTGTGTCGTCGGGGTCGCGCACCCAGGCCACGAGGTCGACGGAGGTCCCCGCGGTCCCGGCCATGCTGGCGGCCAGCTGTGCCGCGATCTGCTCGCCCGGGTCGCTGGTGGGCAGCTCCATGCGCACGATCACCGGGGCGCGGCGCCCGGGCACGCCGTGCACGAAGGCCACCACGCAGCGGTCCGGCACGAAGCCGAGCAGCGGTGCGCAGGAGCCGATCAGGCTCGTGGGGCAGGTGATGGGTGGCAGCGACTGTTCGGCGGTCATGGCCCAACAGTGGGTCAGGACCCCGGATTCTGACCCGTTCGTCGTCGGATCTGTGGACGACCGCTCAGGACTCCCCGCCCACGTTCGTCACCGTCGCGGTCCACGTGCCCGCGGGTGCGTGCACCTCAGCGGAGTCGCCGACAGAGCGCCCCATCAGGGCCCTTGCCAGGGGGCTTGTGCTGCTGATCCGCTCCTCGTCGAGAAATGCCTCGACCGGGTCCACGATGCGCACCACGCGCTCCAGGCCTTCGGCGTCGGTGATCGTCACTCGACTGCCCAGGGTGACCACCGCGCCGAGCTCCGCCGGGTCGATCGTCCCGGCCGTGCCCAGGAGGACCACGAGCCGATCGTGCTCGGCCTGCATCCTCTCGAAATCGGCCACGACCCGTTCGTCACGCTCGTCTTCGACGAGCAGCGGGCGCATCTGGGGCAACTCCTGGCCGGCGATCTCATCGATCCGGGCCTGCAGCAACTCGCGGCCCTGAGCCGTGAGCAGCACCCTCTGGGAATCCATTGCGTCTCCACCCCTCGTCTGGCCCGGATCCGGCGGCCATCGTGGGCATGTCACCGGCTGTGTGCGCCGAGGTTACCCCGAGCGCCCCCCACCAGACCCATCCGTGGGACATGACACGCACGCAGGCCCGGCCTCCGGGCGGAATTGAGGAGCCCGGACATCCTGCGGCTTCCCCTCCGCAGAGCGCCCGGGCTCTGATGAGAGGCTATCCCCGCATGGCGCTGAGTCGATGCAGCGACGCGCCGGTCGGGCGCGTGTCGCAGACTGGGCCCATGCACATCTCCGGTCGGTCGATGCGTGCTGCGGTGGCGCGAGCCACAGATGCGGCGTTGGAGGTCAGCATCGCCGGTGGATTCGGCAGCCCGGGGATCCGGGTGCGCCGCCGGCTCGCCGGATGGGTCGACCCGCCCCCGATGGATGGCCGCTGCGTGCTGATCACCGGAGCGACGTCGGGGATCGGACTCGCTGCCGCCACCGAGATGGCGCGTCTGGGCGCTCAGGTCGGAATCGTGGGCAGGGACCCACAGCGCACAGCAAGCACCGCTGCGCAGATCGAGGCCGAGGTCCAGGCTGAACATGCCGACCACGTCGGTCAGGCCCGGCATGCGCAGGCCGGCACACGGCCGGTGGCGGTTTTCGTCGCCGACCTGACGCGGCTGGCCGATGCCCATCGCCTGGCCGCCGAGGTGGCTGGTGCCTGGGAGTGCCTCGATGTCCTGGTGCACAACGCCGGGGCGCTGTCGGCTGACTACCAACTGACCGAGGACGGCTTCGAGGCCACCTATGCCACCCAGGTACTCAGCCAACACGTCATCACCAGTGGCCTGCTGGGCCACCTGGCCCGGGGCAGGCGACCGCGGGTCGTGACGGTGTCCTCCGGCGGGATGTACGCCGAGGCCCTCGACCTGGCCACGGTGCAGTCCGAAGCCCAGGACTACGACGGGGTGCGCGCCTACGCCCGGGCCAAGCGCGCGCAGGTCGTGCTCGCCGCGCAGTGGGCGAGGCGATTCCCGGCTCCGATCCAGTTCCACAGCATGCACCCCGGCTGGGCCGACACCCCCGGTGTCCGCGACGCGCTGCCGAGGTTCCATCGGCTGACGAGCCCGATCCTGCGGACGCCTGCCGAGGGCGCGGACACGATCGTGTGGTTGGCGGCTGTGGAGTCCGTGCCGGGCCGCAACGGTTCGTTCTGGCTGGATCGCCAGCCGCGCGGGACCGTGCGAATGCCGGGGACCTCCCGCCCGATGGAGGTCGCCGATGCCCTCTGGGAAATGGTCTGTGCGCAGACCGGCGTGGTCCCGCGGCTGCCCTGATCGGCTCGCAGATCATCGTCGCGGACACGGTCGTCCCGCCGGACTGACGAGGGGCCCCGCCTGCTGGACGGAGCCCCTCGTCAGTCCGTGTGCGTGATCAGGCCTGGGCCGCGATCGGCCCGGCGGAGAACGAGCGCCAGGCGTAGGCCAAGGCGATCGCCGTGACCGGGATGCTGACCAGCAGGCCCACGCCGCACAGCAGCGCCCCAGCGAGATTGATGGCGAAACTGAGCAGCAGCAGCAAGATCAACTGGCCGAGGTTCGCCACGACAACCTGGATGGAGGTCCGGATGGCGCCGATGGGGTCCGAGGAGGGCGCCCCACCGCCGCCGTCGGCCTTTCCGTCGACGATCGCGTAGCCGTAGAACTGTGCCAGGAACGCCACGACGAGCCCCGGGAGGATGCACAGAACCAGACCGACAACGGTCAGGACTGTCACGACGATCGAGGCGATGATGTAGGGCCCGATGTTGTCGGTGCTGATCAGGTCCTCAACGGAGGGCTTGCGGCCGTCGAGGATGATCAGGGCAGCCCTGATCAGTCCCAGGCTGATGACCAGGGAGATGAAGATCGACAGCAGGTTGGCCGTAGCGCTGATGATCAAGGTGTCGAAGCCGCGGCTCAGGAAGTTGGTCAGTGCGCTGGCAGCGAGCAGGACCAGTCCGATGATGACCAATGGGCCGACGTTGTTCTTGAACCCGTTCCAGCCGTACACGACCGCGTCTGTGGGTGAGAATGCCCTGGGCTGACCAGCTGGACCTGGCTGGTAGCCCCCGCCCGGCGGGGGCGGTGGATAGTTGCCGCCCGGCGGGGGCGGTGGATAGTTGCCGCCCGGCGGGGGC
>JBAVKQ010000130.1:0-13887 GCA_049688395.1 Candidatus Nanopelagicales bacterium
GTCCAGGGCCGCCCAGGTGCCCACGGCCAGCGTGGTGAGTGCGGCGGTCACCAGGGCGCCGGGCCGCGGGTCCGGGCTCGAGGCCGCAGCGGCGGTGGCCACGACAGTGACGACCAGGCCCGTGCCCCCCACTGCGCCCAGGGCGATGCGGTGCTCCGGCCATCGTGTCGGGTGGCGGGCTGCTGCGAGCATCCCCACGCTGATGAGGGCGGGCACCGTGACCGAGGCGGCCGTCCAGGCCTCGGAGTCGAACGCCGACGAGACCGCGGGAATCACGAGCAGCCCAGCTGTCAGCACGAGCAGCCAGCCCAGCCAGCACCACGCCTGCAGCGTCGTGCGGTGGTGGCCCCACAGCAGGGCAGTGCCCAGTGCGCCCAGGGCAAGTGCGGGGTACAGCGTGGGGTCCTCGATCCAGTTGCTCGGCAGCAGGCCCAGGGCGGGTGCCGAGACGAGGTCCACCACGGCCAGGCCGGCAGCCACGACAGCGAGCGCCTCGGCGGTGCCGGCCAGCCGCCGCCGCAGCCGGATTGCCAGGGCCCCCAGGCCGAAGGTGGCCAGGAGCATGAGCACCACTTGGCCCGAGGTGCCCAGGCGGTCCCAGGTGACGGCCGCGAACACCGAGCCCGCGACCACCAGGAGCAGAGCGCCGAGGCTGAGCAGGAGCGTCTGCGCGCCGGGGGCGCCTCCCCTCGTGCGGGCTGCGCCTGGGCGGCCTGGACCGTACCCGGCCGGCCCGAACACGCTCGCCCCAGGGGTGGTGCCCGGGGTGGCAGCGTCCGGCGCCGCCCAGATGCCGTAGGCGCGGGCCACCTCCGGGGCCGGGGCGGGATCCCCAGCCGAGATGCGGTCAGCCAACCAGCCCGCGCGAGCCGTCAGCGACTCAGCTTCGGCGAGATAGCCGGCGTAGGCCTGGTGCCCGCAGGTGCACGTGACCATCCCAGCCTCGTCGTGGCGGAACGGGTCCAGATCGGTAGCGCCACAGTTCGGGCACCTCATCAGCACGCCTCCTGCCTCGCCGCGAACTTGGCGACATTGCTCACGCTACTGCGCCCCGCGCGTCTGCAGGCCGCCCGGGACCCCGGTGGCATGAGTCTCTGGCACGATCTGGTCGGTGACCCACCAGCGCCCGGACGTGCCCGCGGCAGTGTCCCTGAGCCTCGAGGGGCTCGATACCGGTGATGCGGCCGGCCTCGGTCCGGGCGACGAGCGGGAGGCCGAACTGCTCACCGTCCGATCCGCGCCCGAGCTGGATTGGACGCGCGTCACGTTGCGCGAGTGCCAGGTTCAGATCGTCGGGGTGGCGCGGTGGCTGGTCGACCGGAGCCGGCTCCTCGAATGCCGCCTGCTCGACCTCGACGTGACGGTTCTCCGGGCGCGCGACGTCCAGTGGCGGACGGTGGAGATCGTCGGTGGGCGGCTGCCGGCCCTGGACCTGGCCGGCGCGACCTGGGACGCAGTGGGGGTCACGGGCGCGCGCCTGGGGTACGTGAACCTGCGTGATGCGACGCTCACCGACGTCGCGTTCACCGACTGCCGGATCGAGACGCTGGACCTCGGTGCGGCGACCGCGGTGCGGGTCAGCCTGCGCGACTGCACGGTCGACGAGTTGATCGTGACTCGCGCGACTCTGCGCGACGTGGACCTGCGCGCGGCCCGGATCGAGCTGGTCGAGGGGGTCGCGCACCTGACGGGTGCGACCGTCTCTGCCGACCAGCTGCTCGAGCTCGCCCCGGCGTTGGCGGCTGCACTGGGGATCGCGGTCGCGCCGGATGACTAGCCCGAGGTGGTCGGTGGCCGCTCGGCGGACTCAGGTCGTGCGCCAGATCAGCCCCAGGCCTCGGGACGGCTCGTAGCGGCGATAGGAGTGCCTGCCGGGCAGGGTCCACGCCACGTCGTACCGCGCTGAGCCGACCACCTCGAGGCTGATCTCCTTGGCCACCTGCACGCCGCGGATCTGCGCCTTCAGCCCGATGGTGAAGGTGCTGGTCCGGTCGGCGGCCTGCCTTGTCGATCCCTTCTTCGCGTCGCTGGCCCGGCGCCGATCCTCGACGTCTCCGGCCCGCAGACCCTTGTCGACCGCGTCCAGCGACAGGTCGTCGAGGGTGACCCACTTCTGCGGATACTTGTCCCACTCGATCCGCTCCACCGTGACGAAGGGCCGGACCTCGTCGGCTCCGATCCGACGCCCCCAGGCGCTGATCATCACTGGCACCTGGAGCAGGACCTGCTTGGTGCGGCCCGCTGCCGCGGTCTCGACGATCTCTTCCTCACGCTGCGTGGTGACCGACTTGCCGAATCCGAGGACTCCGACGGTGACCTTCAGCCCGTCGGTGCGTGCGTGGGACTGGGTCTCGGACCAGGTGACCTCGGCGCCGACGACATCAGGGGCCCCGAGGAGCACGACCGGGACGTCGAGGTAGCCGTACTGAGGCTCGTCGATCCGGACCACCTGCCCCTCGGACAGCGTGTCCCGCAGCCACTGGCCCACGGCCGAAGCCAATCCGGGCACTCCCGGGGGGCGGAAGTCCTGCAGCACGCTGGTCCCGGGCGAGTTGCGAAGATCCTGATGGGAGAGGCCTGAAAAGGGCGTCGTGGGAGGTTGGCCGAGGCCGACTCCCTGCGCCTCGAGGTCCGCGGCGAAGGTGAGGAGTCCGCGGGTGCTGGTGGCGGACGCGACCCCAGCACCGAGCAGAGCTGTGAAGTCGACGTCCTGCCCCAGTTCCTCGGGAGCCTCGCGATCCTCCGAGAAGTCGCCGTCCAGCTCCATGTCGCCCTCCGAGGGAATCGGGGATCCGTGCGGTGCGCCGACGGTAGCGCACCGGGGGGCCGGCAGTACGGGGATCCACAGCCCTCGGGGGATGGCGGCCTGGTGATCGGCTGGGGTGGATCAGCGGCTGGCCGCTTTCGGGGTGAACCGCTCGGACGTCACGAGTTGGCACCCGCCAGCGCCCGTGCGGGGACGCCGCCCGAAGGCGTAACGCGCTCAGAGCAGGGCTTCACCTCGTCACAGGCGCCAGCGGGTGCGGGGTGTGCCGGTGATGGCGAAGGGCGATCGGTTGTTGCCGGGCCAGACAGTACTGGGCGGTGCTCCGGGGGGAGGGTCGCAACGGGTGGTCCCGGGTTCGGCCGGTGTGATGGTCCACATGCCGAGGTCGACCTGGCGGTGATGGCTCCAGCAGAGCAGGGCGAGGTTGTCGAGGTCCGAAGCGCCGCCGGTGGCCCAGTCGTGCAGGTGGTGGGCCTGGCAGTTCTCGGCGGGTATCTGGCAGCCGGGCATGATGCAGCCACCGTCTCGCGCGGCCAGGGCTTTGCGTTGGGCGCCGGTGGCGGTGCGCGAGGTGCGTCCCACGGCCAGGGGGATCCGGGGGCCGTCGAAAAACAGCGCGGCCAGTGCGGCGATCCGTGCGGCCGGTGTGGCCGGCTCGGGGCTGGCCACCTCCGGGCCGGAGCCGGTGCTGGCGCTGGGGGTACTCACCGCGATGGGGGTGAGGGTGGGGTCGCATGCGGTGAAGCGTTGCTCGGCGGGGGTGAGCAGATGTCCGCGGCTGGTGGTCCAGACGGGGTCCCCGACCGCAGTGTGGTCCAGGGTGACGGTCAGGGCCACGGGCAGCCCGCCGCGGGTGGGCAGGTTGCCGGTGGTGGCAGCCGTGTTGACCAACTCGACGAGGGCGTCGGCGCGCCGTGCGCCGGCGGGGACGTGGTCGGCGGTGGAGCGCAACCGCTCGGCCAGGGCGTCGATCGCGGCGATGACGGCCTCGCCTTCGAGGCGGGGCAGGGTGCCGGACAGGATGACGGTGTCGCCGAGCAGGGCGAAGGACAGGTCGCGGGTGCTGTGGGCGTCAGCTTCGTCGGCGTTGGGTTGGTCGTCGGCAGGTGGGTGCAGCAGCCCGACGGCGCTGAGCATGAGCCGGGTAATCATCGGCGGAGACCACTGGCCCCACCGGGTCCCCAGCTCGGTGATCACGGCGGTGAGCTGGGCCTCGGTCAGCGGGCCGACGTTGCGGGCGACGGCGTCGACGTGCTCGGAGGTGATGATCCCCGCGGACCAGGCTGCGGCGATCGAGGGGTGCGCCGCGGCCAGGGCCCCGGTCCGGGCCAGCCTGCGGGCCTGCGGGGTGGCCCACCCGCGGGCGGCCAGGACCGCGCCCGGTCCGACCAGGGGCAGGCTCCCGGCGGTGGAGGCGGCGTGCATGAGGCGGGCCAACTCGTACTCCACCGCGGCGAACGCCCCGGCCAGCACGTCGACGTCCGCACACGGGCGGTCCTCGGCGTGCAGACCCATCGAGGGCAGATCCCACGGCCGCATATGACGTGGCCCGTTCCCATAGGCCGGCCACCTCCTCCGAGGCCTGCGGCGACGCGCCCCGCGCACGCGGGTCGACCGCGGCCTGCTGGTCCTGGATTGTGCTGGTCATCACGCTCCCCCGTTCGAACTGATGTTCGAATTCTATCAGGCGTGACGGACATTGCCGCCCCCGCCAACCGGTGTCGGTGGACAACCGGCCCGGCCCGACGATGCGCGTCCGGCGAGCACGTGGCGCACCGGCGTCGTGTCGGTCCCATCCGCCAGCATGGGGCGATCGGTTGGTCGGGGGAGGGGGAGCACTGATGCACTCGTACGGGCTGCCGCGGGAGGTCTTCGACATTGCGGTGGTGGTGGCTGCCTCGGACTTCGTGCAGCAGCTGCACACCGGGGTCGACCATGCGGCGCAGCCGGTCAACGACCACGTGGCCACCGAGTCGTTGGCGCGGTCGTTCGACCTGGCGCTGGGGTCCGTCGGCTCGGCGTTGACCAAGGTAAAGGACCCGGGCGTGCCGCTGTCCCCACTCGGGGCCGCGGCACTGGAGCGGCTGCGAGCAGAGCGCGCCAGCACCGTACACGGGGATCACCCTCGGTGGGCGGGTCGACGCAGACCAGGTCCGCGCCGCAACCGAGGCTGGCCTGGCGCGGGGAGCCCTACCCGCCAGCAACGGCGAGGCACTCGATGGCCTCAAGTTCTCCGCCGCGCTTCCGCGGGGCATCGCTATCTCGGTGACCGCCGAACGCATGACCGACCCCGCCGCTGCTGCGGAGATCGGCCGGGCACCGGTGCGGGTGATTCGACAGCCGGGCACAGGAGGCTCCGGTGTCGTGAGAGCACCCACGGGTCAGGACTCGGTCCAGGTGGTGGATCGACGCGCCTGCTGGAACCCGAGCTCGACTTGTTCGCAGGTGAGTCGCCTCGATGCCCGCTTGAAGGCCGAGGGTACGTCCATCCGGTCGAGGATGCGTACGTCATCGGGCGTCTGCTTGATCGTCACGTTCGGGATCAGGGTTCCGGTGAGGAACACCAGGACCGGGGTCACCTCGACGGGATGGCCGATAGCAGTGCTGAGCAGCCGCGCGGCTCGCTGGGCTTCGAACCGGGAGTTGCGCAGGTACTGGGTACTCTGTCCGTTGACCTTGATCGCATATCTTCCGACCCAGACGCTGCCGCCGGGGTGGGTCTTGGTGTCCAGGGTGAACACGCCGCCTGGTCCGATCAGCACGTGGTCGATGTCGGAGCCCCGATCCCCGATCGGCACGGCATGCAGCACGTACCAGCCGTGCTTGGTCAGCTTCTCCAGCTTGGCGCCGATGGTCTCCTCGCCGTCCGCCCCGACGCGCCAGTTCCGCTCGTCGGTCTTCACGTCCAGCAGGTGCTGCATGAACGCCCGGACCTTCCCGCGGTCCTTCTGGGCGGCGCGTTCCGCATGGGCCCGGGATCGCGCTGCTTGGCCGGGCACGTTCAACGACAGGTCCTGCCACTGCGTCGGCAGCTGAGCACGTCGGGACGCTGCTTCCACCTCCGCTGCCGGGAGCGGTTCCTGCCCTGGTGGTTGTGCCTCGGAGGCAGACGCCCTGGCGCGGCGTTGGCAACAGCCAGCCCCGTCTCCGGCGGGGTTGCCTGCAAGGTGAGGACCGGATCTGTATCCCTGCTGGTCAGCGGCTGTGAGTGGGCGGCGAGGTACCAGTCGATCGTGTGGTGGAACAGGTCCGACAAGGATTCCTGTTCAACAATGCGTTGGCCTGTGACCAGGTCCACCCACCCGACTTGGTCCCCCTCAGGGGTCTTCACATACACCCGGCGCTTGCCGTACCGGAACCACTCGTGGGTCAGCAAACCCGTCGCCGTCATGCACTCATCATCGAAGGCTCCGCCCAACTCCTCGAGGATGGTCTGCGGGCGCCGAGCACCCGGGCCGAAGTTGCCCTGGTCAGCCCGAACGGTGCCGCGACGCGTGCCTTGCTCGACACAGCCCCGGTGTGTGCCACAACGATGCCAAGGCGAGCCCCCGAAGGGACTCGCCATGGCATCGGTCCAGGTCAGAGGCCGGTCACAGCCTCGAACCGGGGCGGAACTCAGATGTCGTAGTACAGCTCGAACTCGTGCGGGTGCGGACGCAGCCGGATCGGGTCGACCTCGTTGATCCGCTTGTAGGCGATCCAGGTGTCGATCAGGTCCTCGGTGAACACCCCGCCCTCGGTGAGGTAGCCGTGGTCGGCCTCGAGCGCGTCGAGCACCTCGGGTAGCGAACCGGGGACCTGGGGGATGTCGGCGGCCTCGTCCGGCGGCAGCTCGTAGAGGTCCTTGTCGACCGGCTCGCGCGGCTCGATCTTGTTCTTGATGCCGTCCAGGCCGGCCATCAGCATCGCCGAGAACGCCAGGTACGGGTTGCTCGACGGGTCCGGCACACGGAACTCGATGCGCTTGGCCTTCGGGTTCGAGCCCGTGATCGGGATCCGGATGCACGCCGAGCGGTTGCGCTGGCTGTAGACCAGGTTGACCGGGGCCTCGTAGCCCGGGACCAGGCGGTGGTAGGAGTTCACCGTCGGGTTCGTGAACGCCAGCAGGCTCGGTGCATGCTCGAGCAGGCCGCCGATGTACCAGCGCGCCATGTCCGACAGGCCGCCGTAGCCGGCCTCGTCGTAGAACAGCGGCTTGCCGTCCTTCCACAGCGACTGGTGCACGTGCATGCCCGACCCGTTGTCCCCGAAGACCGGCTTGGGCATGAAGGTCACCGACTTGCCCGCGGCCCACCCCACACCCTTGATGACGTACTTGAACTTCATCACGTCGTCGGCGGCCTTCGCCAGCTCGTCGAAGCGGTAGTTGATCTCGGCCTGGCCGGCGGTGCCGACCTCGTGGTGCGCGCGCTCCACGGTCAGCCCGACCCGCCCGAGCATGAGGCTCATCTGGTCGCGCAGGTCAGCGAAGTGGTCGACCGGGGGGACCGGGAAGTACCCGCCCTTGTAGGGGGTCTTGTAGCCACGATTCGCCCCGCCATCCGCGTCGAACTCGTTGCCCGAGTTCCACTTGCCCTCGACCGAGTCGATGAAGTAGTAGCCGGCGTTCTGCTTGGTCTCGAACCGCACCGAGTCGAAGATGTAGAACTCGGCCTCCGGGGCGAAGAACGCGATGTCGGCGATGCCGGTCGACTTCAGGTAGGCCTCGGCCTTCATCGCGATGTTGCGCGGGTCGCGGCTGTAGGGCTCGTCGGTGAACGGGTCGCGGATCGACATGTTGATGATCAGCGTCTTCTCCACCCGGAACGGGTCGAGGAATGCGCTGCCCAGGTCGGGGATGAGCTTCATGTCCGACTCGTGGATCGCCTGGAAGCCGCGGATCGAGGATCCGTCGAACATCTGGCCCTCGGTGAAGAACTCCGCCGGGAGACCCTGGGCGGGGACGTTGAAGTGCTGCATGACGCCGGGCAGGTCGCAGAAGCGGACGTCGACGAACTGGACATCCTCCTCGGCGATGAACTGCAGGACTTCTTCCGCTGTGCTGAACAAATCAACCTCCTGGGATCAGGCCGCGCAACGCGGCCCTGGATGGGGCGCTGGGCTGCGACCCGCGGTGAGCGGGGGCCGCAGCTTCGTGAGCGACGCTAGGTGGGTGGGATTTCCCGTCGGTGTCCCCATTGTTTCGCGCGCGTTACGCGGCGTCCGAGGGGGTGCTTCAGGCGCGCAGGACGAGGCTGTCGACTGCCCGGTCGTGCAGCCCGCGGCCCTGGGCGTCCCACACCAGCGCCGGCAGCACCAGGCAGATCAGCAGCGTGCGCAGTGCCGCGGCCACCAGCCCGAGTCGATGCGTGCGACCGAGCACGCGGATGCCCATGATCCGTTGGCCGAACGACGCCCCCCACAGCCAGGTGAGCACCGTGACTTCCAGGGCGAAGATGCCCAGCGTGGCGAAGGTCTCCAGCGTCGAGGTGGGTTCGCCGACCAGGGCGCGGGAGATCAGCAGGGCGGCGAACCAGTCGATGAACAGCGCCACGACCCGCCGACCGGTCGAGGCCATCGACCCCGATCCGGACTCCGGCAGGCCCAGGGACTGCCCCCGATAGGCGTCCTCGGCGGGGTCGGTGCCGCCGACTTCGCCGGAACTGCCGTCCTGGTCGGTCACGGTCAGCGCATCTTGCCGCCGCGCGGCATCCGGCCGCCCTTGGGCATCGGGCCCTTGGGCATCGGCAGCGGCGCGTTGGCCAGCGCGTCGAGTCGCTTGCGCAGGGTGGTGACCTCGCCCGGGGCGAGCACCTTGGGCATCTTGCGCAGGTGCTTGTCGAGCCTGGCGATCGCGATCTGGCCCTCGTCGGGGCCGATCGTCAAGTCGTTGATCGGCGCCTCGGAGACGAACCGGGCGGTGCGCTTGCGCTCACTGAGGATCAGGGCAGGCAGCGCGGGGCTGGCGCCCTCGCCGATCAGGATGATCCCGGGGCGCCCGACCGCCCGGTGCACGATGTCCTGGTGCTTGTTGACCGCGACCGCCGGGGTGATGCCCCAGCCCGCCTTGGCCATGTTCTGGATCACGGCCACGGCCGCACCGGGTTGGCCCTCGATCGACTTGTAGGCCGAGCGCATCGCCCGTCGGCTGAAGATGATGGCCACGATCATCAGCCCGGTCGACACCCCGAGGATCACGAAGGTGATCATGTTTCCGGTCCACAGGCCGATGCCGATGAAGATGGCCATCACGAGCACGAAGATGCCGCTGAGGATCCAGCCCAGCCTCGGGTCGCTCCGCTTGGCCATCCGGTAGTTCTCCCGGATCGTGCGGACGCGGTCACCCATCTTCGACATGGGCGCGATCCTACCGGTCGGCGCGTGCGGCGAGGGCTTGTGCGTGCAGCCGGCCGGCCCGGTAGGAGGAGCGCACCAGCGGCCCGCTCATCACCCCGAGGAAGCCCAGCCCAGTGGCGTGATCGGCCAGGGCGACGAACTCCTCCGGGCGCACCCAGCGCTCGACCGGGTGGTGCCGGGGCGTGGGGCGCAGGTACTGGGTGATCGTGATCAGGTCGCACCCAGCGGCGCGCAGGTCGGCCAGAGCGGTGTGCACCTCGTCGGTGGTCTCGCCCATGCCCAGGATCAGGTTGGACTTGGTCACCATTCCCGCGGCGCGAGCCTGGGTGAGCACGTCCAGGGAGCGCTCGTAGGTGAACGCCGGGCGGATCCGCTTGAAGATCCGCGGGACTGTCTCCACGTTGTGCGCCAACACCTCGGGGGCGGCGGCGAAGACCTGGGCCAGCAGCTCGGGGATCCCGGAGAAGTCGGGGATCAGGACCTCGACCCCGCAGCCGGGATTGCGCTCGTGGATCGCGCGCACGGTCTGCGCGTAGAGCCAGGCGCCCTCGTCGGGCAGGTCGTCGCGGGCCACCCCGGTGACGGTGGCGTAGCGCAGGCCCATCGTGGTCACCGACTCGGCGACGCGCCGCGGCTCGTCGCGGTCCAGCGGCTCGGGACGGCCGGTGTCGATCTGACAGAAGTCGCAGCGCCGGGAGCACTGCGCACCGCCGATCAGGAACGTGGCCTCGCGGTCCTCCCAGCACTCGTAGATGTTGGGGCAGGCCGCCTCCTGGCAGACCGTGTGCAGGCCTGCGCCGGCAACCCGTTCGCGCATGGCCATGAACTCCGGGCCGGTGCGGGCGCGGGTCTTGATCCAGTCGGGCTTGCGCTCGATCGGGACGCTGGCGTTGCGCGCCTCGACGCGCAGCATCCGCCGGCCGTCAGGGGTGATCACGGGGGCCAGCCTACGTGGCACACCTCGCACCCGCAGTCGTCTTCGGACGCACCCGGTCTACGTAGTCGAATCGGGCCCTCTGGTCCGCCGTTTCGACTACGCAGACCGGGCTGGGGCCAGGAGTTGTTCGATTCGGGCCACGACCAGGCTGTGTGCCTCGGCTACGGTGACGTCGCGGTCGAGCTCGGCCGACAGCGAGGTGACCGTGGCGTCGCGGATGCCGCACGGGACGATCCGGTCGTACCAGCTCAGGTCGGGATCGCAGTTGAGCGCGAAGCCGTGCATCGTGACCCCGCGGGAGACCCGCACGCCGATGGCCGCGATCTTGCGCGTGCCGCCTGCCACGTCGGCGGGGATCCACACGCCCGAGCGGCCCTGCACGCGCTCGGCGGTGACCCCGAGGTCGGCGCACACGTCGATGAGCAGCGCCTCCATCCGGCGGACGTGGGCCACGACGTCGATCGGATCGGGCAGGTGCACGATGGGATAGCCCACGAGCTGGCCGGGGCCGTGCCAGGTGATCCTTCCGCCGCGGTCCACGTCGATGACCGGGGTGCCGTCGAAGGGGCGGTCCAGTGGTTCGGTGCGCCGGCCGGCGGTGTAGACCGGCGGGTGTTCGAGCAACCAGACCAGGTCCGGGATGCTGCCCTGGACGACCTGCGCATGCCAGGCACGCTGCTGCTCCCAGGCGGCCAGGTAGTCGATCGGCGCCTGGCCGGTGTGCACCTGGATCACCACGAGCACACCGTACCCCGGCGAGCTCTGACCGGACGGGATCCGCAGCCGGCCGCCGGCAGCCGGCATCAGCAGCCGGCACGAGCAGCCAAAGGCCTGAGGTGCTGCCTGTGGATGACCGCTTGGCGAATGCCGGTGGGCGGTGCAGGGTGCTGCTGTGGATGGGGAGAGGACACAGGAATCGCAGCTCTGGCGCAGCACAGTCCCGGGGGTGCACCAGCTCGGCGACGCACCGGCAGCACTGGGTCTGTCCGCGCGCCGGCGCTCGGGGGGCGATGGTGAGCCTTCGGACTGGGCCGATCGCATGAGTGACGCTGACCCCGAAGGTGCGGACCGGCCTGTGCGCGACGCGGGCCGGTGGGGACGACGTGGGGGCCGGGGCAGCGCGTCGCGCAGCCGGATGCGCGCGGCACTGATGGCCGTGGTGGTGGTGGCGGCGGTGGTGGTGGCCGCCCGTTTCGTCCAGCCTCCCGATGCGGTGGCGTCGGGGCCCGGTCCGGCCGCGGTGGTGGCTCTGGACGGGCAGGCCGATCCGGGGCCGCTGGCGAGCGGTGCCCCGAGCAGCACTCCGACTCCGGGTGGATCGGCGAGCGCGGAGCTCCAGGGCACGGACTGGTGGTCGGTCATGGCCGAGCTGGACGCCCGCAGGAACGCAACCCTGGAATCGGCTGATCCAGCGGGCCTGGCGACCTTTGCCCAGCCGGATTCGCCGGCGTGGCTGGCCGACGAGGCCCTCGTGGCAGATCTGGCGGCCCGGGGTCTGCGCCCCGAGGGGCTGCGCGCCCAGGTCATGGCCATCGAGCAGGTCGAGCCGGTCGGGGCGCAGGTCCAGCTGCAGATCGTCGATGCGCGGTCGGCCTACGACCTGGTCGATGACCAGGGGCTGATCGTGTCGCAGGTCGACCAGGCGGCGTCGGCGCGCTGGGCGATCGTCCTGGCACCGGCTGGTCCGGTCGATGCGGCAGCGGAGAACGACGCGGATCCGGACCTCGGGCCCGATCCGGGCTGGCGGGTGGTGTCGGTCGAGCTGCTCGAACGGGCTGGTGCTACCCCGTGAGGATCAGCGGTTGGCCCATGCCCAGGCCAGGGCCTGCTCGATGCTCGGGTCCTCGAAGACGAATCCCGCGTCCAGGAGTGCCGTGGGCACGACCCGGGCGCTGCCGAGCACCTCCGCGGAGAACTCGCCGAGGACCAACTCCAGGGCCTTGGCAGGTACGGGCAGCCAGGTCGGGCGGTGCAGCAGGTCGCCCATCGCCTCGGTGACCTCGGCGTTGGTCGCCGGTGTGGGTGCGGTCAGGTTGACCGGGCCCTCCAGGTGCTCCAGCAGGTAGGTCAGCGCGCGCACCTCGTCGCGAAGCGAGATGAACGACCACCACTGCGTGCCGCTGCCCAGCCGACCGCCGCCGCCGAGTCGGAAGATCGGCCACAACTTGCCCCACGCACCACCTCGGCCGGCGACCACCAGCCCGGTTCGGGGATGGGCCACGCGGATCCCCGCGTCGCGCGCCGGTTGCGCGGCTGCCTCCCAGTCCACGACCACCTCGGCCAGGAAGCCCTCGCCCGCCGAAGCGTCCTCGGCCACCTCTGTGTCGCCGGTGTCGCCGTAGAAGCCGATCGCCGACCCGGAGACCAGTACGGAGGGGGGAGTCGACATCCCGGCCAAGGCGCTGGCCAGCGTCCGGGTGCCCTGCAGCCGGGAGTCCCGGATGGTCGCCTTGTACTCGTCGGTCCACCGATGATCGCCCACCCCGGCACCGGCCAGGTGGATCACCCCGTCCACGCCCACCAGGGCCGCGGTGTCCACCCTGCCCCCCGTCGGGTCCCAGGCCACCTCGTCCGGTGCTCCCGAGGCCCGTCGGACCATCCGGAGCACCTCGTGACCCTGCCCGCGCAGATAGGGCACCAAGGAGCCGCCGATCAGGCCGGAGGCCCCGGTCACCGCGATCCGCATCAGCCCAGTTCCGCCTCGAAGTCGCCGGACTCCAGCCGTGCCTTGAGGGTGGTCAGGAACCGGGCCGCATCCGCGCCGTCGACCAACCTGTGGTCGTAGGTCAGCGCGAGGTAGACCATCGAGCGGATCGCGATGGAGTCCGCACCCGTGTCGTCGACGACGACCACGGGTCGGCGCACGATCGAGCCCAGGCCGAGGATGCCGACCTGCGGCTGGTTGATGATCGGGGTGTCGAACAGGGCGCCGCGACTACCGGTGTTGGTCAGCGTGAACGTGCCACCGGACAGCTCGTCGGGCGAGACCTTGTTGGTCCGGGTGCGCTCGGCCACATCGGCGATCTTGCGGCCCAGCCCACCCAGGTTCAGGTCGT
Source organism: Candidatus Nanopelagicales bacterium (assembly GCA_049688395.1). Classification (GTDB taxonomy): domain Bacteria; phylum Actinomycetota; class Actinomycetes; order S36-B12; family CAIYMF01; genus Prado023. Next base: position 13,097 of record JBAVKQ010000130.1, read on the forward strand.
CGGCGTCGCGCACGACCGGCACCAGCAGGCCGCGCTGGGTGTCGACGGCGATGCCCAGGTGGATCGAGTCGTTGTAGGTGACCGTGCCGGCGGCCTGATCCATCGAGGCATTGACGATCGGGTAGGCCTTGAGCGCCTCGATGATCGCCTTGGCGAAGAAGGGCATGAAGGACAGCTTCACGCCCTCGCGCGCCTCGAAGGCATCCTTGTGCCGCTTGCGCAGCGCGGCGATCCGGGTGACGTCGGCCTCGACGACGGTGGTCAGCTGTGCCGAGACGTGCAGCGACTCCACCATGCGCTCGGCGATCACCTTGCGCAGGCGCGGCATCTTCTCGGTGCGGACGTTGCCGGTGCCGCCCGGCGTCTTCGCGGCGGGTGCGGGTGCAGCTGCTGGTGCCGGCGCCGCGGGGGTGGGGCTGCTCGCTGCCGGTGCGGGGGCAGCCGGTGCAGCGGGGGCCGAAGCAGCCGCAGCCGGGGCAGCGGGGGCCGCAGCGGGAGCAGCGGGAGCAGCCGGGGCGGCAGGCGCCGCCGGAGCAGGGGAACCGACCGTCGAGGTGCCTCGGTGCTTGGCGTCGAACACGTCCTGCTTGGTGATCCGTCCGCCCACGCCCGTGCCGCGCACGGTGGCCAGGTCGACGTCGGACTGGGCTGCGAGCTTGCGCACCAACGGGGTGACGTACAGGTCCGAGGGGGCCGCTGCTGCGTGCGCGCCGCCAGGGGACGACTCTGGGTCAGTGGGGGCGGACGCGGCTGGGGGACCCGCAGCTGGAGTGGGGGTCGGGGCGGGCGGG
>JBAVKQ010000131.1:0-13930 GCA_049688395.1 Candidatus Nanopelagicales bacterium
CCCCTGACCGGCCTATCCGCGCGCGCTCTTAGCAGGACGGGCCCCAAATCCGATCGACGATCCGCCGGCTGGCAGAGCCGTCATCGCGGGGAGCGAACTGCTGCCGGAAGACCTTGTATCGACCCCACCGAGTGGCCTCCAACCAGGTCATGTCCTTGAGGTGATCGACCACCTCAGAGGTCGTGCGGCACAGAGGTCCGGGCGCGATCTGCTCTAGGTCAAGATAGAAGCCTCGAATCTGATCACGATAGGTCTCCAGGTCGGGCACCAGGAACATCATCGGTTTGCCGGTGACACAGAAGTCGAACATGATCGAGGAATAGTCGGTCACCAAGACGTCAGCAGCCAAAATCAGGTCGTTCACATCCGGGTGGTGCGTTACGTTGATCAGGTTTCGCGCGGTCACGGGCTGCTGCGCATGCCACGCGTTCGCATGACCCCGGATCAGCACCGTGACATCCGTCCCTAGCCGGCGGCGGATCTCCTCATGATCGAGGTGGTTGACGAAGGAGTGCCGCCCGAAGGCAGTGTCTCTCCATGTGGGTGCGTACAACACCGCGGTCTGGTCAGTCAGCCCGAGCCTGTCCCTGATCGCCGCTCGGCGATCTCCCCCGTCGTTCCGGGCCAGGACGTCATTGCGCGGGTAACCCTCGTTGATGACCTCGCCACCGTAGCCCAAAGCGGCAGGCAGGTGAGAGGCAGCGAAGTCGTTCTGCGCGAGGAGGAAGTCCCAGGACCTCGCCTCCCGCTTCATCAGCGCCAGGTACTCCAGCGACTGCTTCGGCGACGTGATGTCGTTGGCGATGCGCTTGAGCGGCGTGCCGTGCCACGTCTGCACGTACGTCTGGCCTGTCTGCTTGCGGAAGTAGAACGGGAAGTGGTGATTGTTGACGAGGTAGCGCGCCTCGGAGAGGAGATCGATCCACTGCTTGGAGTGAAGGAGCACTGGCTGCGCACCGGCGGGAACGTCGATGCTGGTGTCTGCTACCGCCCAGAACAGCTCCAGACCGAGGTCGCGCGCCCGCAGCTCCTCGAAGATCGCCCGTGGGCTGTCCCCGGTCGAGCGACCTGCGAACACGTCGAACAGCACTGCTGGCCGGTTCGCCTCGCCGGTGTGCTTCTGATGGCGCCGGTGGAGATGTCTTTGCGCCAGTGCACCCCGCTCAGCGAGGGTGTAGGGATGGCGCAAGCGCACCCACAGTGCACCAGCCTTCGGCGTCCGACTCACCGTGACGGCCGTCGCCCCGCACTGCAGATCGAGCGGGAGCCGGTCGCCGAGCTGCTGGTCAACCGGGACCCAGAGGTCAGTCGTCGTGCCCTTCTGACGAATGCGGACACGAAATCCGAAGCCCCAGTGCTTGCTCAGACCGCTCACGCCGAAGCTGGCCGTGAAGGTACCAGCCTGCCGGTCATGATCGAACTCGTCGGCAGAGCGAGCTCCGCGCTCGGAGACCAGAACGGCGCCCAGCTGTGGCGAACCGGTGAGCGCAAGGCGTCCCTGGACGGTCAAGGTGCCGTCCAGCAACTCGACGCGCTCGACGGCAGCCGCCCAGGACCGCCGTCTCAGGCCCAGCGATCCGTCGCCAGCTTCGGTGGGCGTGATGAAGTGATCCTGGTGGGACTTCGAGCCAAGCTGAGTCGCCGAGCAGATGCGCAGGGTGCGACCGAGCGTGGTGACGGCCAGGAGGTCGTAGTCGCGGGTCTCGTGCGTGGTGAGGGGCTGCCGAGCGGGGAGGCGCAGAACCAGGTCGCCGTCGCGTCCGGAAGGACCACTTGTCACCTCTGCCGATCGGTGCTGGGATCCGTCAACGGCCACGATGGTGCGCACCTCCGGGTCGTCGGTGCGGAGGCTGATCGTCGAGTCGGTGACGTCGAGGATCTCGACCACGGCCAGTGCGGCAGCCCGGAAGCGCAAGCCGAGCTTCCCGTCGACGACCTCGATCACCCATCGACCCTGGTCGCTCGGCGGGGCAACCGGCACATCGGCGGCGGGTCCCCTCAAGTCCCTCTGCAGCAGGCCGGACCAGCGGAGTCCTGCATGAGACAGCTCGACCGTCAACCACCAGGTCCTGGCACGGGACAGCCGCTCCAGATCGATAGTTGCCCTAAAAGCCCCCCAGGCGTGGCTGTTCCAGGCGTCGCGGGACTCCGCGTCGATCTTGGAGTCGTGATAGGTGATCGTTGGGATGTCGACGGCGCAGCCGTCGGCGGTTGACGCGCGCAGCACCACCGAGTCTGGGCCCGTGGGCAGGTTCGAGACGAACGCCGCGCCTGTGACGTCGAACTGCTGATCTCGCCATTTCCAGGAACGGATCTGTGCCACCGCCCGGAGGTCGGCCTCGGTCAGTGTCAGCAGTGGTTCCTCCGGTGCGAAACCGAGCCCGATCAGGTAGTCGAGGTCGATCTTGGCGACACCGTTGAGGACGACACCGGGGAGGCAGGAACCGTACTCATCCTGCCTGGTCAGCATCGCGATGACGCTGTCGCGGCGGTCGGCGATGAGCGCGAGAGCGCAGTACCGATCCACGAACGGCACGCAGAGGAGAAGCTCGTCGTCGAGCATCGGAGCAAGCTCCAGAATAGCGCGACGCAGACTCTGCCAAGCCTCGATGTCGGTTCGGTGAACAACTGCGAAGTAAGGACGCAGATCCAGACTCAGCGTCTTCCGCAGCCAGCTGCGCAGGACCTCCTCGCCGGAACTAGCCACCACGGGCAGAACTCGCGACAGCACGGTCAGTCGGTCGGCGAGGTTGCGGGGATCCTCTCTCTGCTGGGTGATCGACGAGCCGTCATCTCGGATGCGCCAATGGTAGGTGCAGGCTCTGATCACATCGAAGGTGCCGGCCGCGTACGCCAATGCTGTAGGTTCCTGGTCTTCATACAGGACTCCCTCGGGGAAGCTGCCGATGACCCGATCGAAGAAGGAGCGCTCGAACAGCTTGTTCCAGGCGAACACGCTCTGCAGGATCTCCGGGAAGTCCGTCAGCCGCAGCCCCAACCGATCGGTGCCATGCACGCTGGTCACCCACCGCGGGACTGATTGCTTAGTGTCCGAGAGCCGGGCGAGGGCGCCGACGACGAAGTCGGATGACGAGCGTTCGATGGTCTTCACCAGTCGAGAGATGGCGCCCACCGGAAGCACGTCGTCGGAGTCCACGAAGCAGAGGTAGGTGCCCCGGGCACGTGCGATCCCGGCGTTTCTGGCCGCCCCGAGGCCCCTATTCTCCTGCCGCACGATGCTGATGCGCTGGTCCCAGCCGGCGTACGAACGTGCGATGGCAAGCGAGCCGTCGCGCGAGCCGTCGTCGACGACGATGATCTGCAGCTCCCGGTAGGACTGGCGGATGACACTCGTCAGGCAGTCTCCGAGATGGTCCTCGACGTTGAAGACCGGTATCACTATCGTAACCAGCTGAGGCAGTCGGCGCCGTCTCGGGACGCGCGGTTGCGCTGCTTCCATGAGCGCAGGATGCAGGCGCGGTTTGAGGCGCGCACGTATGCGGCGAACCGTACGCATCCGCGCGATGGTGGCGCGACACAGCCTCAGCACTCGGAACAACGTCGGAGCCGCACGGCTCACCGCGGACTCCACGCAGGGGCACCCTGGGAACCGGGAGCATCCTCGGACCACAGCACGCGCTTGTTCTCGCCGTCGTTGTCCATGATCCAAATGCGCGAAACGCTTTCCTTCGTCGGCGCGTTGCTCTTGAAGGCGATCCAGTCGCCAAACCGTGACCACGACGGATCCTGCTCGTCTGCTGCTGAAGTCGCAAGACCTACCGGGTCTGTGGAGCCATCGGCTGGAACGGTGTAGATGTCGAAGTTCCCTCCGGTCGTCTGATCGACCGACCGGCGGCGAAAGGCGATGGACAGACCATTGGGTGACCATGTCGGGTCAGCGTCCTGTCCTGCGACGACTCCCGTGGTGAGCTTCCTCGGCTGGCCTGATCCATCTGCGTTGGCCACGTAGATCTCACCGCCGCCGAAGGCCGACTGCGGCCCGGCCCAGAACGCCAACCGCTTGCCGTCCGGTGCGAAAGCGGGATCGTCGACCCGCTGCTCGCCGTGAGTCACCTCACGGATCACGCTGCCGTCCGTGGTGATGATGTACAGCCCCCACTCACCGGCTGAGTCCGTGCAGGAAACCGCCAAGACCGTGGGATCTGCCGGGTTCCAAGCTGGGCGGTTCATCGAGCCACTGCAGACCGACGGCACAGGGTCGAACAGGGGACGGTCTCCCTCGCCATTGGCAGCCGCAGCGACGTGCAGATTGCGGATACCGTCGCTGGTGTCCGCGTCGTGGACGTAGGCGATGGTGGAGAAGTCGGGCGACAACACGGGGTTCATTTCGGCGGCCGAGGTCGACCTCAACGAGCGCACGGGTGCCGACTCGTTGGCGTCACCAAGATAGAGGTTCCAGTCGCCCTCGGCCTGCATGGGAATCACGAGCTGTGAGGCGGTCAGCGGTGCGGAGCGCGGCAATGGTGCTGTCATCGAGGTGCCCGTTGGCTGCTGGGCTGGCGAGTTGCCAGGACCAGCCTCAACCACGGCTCCATCTCGTCCGGTCAAGACCCGGACGACCACGAACAACATCACGAGTGCGGCAATCGCGACCGAAACGATGACGGGGAGTCGCCGCTGTGGCCCGCCGAGGTGCTCAACCAGGGGTCGGTTTCGACCGACGCGAGACTCTCGGTCGATCTCGCGGGTGCCCACGTGTGTCCGGTCGGTCAGTATGGTCCCTGTGGAGCGCGGATCCGGTGGTTCACCGGCTGGGGTATCCGCGGCCGCCGAGAGCTCGGTTATCGGAACGGCAGAGACGGTAGGTCGATCTGCTGCAGCGCTGTGCCCCAGTCGGGCCGCGCCGAGCGCGACATCGTGCTTGGGGTGGGTGTCCAGCGCTGCCGGGATCCCGAACTCGTGCTGCAGCAGCTCGGCGACGAGCGGGATGCGCGAGCTGCCGCCGATGAGCACTATTCCGGCGAGGTCTGACGGCTCGACGTGCGCTGAGCTCAGCCCTCGACGCGTTGCCGCCACGGTCTCCTCGAGGGCGGGTCGAATGAGCTCCTCGAACTCGCTGCGGGTCACTCGAACCGTCGAGGACAGCCCGGGAAGCGACACCGGGATGACGGCGGTCACGTCGCTGGACAGTGCCTCCTTGGCGTCGACGCAGTCACGTCGCAAACGCCCGAGCCCGATCGCCAGGCCGGGATCGTCGGGGTCGAGGTCGCTGACGCGATCGCCCAACCCGCTCATCACCCGCTCGAAGAGCGCATGATCGAGGTCCGCTCCGCCGAGATGCTCCACCCCGTCGGGACTGCCGAGCATCTCGAAGCCGTCCCCGGTCTTCTCCACGACGCACACGTCGAAGGTGCCACCGCCGAGGTCATAGATCGCGAGCTTCCCGCCTGGTTCGACGCGGGCTCGGGACGCGTACTGGGCGGCGGCGGCAACCGGTTCGGGCAACCACATGACGTCGGGAACGTCCGCCAGGGTCGCGACCTGTCGGAAGACATCCATCTTGTACGGTCCCCAGTTGGCGGGATGGGTGAGGACCACAGTTCCGGGCCCATCGCCCATTCGCTCGGTCGTTGTGGCGACCACCCAGGTCAGCAGCCGGGCGGTCAACAGCTCGGCGGAGAAGGGAGAACCACCGACCAGCAGCGGGACGTGGTCGCCGAGTCGCCGCTTGAACTCGCGGACGAGACGGTCCGGCTCGGCCGTGCCGCGCCGCTCGGCGGCCTCGCCGACCAGGAAGCCGCCAGGTTCCAGGAAGAGCACGGAAGGCACCTGCAAAGCTCGGTTCCCGAGGCCGATCATCTCCGGATCGTTCCCGCTTGCCGCGGCGGCAGCAGTGAATGTCGTCCCCAGATCAACGCCCAGAGAGTACGACATGCATCAACCCTCATCCCTTGAGTTGGGCGTCATCCTATTGACCCTTCGGGCGACGTCCACACCAACTGCCCTGAGCGTCCTACAATATGTCTCCGACTTGGGGCAGTTGCTTGGCGAGAGCGACGCTGGACGAATGACCTCGGAGGGCCCCGATGCCCGTGCTGACGATCCGCGAGATCTACGACATTGCACGTGCGGCCGGCTTCGGGCAGAACGAGGCTGTCACCTGGACCGCCATCGCCCTGGCCGAGTCCGATGGTCGAACCGATGCGCTCAGCGATGGTGGAGAGCGCTCGGTCGGCTTGTGGCAGATCGATGCGACCTCCCCGGGGCAGTCCAGCCGCTGGGGCCCGCTCGACGATCCCCGGAGCAACGCCCGAGCCGCCTATGACATCAGTCGTCAGGGTTCTGACATGCGCCCGTGGACGGTCACCCATGACGCCAGCAGGGGCACGGCGGCCGACTATCGCCCGTACCTGGCACACGTCGAGCGGGAGATCGGTGTCAGTGGTGATCCGCGGGGGGTTGCCGGCTACGGGGCTGCGCTGCCACCGCCGCTGGCCCCCGGAGCGGCCTCGACGTCGTACGACCAGATCGATCCCGGCCAGGACCTCGGTGCGGGGTCGTCGTTGTGGACCTCGGACGGTGCGTCACGAGTTGACCACGCTCTGCCCGGGGACGCCGATGGCGACGGGCTCACCGACGTGTTCGAGCGCCTGGTGGGCACCGATCCAACCCGAGCGGACAGCGATGCCGACGGGCTCGCCGACGGCTTCGAGGCGTACGTCTCGGGCACCGATCCACTGTCGATCGACACGGATCACGACGGCGCCACCGATGGATTCGAGGTCGGTCAGCGGGCCGATCCACTCAGCCAGGGTATCGACGGCGACGCGGTGCCACGTTGGACCGTCGCGTCGGGCTATCAGAGTCGTCTGGCCGCCGCTCAGGCCCGGGCCGCTACCCAGCCGACTCCCGTGGCGGGTCCGCTGGCCGATCCGCAGGACTCAGAGCCTGTGGTGACACCGCCAGCCCTAGAGAGGAGCGGCCTCGGTAGTCAGACCGCGACGGCGATGCACGAGGCGACCGGAATCGAAGCTGGGGACGACGGTGACCATGTGCACTTCGGCGGGAAGACCGTTGACCGGAGAACTGCGTCCATGCTGACCGAGGCCCAACGTCTGGCCAACATTGAGGACCCGTCGATCGGCAAGTTCGACCTCACCCAGGGTTCCTTCTCCCATTCGGTGGGCGCGTCGGGCGGCACCCACGACGGACCGGGTGCCTTCGACATGTACACGAAGGGGTACAGCGCCAGCCAGAAGGACGTCATCGGCATGGCCCTGCGGGACGTGGGCTTCGCCAGTTGGCGGAGACTCGAGAGCCAGGGCCCGTGGGGTGAGCACTGGCACGGAATCGCCATCGGGACCAAGGGCCTGCCCAGTGTGGCCGCCGGCCAGGTCAAGAGCTATCTCGCCGGTGGGAACGGGCTGCGCGGAGGCGCGAAGGACGCCGACCCTCGGCCGGACCAGATCATGACCTGGGAGCAGTACTTGCAGGCCCAGGGCTCGCTCGAGGCGGATCCGGGGGCAGCGCCTGCTGCCGGTCTGCCGACGACGCCGTCGTTCAGCGGCGACCAGTTCGACATCGGCACTGGTCAGCTGCTCGACGCTGGACGCGATTCCGACGGCGACGGCCTGACCGACGCGTTCGAGCATCTGGCGGGCACCGGCGCCGCACGCGCCGATACCGACGGCGATGGGCTGACCGACGGATTCGAGGTGGGCTCGTCGGGGACGGATCCGTGGGCGATCGACAGCGATCTGGACGGTTTCACCGATGCCGCAGAACTGCGGTTCGGTAGCGATCCCCTCGGGACGGGTGCCCTCGGTTCGAGCCCGTACGACGGGAGTCTGGCAGGCGGCACGTTGCCAGATCCGGATGCGGTCCCGTCGACGCCATCGCCCGGTGATCCGGAGCTAACCGGCGGTGGGTCTCTGGACCTGTGAACAGACCCATACCACCGACAGGCCGTTGCGCCCGAAGGGGGTGGCGTCGGTATCTGCGCTGTCAGATCAGCCCCTCGCGCACCGCGTAGGCCACCGCGTGGGTACGGTTCTTCAGCTGCAGCCGGGTGGTGAGGTCGTGCATCACATTCTTCACCGTGCGCTCGCTGTAGCACACCCGCGACGCGATCTCGCTCGTGTCGAGGCCGTCGGCGACCAGCCGCAGGACCTCGGCCTCGCGCGGCGTCAGTCCGCTGAAGGTGAGGCCACGCGGGGCAAGGACCTGACGCTGCAGTCGGCCCACCTGCTCCAGCAGACGACCGAGCAGATCGGCCGGCACTTCGCCGTCGCCTGCGGCGACTTTCACAATGGTGCGCACCATGGTGTCCGCGCTGGCATCGCTGCGGCGAATCAACCCGCCGACGCCCGCCTCTGCGGCTGCCACGAGGGAGGCATCGTCGATCGTTGTAGCGACGAGCATGAGCCGCGGATGACCCTCCTTGCGCAGGGAGCGGAGCTCGCGGGTGGTCGACTCGTCGACGGTGTCGGTGATCATCACCGCGACTGCAGACTGCTGGGCGGTGTCGACGATCGTGATCTCTTGCCGCATCCGTAGCTGAGCTACCACTCCGGCCTGAGAGATCGGGTCGCGGGCGTGCACGTAGGTGGCGACTGCGGTTGACATGTTGACTGACCCCCTGGGTTGCGCGGGAGGGAACTTCGCATTGCCCCAAGGGTGCAGATCGCTCTCACGATCGGCTCAACGTGCGCTCATCGCATGCTCATCGCTCGACCGCGACTCCGCCGGGGAGCCGGATCGTCCTGCTGGGGAGTTCCGCTCACCCATCGGCCGAGGGCACGGTGCACTCTGCGGACTACAAGGACGACCTCGACCCGGCCATCGAGACCGCGCTGGCCACGGCCGACAAGGTTCGACTGCTGTACGTCCTCAGTGAGGACTTCGAGGGCTACTCGGGCGGGGCCCGGTGGGCCGACAGCAGGTTGGACTGTCGCGATGGTCCTCGTTCGAGCCGATCGCGCTTGTCACCGACCGCACCGCGATCATCGAGGCCATGAACGCCCTGGCTGATGCCCGATGAGGCCAAGGTGTTCGTCATGGTCGCGGTGGTCTCCTGTCATGGGTCGTCTTGGCGGGCGCCGAACACCTACCCGACGGCAGGCGTCAGGTGGAGACCACCACCTCAACTTCCACGAGCCCGGGGCAACCTCGACCGAAGTCAGGCCCAGCGGGAAGGACCGCTTCCGGGGTGGCCGCCTCGCCTTGTAACGCCCGGTCAGGTCGGCCCGGAGACGAGCGTCGGAGACCACGGCCCGGCAATGATGCGAGCTTCCCCGCACCCTCGCCACGGCGGCATCGTGGATCCCACCGAGACCAACGGGCCTGCACCGTGACTGCGGATCTGGAAGGTAGTCCCCACGGGGATGGAGACGCACGTGTGAGGACCGAATTCGACGACCGCCTCTTCCTGCCCGTCGCGACGCCACATCTGGCCCAGGCCGGACAGGAACAACCACAACTCGTCGACGGTGGCGTGAACCACTGCTGGGGCGACGGCGCCGGCCCGGGAACTCGAACAGCGCCATGCCGCCGCGACTCGTCGCCAGCAGCACCCTCACCTCGCTTCCGTCAGGGGCGATGGCTGTTGCCTCTACCGGCACACTGCACGTTTGGAACATCGGCGGAACATCCTCACTTGCGCTGAGGCCACTCCTGTTGGCGTCCCTGCGCTCTGGTCCGGGTCCGGCCACGGGCGGCGGATTGGGGGCTCACTGGCTGTCCGTCACCCGTGCCGGGCGGCCCTGCTCGGAACCGTCACTGAGTTGGCCCTCTCCGTTCCACCGCAAGCACTCGACTCCCTCGGAGAATAGGTTCGCGCAGGTGTGCATGTCGCCAGCAGCCACCGCGGCACAGGGGTGGCAGAGGTCGGAGCCAAGAATCCGAGCCTGCACTGAAACCGGACGATTCACATCGCTGAATTGTCGCGATCACCGCAGGCCAGGCCACACGCCAACCAAACGATCACACCGCCCGGGCGGAGTCATCAACAACCGCAACGGCCGCATGACGCGAAACTTCAGTGCTGCGCGCTTGCCCCGAGTACTTCGTGATCGAGAACGTGGCCGATTTCCTGCGCTCACGCAAATCCGGCAGTTCGGCGAGGCCACCGGGCCGGGTGGGTGCCTCGCCGCCTACACGTTCCAGGCGGCCGTTCTGCATGCCGCGGACTAGCGTGCGCCCCAGGCTCTCAAGCGCGCCGTGCTGATCGGCCGCCACCGCGACCTTCCCTTTCCCGGATGGCCGGAACGAACACGCGCCGGACGTCACAAGACCGAACGTGCAAACGCTCCGTCAGGTGGACTGGGCCTGCTCGGGCACCGAACTGCCGCCTCGGCGGATAGAGGTGGACGGCGTGGGGATGCCGGGTCCCTTCCGGACGAGTGAATCACATCTGAGCCGGTACTACTCCCCGTTTCGATGCGTACGCTGCCCCCGCGGCAGCCCGAGGCCCCGAGGCCCCGATCAGGAGCGCATCATGACCACAGCCACTGCCGATGTCATTCCCACCCAGCGGATGTTGCTCTCCGTCTCCGAGGTCGCCGCCGAGCTGGGCTGCGGCCGGGATCTGGTCTACGCCCTGCTCGCATCCGGCCGACTTCCTTCAGTCCAGATCGGCGAGCGGCTTCGTCGCATTCGCCGTGACGACCTTCAGGCGTACGTCGAGAGCCTGCCCGTCACTCCACTCGCATCCACGGTCCGGTAGAAGTCAGCCATGGCGCGGGGGAGGTACGGCGACGGGGCTGTGTACAAGATGGAGGACGGTACCTGGCGCGGGTGCGTGGAGTTGGGCCGAGACCCTGTCTCTGGCAGGCGGCTACGCAAGTACGTCCGAGGTCGGACGAAAGGTGAAGCAACCAAGCGGATCCGGGAACTGCGCGACGAGGTCCGTGGTGGGGCCATCACAGCCCAGAGCCGCCGCCACCTAACGGTCGCGGAGTGGCTGGCGCAGTGGCTTGCGGGACCTGCAAAGCTGCGTCTAGGGGCGTCTAGGGGACGTCTAGGGGAGGACATGCAACGCAGGTACGCCCAGATCGTCCGAGACCACATCAATCCTTCCCTCGGACGGATTCCCCTGAACCAGCTGAGCCCCGAGCAAGTCGAACACCTCTATGCGGAACTCGCCGCGAAGGGCTTGTCGCCCCGCAGCGTCGTGTTCGTCCACCGGGTACTGGGCCGTGCCCTCAAAGTGGCCACCCAGCGCGGCTACGTGAACCGGAACGTCGTGCGCCTCGTGGAGCTGGAGACTCCCCGGGGACGCAAAGGCGAAGCTCTGAAACCTGCCGAGGCCCGGGCGGTCCTATCCGCTTCGGTTGGACTGCGCGACCACGCCCGGTGGGTTGTCGCATTGGGTCTCGGTGCACGCCAGTCCGAGGTCCTCGGCATGCGCTGGGCTGACCTCGATTTGGACGACGGCATTTGGCGGGCCGGCAGTCAGTTGCGACGGCGGCCGTGGCGCCACGGCTGCATTGACGACGCCTGCGGATTCCCACCCCATCGATGCCCGAAGCGTGTGGGCGGCGGCATGTACCTGAAGCCCTTGGCCAAGACTGATGCTGGTAACAGGATTGTGCCTCTGCCGCTGTTCGTGGTCGAGGCGCTGGTCGAGCATTGCATCCTGCAGAAGGCCGAACGCGATGCGGCTGCCCAACTCTGGCGGGAGGAGCCAGTGGAAGGCCTCGTCTTCACCACGCCACTGGGGCGCCCGGTCGACCACCGCAACGACCATCGCCGGTGGAAGCTGCTGCTCAGGTCCGCAGGGGTCCGAGAGGTGCGCCTCCATGACGCGCGCCACACCACGATCACGATGCTCGCGCAGGCCGGAGTGCCGCGAGACATCATCGCCCTGATCGTGGGCCACGACGACCCCGCCTTCACCGAAAGGGTTTACACCCACATAGATACCGCAACTGCTCGGATGGCGTCGGCCGCACTAGAATCGATTCTGGGTCGGACGCAACGATAGACAACGACCCGCCCCGTTACCCCTTCTGGTGGCCCCCAGAGCGGGGGTCGCGGTCGCCGGGCCCGGCATGATTTACCGCCCCTGTTGTTGATGATCCGGGGGGTGTTGTCACCGGGTCTGGTGGCGTTGGCCGACCGCTGATAGGGACATGGCTACGACTTGTGCGTGGTCTCTTCGTAACGTGGGTGCCGGCAGCTGACGCTTGATCGGTGACCGCTCCTGCGATGCGAGGATGACGGTGATGAGCGAGTACGCGGTGTTCTGCGGGCTGGACGTGGGCAAGGCGGCCCACCACGCCTGCGCTCTGGACCCATCAGGTAGGCGACTGTTCGACGCCGGACTGCCCCAGGACGAGACCCGGCTGCGCGAGCTGCTGGGCCGGCTGGCTGGCTGGGCATGGTCGGGTGCTGGTGGTGGTCGACCAGCCGAACACGATCGGTGCACTGCCGATCGCAGTCGCCCGATCGATGGGCATCGACGTGGCTTACCTGCCAGGCCTGGCGATGCGCCGGATCGCCGATCTGCACCCGGGCACGGCCAAGACCGACGCCCGCGACGCCTACGTGATCGCTGACGCCGCCCGGGTGATGCCACACACCCTGCGCCGGGTCGACGTCGGCGAGGAAGCGTTGGCCGAGTTGACGGTGCTGGTCGGGTTCGACGACGACCTCACAGGTGAGGCCACCCGGCTGTCCAACCGGATCCGCGGGCTGCTCACCCAGGTCCACCCCGCCCTCGAGCGGGTGCTCGGCCCACGGGCGTCCCAGAAGGCCACGCTGGCGCTGATCACCCGATACGGCGGCCCCACCGGGATGCGCACAGCCGGGCGAGCACGGCTGCTGGCCACCGCCCGCAAGGCCAACCCCCGCGGTGCGACCGGGCTGGTCGACGCGGTCTGGGCCGCGCTCGCCGAGCAGAGCGTGGTCGTGCCGGGCACCGCCGCGGCCGAGCAGGTCCTGCCCAAGCTCGCCCGATCCCTGGCCGACACATTGGATCAGCGCCGCCTGATCGCCGCCCAAGTCGAACAGGTCCTCGATGCCCACCCTCTTGCCCGGGTCCTGACCTCGATGCCCGGTGTGGGGGTCAGGACCGCAGCCCGGATCCTGCTCGAAGTCGGCGACGCGTCCTCGTTCCCCACCGCCGGGCACTTGGCCGCCTACGCCGGCCTGGCCCCAGTCACGCACCGCTCCGGCACCTCGATCCGCGGCGAGCACCCCGCCCGCGGCGGGAACAAACAACTCAAGCGCGCCATGTTCCTCTCCGCGTTCGCAGCACTGCGAGACCCAGCCAGCCGCGCCTACTACGACCGCAAACGTGCCGAGAAGAAGAAGCACAACGCCGCCCTGATCTGCCTCGCCCGCCGCCGATCCGACGTCATCTACGCCATGCTCAAGAACCAACAGACCTACCAGCCCCGACTACCCGCCACAACTTGACCACAGACATAGGGACACCCCCTTCTTGGCTCCACCCCTTATCTGTCTCATCACCCAGGGAGCGGTCCCTGCGGACCCGTCCTGAATCTCAGGCGACACAGTCGTCCGCCGGCTACCGCTCTGACGGTCATAGGCGGCGCTGTGACAAGGCCGCGGACGCACGCTGAGCGATGGATGCGCTTCGTGGCGCAGTTCACCTGCAGGGAGGTCATTCGCGGCAGCAGTCCCAGTACTGCTTGCAAGCGGGCATCGCGTGGGTCACAATCTGCTCGCCGCTCTGGAATATCTGTACGGCGGTCTCGAGCAGTCGGGCTTGGGAAGCAAGCCGAGTGGCATCTTAGAGGTCGCGCGGATAGGTCAGGGCCGTCGGGTGGGTCGGGTGTCCCAGCGGTGCGTGGTCCAGGCAGCGCGGATCAGGCGCCGGGTGATGATCACGGCGTTGGCCAGGGCGATGAATGCCTCGATGACGTGGGCGTGTCGTTCGGTGCAGATGGCCAGCTTCTTGAACCCGCGGTTGTGCCATGAGTTGGTCCGCTCGACCACCCATCGG
>JBAVKQ010000132.1:0-2833 GCA_049688395.1 Candidatus Nanopelagicales bacterium
CCGATGGGTGGTCGAGCGGACCAACTCATGGCACAACCGCGGGTTCAAGAAGCTGGCCATCTGCACCGAACGACACGCCCACGTCATCGAGGCATTCATCGCCCTGGCCAACGCCGTGATCATCACCAGGCGCCTGATCCGCGCTGCCTGGACCACGCACCGCTGGGACACCCGACCCACCCGACGGCCCTGACCTATCCGCGCGACCTCTTATGCACCGGGAACAGCGACGCAATGATGCCCAACTCGGCACAGGTGTCCAGCTGGTCGATTCGCATGAGCTGACCGTGGACGAGTGTGTGTCGGCGGTCATCGATGCCGTGTGCCTAATGGCTGGGCCGGACGTCCAGCTCATCGAGGTCCACACCCAGCCACCGGCAGGGCGCGCAGGGCACGCTGTTCGATCCACCTGACTTCGCGGCGCTGGCCGGTCGGCCCGCCCTGCGCGACGCGGTGCGGGCCACGGTCGCCCAGGCACTGCGATGGGCCGACATCCAGCGCCGCAGCGTGCTGATGCCGCCCCACGGGCGCCCCGGCCAGTTCGACTACGACACCATCCGATCGGTCGCCGAACAGGTCGCACGCCGGCACCGAGTGGGCCCGGACGCTGTGCGCGGCTGTGCCGTTTTCCTGCCGTCGAGGGCCCCTGGTGGCGACGGTTCAGCGCCGGATCGATCCTGTGCTCCGTCCACGCCGCCCGCGACCCGAGCGCGGCCAGGCTCGCGCTCACCGACACCTTCGAGTCCGGACTCGGCACCTGAGCACGACGGACCACGCCACCGTGCCAACTCCACCGTTCCAGGCATTCGTCGGGCAGTCGTGTCCGCGGCGGCGCGGATTCCGGCCGGGGCCGTGGTGGGCATGGGAGGTCGTCAGGCCGCGTGCAGCAACCCTTCCTCCAGCCGCGCGTAGCTGGTCTCCATCCCGCCGGTCATCCCGGTGGCGAGCACCATGTCGCGGACCTCGGCGCTCGGGTAGGTGATCACGATGCTCAGCAACGTGCCGCCCTCGACCGGGGTCAGGGTCATCTCGTTGGTTGTGGCCGGTCCGTCGGTCCCGATCATCTGCTCGGTGGTGACGGCGCGGCGCGGTGGTGTGCTCTCGAGCAGCTCGCCGGTGAATCCGAATCTCTGCGAGCCATCGTCGGACTCCCACTCGTACCGGTAGTGCTCGCCGACGACGACGGCCACCTCGCACACGGGCATGGTCCAGCCGTCCGGGCCGAGCAGCCAGCGCGCCATGAGCGCGGGATCGTGATGGGCCTGCCACACCCGCTCCGCGGTCCCGCGGATGATCCGGCTCACCCGAACCTGGGTGTCGCTGAGGAGTTGGGCTTCGACGGCGCGCCCGACGGAGAAGGTGGCCAGGTCAGCCAGCACGGCGTCCATCTGGCCCATGGCCTCGCGCATGCCCCCTTCCATGCCCATGGCGAGCAACTGGTCGAGGTCGGCCACGGAGTCGAACCAGGTCGTAGTGCTGACCTGAGACCCCGTGTCGGTCTCGGTGAAGCGGAACACCATCCGCATGGAGGGCATC
Organism: Candidatus Nanopelagicales bacterium; assembly: GCA_049688395.1. Lineage (GTDB taxonomy): Bacteria > Actinomycetota > Actinomycetes > S36-B12 > CAIYMF01 > Prado023. The sequence goes on from JBAVKQ010000132.1 coordinate 1,537, forward strand.
TCGGTGTTGGCGGCTCCGTCTGGGTTCGCGAACCCGTCGCGGACCTCGAAGGACTCCAGCGGGGCCACGTCCAGGAACTCCCAGCAGCCGCGGGACTCGTCGCCCTCGGGCCCGGTCATGACGTACTCGCTGCGTCCACCGGGGTACATGTCGTGGCGGGTGAACCGGGCGGGGTAGGTGGGCGGACCCCAGAACTGCTCGAGCTGGCGCGGGTCGCAATAGGCGTCCCAGAGCCGCTTCACGGGCACTGGGAACTCGGCGACCACGGTCAGGGTGAGCGCCGTGTGGTCCTTGCTGACGGAGGTGATGGGCATGGTGGGTCCTTCGCGTGGGTGCGTGTGGATCAGGGGGTGTCGTCGGCGAGCAGCGCATCGAGTCGGGCGACCCGATCGCGCCACAGCGCCTCGAACTGGTCGAGCAGCGCCTGTGCTCGTCGGATCGTCTCGGGGTTGCCCCGGACGAATCGTTCACGGCCGTGCGGATGCTTGGTGATCAGGCCCGCTCCCTCCAGGACGGCGACGTGCTTCTGCACGGCTGCGAACGACATGTCATAGCCACTGGCCAATTGCGACACGGTGACCTCGCCCACGAGGGTGCGCCGGACGATGTCGCGACGCGTCCTATCGGCCAGGGCCCGGAAGATCCGGTCCACCTCGTCGTCAGCGAGGTGGCTCTGAGCCTGCTGATATCCAACCATTTGGTTGTACGTTAGTGGAGCTGCGCGGGAATGGCAAGGATGAAGGCGGCGTCCGGAGTCGGGGCCTTGGCCTTTGTCATGGCCACCGACTCCGGTGCTACTTCGGCTTGATTGAGTGCCACAATGGTGCCAGAATGGTGCCATGCACTTGGATCGTTTCGTCGATGACATCGCTCGTCAGATGGCTGTGGTCGCCGCGGCAGGCGGCCCTGAGGCGGCGACGCTGGCCGAGCGACTCGTCCTCCCGCTGCGGTCGGCCATCCGCTTGGCACTGCTCGAGTCGCTGTCCGCCGCAGCGGACGAGCTGACCCTCGAACTTGCCCCCGGGTTGGTGGAGGTACGGCTGCGCGGCGGCGAGCCCAGCTTCGTCATCGAAGGCGTGACGGCTACCCCGCCGGCCGCCGAGCCAGGGCCGGTGCTCCCACCGGGCCCTTCCGACACGGCGGCTGCTGAGCCTGACGAGGGGGCCAGCGCCAGGATCAACCTGCGGATGCCCGACTCGCTGAAGGCCCGCGTCGAAGCAGCTGCCCTGCGCGAGGGTCGCTCGGTCAACGCCTGGCTGGTGCGGGCCGCCGCCGCTGCGATCGAGCCCTCGGAACC
>JBAVKQ010000133.1:0-1780 GCA_049688395.1 Candidatus Nanopelagicales bacterium
CTCGGGAGCCGGGGGCGGCGCGATGACCCGGCCCTTCGAGGTCCTGCGGCCCTTCGACCTGCGCGCGCACACCGCCCTGAAGTGGCAGCTGCACGGCCCGGACGTCCTCCCGCTGTGGGTCGCCGAGATGGATGTCCTGCCCGCACCCGAGGTGGTTGCCGCCCTGACCGAGGCGATCCGGACCGGGGACACCGGGTACCCGGCCAGCGGGCGGCCCTACGCACGAGCGTTCGCCGAGTTCGCTGCCAGTCGCTGGAACTGGGCGCCCGACTCGGATCACACCCTGCAGTGCGCTGACGTGATGACCGGCATCCGGCTCCTGCTGGCGCGCCTGACCGAGCCGGGCGGCCCGGTGCTGATCCCCACGCCGGTGTACCCGCCGTTCGCCGGCACCGTCCGCGAGTTGGGCCGTCGGGTGGTGCCGGTGGCGCTGACCGAACAGGGCCGGCTGGACGTCCCAGCCATCGGCGCAGCCCTGGCCGCACTGGCGAGCGACACCGGTGCGAGGCCGGGACCCGGTGCGCCGGTGCTGCTGCTGTGCAGCCCGCACAACCCGACGGGGGTGGTGCACACCGGCGACGAGCTCGCGGCGGTGGCCGCACTGGCCGCGCGGTTCGGGGCGCAGGTGGTGATCGACGAGGTGCACGGGCCGCTGGTACCCGCGCCCGGTGAGTTCGTGGCGTGGCTGTCCGTCGCGGACACCGGGTTCGTGGTCACCTCGGCGGCCAAGGCGTTCAACCTCGCCGGGCTCAAGGCCGGGCTGATCGTCGCCGCGCCGCGGGCCGCGCCCGTGCTGGCCACCCTGCCGGACTCGACCCCGTACGGCGCCAGCCACCTGGGGGTGGTGGGACACGCCGCGGCGTACGGAAGCGACCCCCGTTGGTTGGACGCCGTGAACGCCAACATCGCGCTCAACGTTGACCGGCTCGGCGCCCTGCTCGCCGAGCGGATCCCCGCGATCGGATATCAGCGCCCGGCGGCGACGTACCTGGCATGGCTGGACTGCCGCGCCCTGGACCTGGGCGAGGACCCGGCCCGGGCCTTCCTGGAGCGCGGCCGGGTGGCGCTGACCTCCGGGGTCGCCTTCGGCCCCGGCGGGCAGGGGTTCGCCCGGCTGAACCTGGCGTGCTCCGACGAGGTCCTCACCGAGGCCGTCGACCGGATGGCGGTCGCCGTTGCGGCCCATGCCGAGTCGAAGGATGGCGCCGGCGGGTGAGCTGAAGGCACGCGAATGCCCCTGGACGCCTCAACCCTGGGCGAAGCAGGCTGCGGCGTGCCCGGACTGCACCGGGAGCAGTGGCAGCGACTCACCCCGGCACCGGGCTGCGACCCCGTCCGGGAGCCCGCCCTGCAGCACAGGGCAGCGCGGATGGAACCTGCATCCAGCCGGGATCCGCGCGGGATCCGGGGGCTCGCCGACCAGCACGATCGGCTCCACCCGGTCGATCTCCGGGACCACCGACAGAAGCGCCCGGGTGTAGGGGTGCTTCGGCTCGGCCAGGACCTCCTCAGTGGTCCCCTCCTCGATGATCCGACCGAGGTACATGACCGCGATCCGGTCGGCGACGTTCCAGGCCAGCCCCAGGTCGTGGGTCACGATCAGGATCGACAGGCCCAACTCGTCGCGCAGCCGCAGCAGCAGGGCCAGGATCTCCCCGCGCACCGATGCGTCCAGGCTGGACACGGGCTCGTCGGCGACCAGGATCTCAGGCTCCAGCACCAGCGCCCCGGCGATGACCACACGCTGGCGCTGCCCGCCGGACAGCTCGTGCGGGTAGCG
>JBAVKQ010000134.1:0-3806 GCA_049688395.1 Candidatus Nanopelagicales bacterium
GCCGACCCGGCCCTGGCCCACGCCCTGCGTGACCTGGTGGACCTGGTGCTGGAGGTGGACCGATCGGTGGCCTGCCTACCGGTTCCCGACGCCTCGGGGGATCCGTCCCGGGCGGTGTCCTGATGGCCGCCGGGCGCGCCCACGGCGGCCCGAGCGCCGGGGGGCGGCACCGCTCCAAGCTGCTGCTGGTGCTGGGGATCACCAGCGTGGTCCTGATCGCCGAGCTGGTCGGGTCGTGGTTGTCGGGCAGCCTCGCGCTGCTGGCCGACGCCGGTCACATGTTCACCGACGTCGCCGGGGTCGGCTTGGCGGTGCTCGCGGTCACCTTCGCCGCCCGGCCTGCGACCGTGGAGCGCACGTTCGGCTACTACCGCCTGGAGATCCTGGCGGCCGTGGTCAACGCGGTCCTGCTGTTCGGGATCGCGGTGTTCATCCTTGTTGAGGCGTGGCAGCGGTGGAGCCATCCGACCGAGGTGCAGGGCGGCATCATGCTGGTGTTCGCCGCGGTCGGCCTGGTCGCCAATCTGGTGGGCCTGCTGATCCTGCGCCCCGGGGCCGCGGAGTCGCTCAACGTCAAGGGCGCTTACCTCGAGGTCCTCGGTGACCTGCTGGGGTCGGTCGCCGTCGTGGTGGCCGCTGGCACGATCGCGGTCACCGGGTGGCTGTGGGTCGACCCGCTGGCCTCGGTCCTGGTCGCGCTGATGATCCTGCCGCGCACCTGGACGCTGCTGCGTGATGCGGTCGATGTGCTGCTCGAGGGCACCCCCAAGGGCGTCGACCTGGCACAGGTGCGTGAGCACCTGCTGACCGCGCCCGGGGTGGTCGATGCCCACGACCTGCATGCCTGGACCATCACCTCGGGCATGCCCGTCCTCTCGGTGCACGTCGTCGTCGACGACGACACCCTCGCCGCGGGCACTGGGCCGATCCTGGCCGAGCTCGCCGGCTGCCTGGAGGACCACTTCGACGTGGAGCACTCCACGATCCAGATCGAACCCGCTGGCATGGCCCCGGAGCACGCGACCCGCCCCTGACCAGCCACCCTCCTCCGACGACCGGCGCAGCACCGAGAGGCAGCCCGCGTGCCCAGCACCCCCGAACCCCAGCGGGCCGCACCGGGCGACGTCGCGCACCTGACCCGACGCGGATTACGCCTGGCCCAGTTCACCGTCGCCTACAACGTCGCCGAGGGCGCGATCGCCATCACCGCCGGCGCGTCAGCCGGTCTGGTGTCGCTGATCGGGTTCGGATTGGACTCCGCGATCGAGTCCACCGTCGCCGTCCTGGTCGCCCTGCGGCTGTCCGCCCGGCTGCGTCACGGGCACTCCGACCAGATCCGGGAACGACGCACCCTGCAGGCCGTGGCCATCACCTTCTATCTGCTCGCCGCGTTCATGATCATTGAGGGCACCCGCGCCCTGCTGACCGCGGAAACCCCCGAGCAGAGCCCGGTCGGCATCGCCCTGCTCGTCGCCTCCCTTCTCATCATGCCCGGACTGGCTTGGGCCAAGCGCCGCGTCGCCCACCAGCTCGGCGGGGACCCGCTCATCCTCGCCGACGCCGCCGAGACCCTGATCTGCGTCCTGCTCACCATCTCCACCCTCACCGGGCTGCTGCTGTTCCAGCTCACCGGTGCCACCTGGCTGGACCCCCTCGCCGGATTCATCATCGCGGCCTTCGCGATCCACGAGGGCCGCGAAGCGTGGGAAGGCGAACTTGTCGAAGACGACGACTGAACCGGGCAATCCCGGCACCGCCTTGCCCGCGGGTCGTCTGGGACAGCCCGTGGGGCACGGCTCCACGGCTTACCGCGTCGCAGCGTGGGCGGTTACCGGCCGGTGGGCAGTGTGACTGTGAAGGTGGCTCCCCGACCGGGTCCGGCGCTGGTGGCGGTCAGGGTGCCGCCGTGTCCAGCGATGATGGCGCGGGCGATGGTCAGACCCAGTCCGGCACCACTGCCATCGCCGCTGGTCCGGGACGGGTCGGCTCGGTGGAAGCTGGTGAAGATCGCCTCGAGCTCGTCGGCGGGGATGCCGTCGCCGGTATCGCTGACAGCTATTCGCACGGTGTTCGTCTGAGCGGGGGTGACCGTGACGGTGACGTGACCACCGGTGGGTGTGTGGCGCAGCGCATCGGTCAGCAGGTTGCCCAACACTTGTTGAAGGCGCGTGGGGGCCGCTGCGATGAGGGGGCACCCGGGATGGTCGGCCAGTGTGAGCCGCACGCCCTTGGCCTGGTAGCTGGGCAGAGCGAAGTGCACAGTGCTGCGGGCCAGTTCCCGAGGATCGACCGTGTGGGGATGCAGGGACAGGGCGTGCTCCTCGGCGGCGCTTGCCTCCCGTACGTCGACCGCCAGCCGGCGCAGCCGCTGGACCTGGGCGCGCATCACCGTGTAGGCCGCGGGCTCGGTCGGGACGACGTGGTCTTCCATCCCGTCGATGTAGGCCTCGAGGGTGGCCAGCGGTGTGCGCAACTCGTGGGGTAGGTCGGCCAGCATCCCGGTGCGGGTGGCTTCGGTCGCGGCCAGTCGCCGGGCCATCCGGGCGAACGCCGTGGACAGCCGGGTCATCCGGTGCCGAAACCGGTCGTCGGGATCTCCACGCTGTAGTCAGACTCCGCGATTGCGTCCGCGGCGTCAGCCAGTTGGGAGACGCTTGCCGCGATGCGGCGCACCACGAACACGGCCACCAGGCCGGCGGTGATCAGTGCCATCAGCAGCGACACCCCGAGCGCGATCGCGAACGAGGACGCGAATGCCTCGCCGACCTCGACGTGGACCGCAACACCGCGTCGGTGGCCTGGCCCGACACGGCAGGCCCAGGGCAGTACCGCGCCGCCTACCGCGTCGTCTCCGCCGACGGTCACCCCATCGCCGGGTCGATCACGTTCACGCTCACCAGTCCTGACCCGCAGCCCTCCGCCCCCCAGCAGAGCCCAGAACCAACCGCAGTGGCCGAGTCACCAGCCGGGCACACGGCCGACCCGACCACCCCAGCGCCGTCGAGTGCCCGGGAGGAGAACGGGGTCCTGGGCGCCCTCGCAGTGCTGCTCGTGGGCGCCGGACTGCTCACCTGGTTCCTTCGCCGGCGCCGCCACATGTGAACGCAAGGCGATCTCAGATCCTCAGCGGCGTGGGTGGCCGATGCCTGGGCTGGCGGGACCTGACCGGTTCATGGTCAGTGGCGACAGCCTGCAGGTCGGAGACCAGGGAACAGCACGATGACCGGGCCTGAGCAGGACCCGGGGAACCCGCCACGACCGAGGCCGACGGGGCCGAAGGCCGCCGATCGCAGCACCCAGCGCCCTACCGCCCGCGGCGATCCCCGCACCTGCGGCAGCGCCGTCGCCCTTCCTCGCACCGGGACCCGGCCCCGACCTGGCGTAGGCTCGCTACCCATGAGCCACCCCGACAGCGCGGCGGAGTCCTCCGCCGTATCGCCCGAGGCCCAACCCGCACAGGAGGAGACTGCCGTCGGGCCAGCGGCACTACCGGAGCGCATCCCGCACGCCGGTCCGAGGTACGCGGTCCTACGTCTGGTCGTGCTCGTGGCGGTGGGGGGCGTCCTCTACGTGATCGGGATACGCGGATGGGATCTGGCTTTCGTCGCGGTCCTGGTCTCGGGGATCATCAGCCTGTTCCTGTTCAGGAAGCAGCGCAACGATGTGGCCGTGAACCTCGGAGCTCGCCCACGAGTGACCGGGCGCTCATGTCACTCGTGGGCGTTCACACCCCGCCGTAGGAGTGCAGCCCGCTGGCGTACAGGTTCACGCCGAAGTAGTTGATCAGGAAGCACGCGAAGCCGATC
>JBAVKQ010000135.1:0-16726 GCA_049688395.1 Candidatus Nanopelagicales bacterium
GGGACGGGCTGATCCTGCAAGCCGCGCTCGATGCTGGCTGCACGACCTTGTTCTCCGAGGACTTCTCCGCCGGCGCCCGCTTCGGCGGCCTCACGGTCGTTAACCCGTTCGCCTCGCAGGTGCACGAGGCCGCGGCCGGCTACGCCGTCAAACCCAAGGTCGGCCGCCGCTGAGCCCGGCTCAGAGCGTGGCGGCCAGCCGCGTGCCCTGGTCGATGGCGCGCTTCGCGTCGAGTTCGGCGGCTTCGTCGGCGCCGCCGATGATGTGCACCGGGAGCCCGGCGGCGACCAGCGCCGGCGCCAGCTCACGCAGCGGTTCCTGCCCGGCGCACAGCACGATCGTGTCGGCCTCGATCAGGCGCTCGTGCTCGTGCTTCTCGCCGAAGCTCACGACCAGGCCCTCGGGCGTGATCCGCTCGTAGTTCACCGCGGGCAGCATCGTCACGCCCTTGGCCACCAGCGTCGCGCGGTGGATCCAGCCGGTGGTCTTGCCCAGCCCGGCGCCGAGTTTGCCCTTCTTGCGCTGGAGCAGCGTCACCTTGCGCACGGCCGGGACCGGAGCGGGCGGGACCAGCCCGCCGCGGGCCTCCTGCGGGTCGCCCACGCCCCACTCCGCGCGCCACTCGTCGATGTCCAGGGAGGCCGACCGGCCCGGCGCCACGGTCAGGAACTCGGCCACGTCGAACCCGATCCCGCCGGCGCCGACGATCGCCACCCGCGCCCCGACCGGGACGTCCCGGGCCAGCACGTCGAGGTAGTCGACCACATGGGGGCCGTCCTGGCCGGGGATCTGCGGGTCGCGCGGGGTGACCCCGGTGGCCAGCACCACCTCGTCGACGCCGAGCCCGATCAGGTCCGCCGCGGTCACGCGCCGGCCCAGGTGCAGGGTCACCCCGGTGTCGGCGATCCGGTTGGCGAAGTAGCGCAGCGTCTCGTGAAACTCCTCCTTGCCGGGGATCCGCTTGGCCAGGTTGAACTGCCCACCGATCTCGTCGGCCCCGTCGAACAGCGCCACCTCGTGACCTCGTTCGGCCAGCGTGACCGCAGCAGCCAGCCCCGCCGGGCCCGAGCCGACGACGGCCACCTTCCGGCGCGTGGTCGCCGGGCCGATCACCAGCTCGCGCTCATGGCCCGCCCGCGGGTTGACCAGGCAGGAGATCGTCCTGTTCGCGAACACGTGATCCAGGCAGGCTTGGTTGCACGCGATGCAGGTGTTGATCCGGTCGGCGCGGCCAGCCGCGGCCTTGACCACGAAGTCGGCGTCGGCCAGCAGCGGCCGGGCCATGCTGACCATGTCCGCCGATCCGCCGGCGAGCACCTCCTCGGCCACCTCGGGGGTGTTGATCCGGTTGGTGGTCACCAGCGGGATGTCGATCCCCTCGGCACGCAACTCGTCGCGCATCTTGCGGGTGACCCACGTGAACGCCGCTCGGGGCACGCTGGTCGCGATCGTGGGCACCCGGGCCTCGTGCCAGCCGATACCCGTGTTGATGATCGTGGCGCCGGCCGCCGCGATCGCGCGGGCCAACTGGCCGACTTCGGCCCAAGTGCTGCCGTCGGGGATCAGGTCCAGCATCGACAGCCGGTAGACGATGACGAAGTCTGGGCCCACCGCCTCGCGGGTGCGCCGCACGATCTCCACCGGCAGGCGCATCCGGTTCTCGTAGGCCCCGCCCCACTCGTCACTGCGCCGGTTCGTGTGGGTGACGAGGAACTGGTTGATGAAGTAGCCCTCGGAGCCCATGATCTCCACACCGTCGTAGCCGGCGTCGCGGGCCAGCGAGGCGCAGTTCACGAACGCCTTGATCTGGCGTTCCACGCCGCGACCGGACAGGGCCCGGGGCGCGAAGGGTGTGATCGGGCTCTTGATCCGCGAGGGCGCCACTGCCAGCGGGTGGTAGGCGTAGCGGCCGGTGTGCAGGATCTGCAGGGCGATGTGCCCGCCCTCGGCGTGCACGGCGTCGGTGATCGGCTTGTGCTTGCGGGCGGCCGCCGAGGTCGACAGGGTGCCCGAGCGCGGCTTCGTCCAGCCCTCGATGTTCGGGGCGAACCCGCCGGTCACGATCAGGCCGACCCCGCCGCGGGCCCGCTCGGCGAAGTACTCGGTGAGGTCGCCGAAGCGCCTGGCATCGTCCTCGAGTCCGGTGTGCATCGAGCCCATGAGGACCCGGTTGCGCAGGGTCGTGAATCCGAGGTCCAGCGGGGCCAACAGGTTCGGGTAGGGCGAAGCGGTGCTCTCGGTGGGGCCATGGGTGCGCTCGGTGCTCATCGCCCCAGTCTGGACCGCCCATCCGGTCGGCGATTCCCCGGGTCGAGTTGGCCCCGCCCATCCCGGCCGCCCATCCCTTCCCATCCCGGCCCATCCCGGCCCATCCCGGCCCATCCCGGCCCATCCCGTCCCGTCCTGCCCGTCCCGTCCTGCCCGTCCCGTCCTGCCCGTCCCGTCCTGTCTCGTCTCGGCACGTCCTGTCCCGTCCCGGCCCACGTGCGCAAGCGCCGGAGCTGAACCTCGCGCCCCCTGTGGGCGGAGGCGTCCTGGTGCGGAGCGCTCGTGGCGTGGCGTGCGAGCCGGGCCGGTTCGCCGACTTGTGGTGGATCCGCGGCCACCGGCCGAGCAGCCTCAGTTGTTTCGCCGACTTGTGGTTGATCTCCGCTCCAGCCCAGGTGGCCTTTCGACCAGGTGGAGCGCGATCCACTTGGCTCCGGCGTGGCCGAGAGCCGTTTTCGACCAGAACTCGGCGAACCGGACCCGCGTGCCGATGATCGGGCCGGGCCGGGAAACCGCTGGACGCGGCGAGGGACGTCCCAGTGGCGGCCCCCGACTGGCCTGGGGGCGGTCGCTGGCTCGCTGGCGGCCCCCGACTGGCCCGCTGGCACCCTGGCCCAGTGAGCCGGACGGTGCGGCGGGCGCTCAGTCAGTCGGGTCGGCGTGGGCCTGGGCGGCTTCGTCGACGTGGGCGGCATCGGCGGCCCGGGCCGCCACGGCGTCGGCAGCGCCCTGCGCGTACCGCTCGGCGAGGGCCTCGGCCTGGGCGTCGGCCTCCTCGTGCAGCGACTTGGTGCGCTCGGCCATCCGTTGGCGCACGGTCTGCCGGTCCAGGCACAGCGGCTCGGTGCTGGCCATGAACTCGTTGACCACCCGGGCGAACCTGCCCGGCTCGTCCATGTGCGGGAAGTGCTCGGACTGCTCGAAGATCTCCAGGAGGCTGCCCGGGATCGACTCGTGCGCGTGCTGCCCGTGCGCAACGGGGATCACGGTGTCCCGGGCCCCCCAGATGATCAGGGTGGGCCGGCCCTGGGTGAGGTACAGCCGCTCGAGGGCGCTGACGCGCTGGCCACCGGGCTCGACGACGCTGCGCAGCGTGTGCACGAAGGCCATCCGCGACGGGCTCTCCGCCAGCGTCGAGTAGCCGCGCGCGAGCTCGAGGGTCGATGGGCGTGGATGCGGCCGCAGGGGCAGCTTGGACAGCGCCCGACCGACCACGTTGGTGGCATTGCGCACGTGCCGGTTGGCGATCACCGGCAGGATCAGCTCCACCCCCGGCATGGTCCCCGCACGCAGCGCCATGCTCACCTCGCGACCGAGGCCGCCGCTGTCCACGAGGATCAGTCGCTCGCAGTAGTCGAAGTACTGGTAGGAGAACTGCATGGCCACGCCGCCACCGAGGGAGTGGCCCACCACAGTGGCGCCCTCGTAGCCGAGGTGGTCGAGCAGGTCGCGCAACTGCGTCGCGAAACCGCCCAGCGAGTAGTCCGAGCGCTGCTTGTCCGAGTCGCCGTGGCCGAAGAGGTCCGGGGCGATGACGTGCGAGTGCTCGGCGAGCTTGGGGATGACCGGGTCCCAGGTGGCGCTGCTGCTGGTGATCCCGTGGATCAGGAGCAGCACCGGGTTGTTGGGGTCACCGGCCTGCCGGTAGGAGACCCGGTCCCCGTGCAGGATCACGGAGGTTTGTTGCACCTGTTGCATTGCACCTCCCTGGGGCAGCCCCGTCGCGCTCGCCCGGCTCCTAGGGTGACACCCCGCTCTGGCAGATGCAGCACCGGCCCCAGGTCCCGGCGCCAGGTCCCGGCCCCGAGCCCCGGCGGCCGGGCCGCAGGGTCGGGAGGCGCCGCGACCGCCCACGTAGGATCAGCGGGTGTCCCGAACCCGCCTGGTCGTCCTCATCTCCGGCTCGGGCACCCTGCTGGCGGCCCTGCTCGACGCCGCCGCGGATCCGCGCTACCCCGCCGAGGTCGTCGCCGTGCTGGCCGACACCGCGGCGGCCCCCGGTCTGGACCGCGCCCGTGCCGCCGGCCTCCCCGCCCGCGTCGTCGCTCTGGCCGAGCATCCCGACCGGGCCGCGTGGGACGAGGCCCTGCGTGACGCCATCGAGTCCTTCGAGCCCGACTGGGTGATCTCTGCGGGCTTCATGAGGATCCTGGGCCCGCAGGTGCTCTCGGCGTACCCGATGCGGGTGGTCAACACCCATCCTGCCCTGCTGCCCAGCTTCCCCGGGGCGCACGCGGTGCGCGACGCGCTGGCCCACGGGGTCCGGGTCACCGGCTCGACGATCCACCTGGTCGACGAGGGCGTGGACACGGGCCCGATCGTCGACCAGCGCCCGGTCGCGGTCGACGACGACGACGACCAGGCTTCGCTGCACGAGCGGATCAAGGTCGTCGAACGCGGGCTGCTCGTCGATGTCGTCCGTCGGCTGGCCACCCACAACGTCCACGTCTCCGGCAGAAGGGTCACCCTGACATGAGCACCTCCGAGGGGCGGATCCCGATCCGTCGCGCCCTGGTCAGCGTCTATGACAAGACCGGTCTCGCCGAGCTGGCCACCGCCCTGAACGCGGCGGACGTGCAGATGGTGTCCACCGGGTCGACCGCCGCGCTGATCGCCAGGGCCGGTCTCCCGGTCACCGAGGTCTCGGAGCTGACCGGCTTCCCCGAGTGCCTGGATGGTCGGGTCAAGACGCTGCACCCGAACGTCCATGCCGCGATCCTGGCCGACCTGCGCCTGGCCGATCACCGGACGCAGCTGGCCGACCTGGGCATCGAGCCCTTTGGCCTGGTCGTGGTCAACCTGTACCCGTTCGCCGACACGGTGGCCTCCGGGGCGACATCCGACGAGTGCGTCGAGCAGATCGACATCGGGGGGCCTTCGATGGTGCGCGGGGCGGCCAAGAACCATCCGAGTGTCGCGGTGGTGACCTCGCCGGCGGCCTACTCGGAGGTGATCGAGGCGCTCGCCGCGGACGGGTTCACCCTCGCCCAGCGGGCGCGGCTGGCCGCGCAGGCGTTCGTGCACACTGCCAGCTACGACATCGCGGTGGCCTCGTGGATGGGCAACGTGGTGGCCCCGAGCGACGAGGGCTCAGGGTTCCCGGCCTGGGCGGGCGCGGCCTGGGAGCGGTCCGCGGTGCTGCGCTACGGCGAGAACCCGCACCAGCGCGCGGCGCTGTACACCTCGGCCGCCGCCAGTGGCTTGGCCGGCGCCGAGCAGCTGCACGGCAAGGAGATGTCGTACAACAACTACGTCGACGCCGATGCCGCCCACCGCGCCGCCTACGACTTCGCCGAACCGGCGGTGGCGGTCATCAAGCACGCCAATCCCTGCGGCATCGCAGTCGGCGCGGACATCGCGCAGGCGCACGCGCGGGCCCACGAGACCGATCCGGTCTCCGCGTTCGGCGGGGTGATCGCGGCCAATCGACCCGTGACCGCGGCGATGGCCGCGCAGGTCGCCGAGGTGTTCACCGAGGTCATCGTGGCCCCTGCCTACGACGAGGACGCGCTGGGCCTGCTCACGGCCAAGAAGAACCTGCGGATCCTGGTGGCCGCGCCGGTCCCGGTCGGCCCGGCGGTGGAGGTCCGCCCCATCAGCGGCGGGATGCTCATGCAGGCCCGTGACCGGATCGACGCCCCCGGAGATGCTCCCGCGAACTGGACGCTGGCCTGCGGGGAGCCGGCCGATGCCGCCACGCTGGCCGACCTGGAGTTCGCGTGGCGGGCCTGCCGCTCGGCCAAGTCCAACGCGATCCTGCTGGCCCGTGAGGGGGCGGCGGTCGGGATCGGGATGGGTCAGGTGAACCGGGTCGACAGTGCCCGGCTGGCGGTCGCACGCGCCGGCGAGGAGCGTGCGCCTGGCGCGGTGGCCGCCTCGGATGCGTTCTTCCCGTTCCCCGACGGGCTGGAGGTGCTCATCGACGGGGGCGTGCGGGCGGTGGTCCAGCCCGGGGGGTCGGTGCGCGACGCCGAGGTGATCGCCGCGGCGCAGGCCGCGGGGGTCACGATGTACCTGACCGGTACCCGGCACTTCTTCCACTGAACGGTCCGGGGCCGGCCGAGCTGGTACCGGGGTGGCGACACGCGAGGACGAGGCATGCAGGACCCCCGAGCTGAGCGTGCGCGGCGATTGTGCGCGGCGATCGGCAGGGGGGGCGGCCCGGGCGGCGCGGAAGTCCCTGTCGCGGGTCCTTCGGGGGCGACACGACGGCCCCGGGGTCCGATCGCGCTCAGCCTGCCGCGGGGTCGTCGACACCCTGGATCGGCCCGCGCAGTTGCCGCCGGGATCAACCGACCGGGTGCTGCGCAGAACCGGGAGGATGGTGCTATGCGCACGATCGAGAGCTTGGCAGACCTGACGGGGCGGTACGACGCCCTGCTGTGTGATGTGTGGGGTGTGCTGCACGACGGGGTCACGGGCTACCCCGACGCGGTCGCCGCGCTGCGTCGGGCCCGGGCGGCGGGCGTGGTCGTCGTGCTGGTCACCAACATGCCCCGGCCGCACCCGGCCATACCGGCCGCCCTGGCGAAGGTCGGCGTGCCGCGCGACTGCTGGGACGAGGTCGTGACCAGCGGGGACCTGATCCGCGACGAGCTCGCGGTCCGTGCGCCAGGGCCGGCGCACCAGTTGGGCCGCGGCACCCAGGCGCTCTGGGCGGGGCTGGGGTTGCGTTTCGTCGACGAACTGGCGGACGCGCAGTTCCTGGCGATCGCCGGCCTCGAGCGCGCCGACCAGGACCCCGACGACTACCTGCCGGCGCTGCGGGCCGCCCGCGCCCGTGACCTGGAACTGCTGTGCGCCAACCCTGATCTGCAGATCAGGTCCGGCGGTGCGCTGCGCTGGGTCGCCGGCGCGGTCGCCGAGCGCTATGAGCAGCTCGGGGGCCGGGTCGTGCGGGCCGGCAAGCCTCATCCGCCGATCTACGAGCGGGCTCGCGAGGTCGTGGCCCAGCTGGCCGGCCACGTGGTGGCGGATTCGGCGATCCTGGCGATCGGCGACGGGATCGGCACCGACATCCTCGGCGCCAATCGGGCGGGCCTGGACAGCCTGTTCATCGCGACCGGCATGAACGGCACCAGTTTGCTCGATCCGGCCGGCGGCGTGGACCCGACTTGCGCCCACGCCGCCCTGGCCGCCGGCGGCGCCACGGCCGCATACGTCCTGCCCGCGCTGGTCTGAGCGGGCGGGTCCCCGGGGTCTGCGTAGTCGATTCCGGCTGCTTTCCAGGCCGAATCGACTACGCAGGACCACAGCTGGCCCGGCGGCGACTGCCGCGATGTCGTGGCGCTCCGGAAACGCTGCGGCGCCTGCGACAATGGCGCGCGTGACTGCGACGATCCTCGACGGCAAGGTTACGGCTGCGGCGGTCAAGGCGGAGTTGGCGGGCAAGGTCGCCGACCTGCGGGCGCGCGGGATCGTGCCTGGGCTGGGCACAGTCCTGGTCGGCGAGGATCCCGGCAGCCTGTCCTACGTGGCCGGCAAGCATCGCGACTGCGCCGAGGTCGGCATCTCCTCGATCCGCGTGGACCTGCCCGCTGACGCCAGCCAGTCCGATGTGCTCGCCGCGGTCCGCGCGCTGAACGCCGATCCGGCCTGCACCGGCTACATCGTGCAGCTGCCCCTGCCCCGCGGCCTGGACGCGAACGCCGTGCTCGAGGTGATGGACCCCGACAAGGACGCCGACGGGTTGCATCCGGTGAACCTCGGCCGGCTCGTGCTCGGTACGCCCGCGCCGCTGCCCTGCACCCCGCGCGGGATCGTCGAGCTGCTGCGCCGCTACGACGTGCCCCTGGCCGGGGCCGAGGTCGTCGTGATCGGTCGCGGCGTCACAGTCGGGCGCCCGCTCGGACTGCTGCTGACCCGCAAGTCCGAGAACGCCACCGTCACCCTGTGCCACACCGGCACTAGGGACCTGGCCGCGCACACCCGCACCGCCGACATCGTGGTGGCTGCCGCGGGCGTGCCGCACCTGCTGAGCGCCGACTGGGTCAAGCCGGGTGCTGCAGTGCTCGACGTGGGGATCACCCGGGTGGCTGGCCGCCTGGTCGGGGACGTGGCACCCGATGTGCATGAGGTCGCGGCGTTCGTCGCGCCGATGCCCGGCGGGGTGGGCCCGATGACCCGGGCGATGCTGCTGGCCAACGTCGTCGAGGCGGCGGGTCGGCAGGCATGAGCGGCGTGCCGGGCGGGACGGCCCAGCCCGGTCCGGGTGATTCCGGTTCCGTTCGTGGTGGTTCGGGTTCCGGTCCTGGTGATCCCGTTGCCGGTCCTGGTGGTTCGGACTCAGTTCCCGGTGATCCGGCTGACCTGGGCGATCGTCCCCCTGCGCAGCCCAGCGCCGCTGTGGACTTCAGCGCCGATCGCCACCGCGAGGAGGCCGCGACCGCCTGGGACCGCTACCGCTACCGCACCGCACCCCCGTTGCAGTGGCCGCTGATGCTCGTGCTCAGCGGGTTGCTGGTCTCGCTGATCATCGTGGCCACCGACCACTTCCGGCGCGGATCGGTACTCTTCGCCGCGTTCGTGGTCGGTGCGTTCGTCCTGCGGCTGGTCCTGCCCGAGCGCGACGCCGGCTGGCTGGCGGTCCGCAGCCGCGGTGTCGACCTGCTGGTCCTGGCCTTCCTGGGTCTGGGCCTGTCGGTGTTCGCCCTGATCGTCCCGTCGCCGTCCTAGCCGTGGCGCGGGGCGCCCGGGGCAGGTCCGAGGTCGGTCCGGTCTGCCGATAGCTGCCCGGTAGGCTCCAACCGGCAGCGCAGCGCAGCGTCGGCGGACCGGCGCACGAGAGAGGAATCCTATGTCCCTGAACGGTAAGGTCACCGTCGTCGGTGCCGGCTTCTACGGCTCCACCACCGCCCAGCGCCTGGCTGAGTACAACGTATTCGAGACCGTCGTGCTCACAGACATCCTCGAGGGCCGCCCCGAGGGCCTGGCCCTGGACCTCAACCAGTCCCGCCCGGTCGAGGGCTTCGAGACCACGGTGATCGGCCAGACCACCGACCCCGCCACGGGTGCCGGCTACGAGGCGACCGCCGATTCCGACGTGGTGGTCATCACCGCCGGTCTGCCGCGCAAGCCGGGCATGAGCCGCATGGACCTCATCGAGACCAACGCGCGCATCGTGCGCAGCGTCGCCGAGAACGTCGCCAAGCACTCGCCCAATGCGGTGATCGTGGTCGTGTCCAACCCGCTGGACGAGATGACCGCCCTGACCCAGCTCGCCTCGGGCTTCCCGAAGAACCGGGTCATCGGCCAGGCCGGCATGCTCGACACCGCGCGGTTCACGAACTTCGTGGCCGTGGAGCTCGGCGTACCGGTCGGCTCGGTGAAGACCCTCACCCTCGGCTCGCACGGCGACACGATGGTGCCGGTGCCCTCGCGCTGCACGGTCGACGGCAAGCCGCTGGCCGAGCTGATGTCCGCCGAGAAGATCGAGGAGCTCGTCGTGCGCACCCGCAACGGCGGCGCCGAGGTCGTGGCCCTGCTGAAGACCGGCTCGGCGTTCTACGCCCCGTCGGCCGCGGCCGCCCGCATGGCCAAGGCCGTGATGGAGGACTCCGGCGCGGTCATGCCGGTGTGCGCGTGGGTGGACGGCGAGTACGGCATCCAGGGTGTGTACCTCGGCGTCGAGGCGGCGATCGGGCGCCAGGGCGCGTTGCGCATCGTCGAGGGCGACCTGACCGACACCGAGCTCGCCGGGCTCAAGGAGGCCGCCGAGGCGGTTCGAGCCAAGCAGGCCGACGTCCAGAGCCTGTAGTGGCGCTCGCGCGGAGTTGATCCGCGCACCCAGTTCGACCCAGTGATCCGTGCAGGTTCGGTGGCCAGGTGCCCGGCAACCTGCACGGATCAGGTTGTTGCGGAGGGTGCGGGGGCCGGTCCGGGGCCGATCGCTGGCGTGAGGGGCCAGCGCTCGAGCACGCGGTACGCAGGCGTGGGACCGGTCATCGACTCCACGAGGGTGACCTCCTGCGGGGTCCACCACGGTCCCTCGTGGTCCGGGAAGTCGGCCAGCACCGAGCGCGCGCGGGCCGGCGCGTCGGCGCCGCGGACCCGGCCGACGGTGACGTGGGCGCGGAACCTGCGGTCGCTCACGTGCAGCGCGTTCTGCAGGTCGCGCGCCAGTCGGGTCAGCCACGGGCCGTGTTCCACGCCCACCCAGAGGACCGGTCCGAAGGTGCCGGCGCCGGTCAGCCGGATGGGCCCGGCGGTCGCAGAGTCCGGCTCGGCCAGCTGGGTGGGTCTCGCGCTGTCGGGTGCGGGCTGCGGCAATGCGCGGGTGATCCGTCGGATCGCGGTTGCCGCCTGCGCCTGACCGAGGAACGCCAGAGTCAGGTGCCAGCGCTCGGGGGGCTGCCACCGGACCTCCGGGTGCGCCGGATGGAGCCCCTTCACGGTGGCCGAAAGCGCGGTGCGCGCGGACTCGTCGGGCCACAGGGCGACGAAGAGCCGGCTCGGCATGCGCCCATGATCCGCCGAGCGCAGCGGGGTCTGCTCGGTGGCCAGGTCGGGGGTGTGGGCTAGATCGAATCCCCACGGCCGCACCTCCATGGCCGCACCTCCGCGGCCGCATGCCCACGGCGCCCCCCCCGCGGCTGCACCCCCACGGCGCCACCCCCACGCGCCCCGAGTGCCTTCTGGGCGCGTGGTTCGCCGACTCGTGGTGGAAAGGCCCCCTCGTCGGGCCGGACGAGTTTCGGTCCGCGCTGCGTGTGGTGGAAAGAGCCGTGATTGTCTGACCGGGTTCGACCACAACTCGGCGGACCGCTTGGGACTGGTGGCTGCCGGAGGCCCTTTCGACCACAACTCGGCGGACCGCTGGTCCCTCCCAGGAGATTGGTGCGCGCGAGGTCGCTGGTGTGGTTATGTTCCAGGTATCACCAGCGAGCGGAGGCAACCATGACCAATGACACCCTGCCCGACGAGCCCGACACTTCCGTGGCCGAGCAGCCCGAGCCCGCCGAGGTGCCGGACGAGTCCCCCGAGGCGGGTGCGGCTCAAGCCGCGGCCCCGGCCGCCGATCCCGACGAGGCGCTACGCCAGAAGTACCGCGACGCCCTTGCCCACAAGCACGGCTCCTCGGGTGCGACCAAGAAGGGCCACGGTGACGCCGGGTCGAGCGGGCACTCCCAGAGCGCGGGACCCACGCAGCGGATGTTCCGCCGCAAGGCCGGCGGCTAGCCCGGCCGAGGGCTTCGACGGCAGGCGCCCAAGCGAAGGGACCGACGGCAGCCGACCGGGCTCCTCAGGCGCTGGCCCAGCCCCCGTCGTCGAGCAGGGTCGCTCCGTTGACGTTGACGGCCTCGTCGCTGGCCAGCCACGAGATCGCGGTCGCGATCGTGTCGGCGTCTGCGGGGTCGGGGTTCATCGTGGCCATGGACAACGCGGCGCGGTCCATCGCCCACGCCACCCGGGGTTGCGCGCTGGCCCCGATCGCGGTGGCCACCGCACCGGGCAGCACCGCGTTGGAGCGGATCCCCTGGGGACCGTAGAAGTACGCCACGCTCTTGACCAGGCCGATGACCGCGTGCTTGGAGGTCGTGTACGCAACGCCCGCGGCACCGGCACCGACCGAGGCCTTGGAGGCTACCGTGACGATCGCGCCGCCGCCCTGGGCCTGCATGATGGGCAGCACCGCGCGGGTCAGGCGCATCACACCGGTCACGTTGACAGCCATGACCCGGTCCCAGGTGGCGTCGTCGATCTCGCCGAGGGGGAGGAAGAAGTCCATGATCCCGGCGACGTTGGCCAGGATGTCGATGCGGTCCCCGGCGGTGGCGACCAACCGGTCCACGTCAGCCTGCTGGGTCACGTCGGCCTGCACGAACTCGATCGCGAGCTGGACGCGCTCGGCCTGGGCCGCAGCGGCGGCCAGTGCCTCGTCGTTGATGTCGCAGCCGATCACTCGGGCGCCCTCCCGGGCCAACCGGGTCGCGGTGGCTCGCCCGATCCCGTTGGCCGCGCCGGTCACGATCGCGACCTTGCCGGTGTGTCTGGTGGTGTCCATGCCGTCCTCCTGCCTCGATGGGCCTGCGCCGGGTGTCGCGCATGGTGCAGTCGGCGCAGTCCCACGTTACGAGTCGGACCGGGTTGCGTCCTCCCGGGCGCTGACACGGAGCGCCCCTGCTGCCGCGGGGGATTTCAGGGTGCACGGATCGGAGCCGTGATACCCTGGGGGGTATGCGAGGAAGTGAGCGAAAGGCCAAGCCGACGCCGCGGTGCATCCTCGATCGCAGCCGGCCCTGCATGTCTTGCGTGGCTGATAGTCCCGCGGAATGTCCCTACCCGTACCTGCTCGATGACCCGGTGTGACTTCCTGGCTGGATCGCCATGAATCGGACAAAAACATCCCCCGATCGGCCGTTGACAAGGGCAGGTTAAGAGGTTCCAATGAGTCTCGTGGGCAGCCCACCTGCCCGACGAGCAACGTCGAAGAAATCGTAGAACGGGGTTTCCTGATGGGATACGTACGCGTGCAGCCGCCGAAGGACTACGCGGACCTATCGCCCGCGCAGCGGATGGCGTTCTGGCGCGAAGCGGTCCTCGACGCGGTCGAGCGTCCCGTCGCCGCCGCGCCGGCTGAGCGCCCAGCCGAGGTCGCGCGAGCCGCGTCCCGTCCGGATCACTCACGCACCCGCGCGATCGCCTGATCTCACACGACGGTCGTGACCTGAGCGAACCTGTGCCGGCTACTCGGCGAGGATCGCGTCCATCTGGCCCATCGCCTGGGTCATGCCCTCCTGCATGCCCATCTCGGCCAGCTGGGCAAGCGCCTCGGCGGAGGGGAACGTGGAGGTGATGTCCATCCGGGTCCCGCCGCCGTCGCGCGTTGCCAGGGTCACGCGGGTCGTGGTTGTGGGCAGCTCGGCGCTGGCTTCGCCATCTTCGTCGGCGAAGCCGTCCTCGAAGACCAGCAGGGTCGGGGCCTGGACCTCCCGCACGATCCACCAGCCGGGGTACTCATCGCCCTCGGGCCCGGTCATGAAGTAGGCGATCCGCCCGCCGGGGGTGAGGTCGTGGTCGGTGACGGTGACGGTGGCGGGATGCGTGGGCGGCCCCCACCAGCGCTCGAGCTTGCGGGGATCGGCCCACAGCGCCCAGACCGCTTCGAGCGTGTGGTCGAACTCCGCGGTGAAGGTCATGGTCAGGGCGACCGGGTCCTTGTGGACTTTCGTAAGGGTCATGGGCTGTCTCCTGAGTCGGGGTCAGCGAGGAGCTGACCGAAGCGTTCGATGCGGCTGCGCCACATCTGTTCGTACTGGTCGAGAAATGCCTGGGCAGCCTCGACGCCCTCGATCCGGGCACGGACGAGTTGTTCGCGACCGTGCCGGTGACGGGTCACCAGACCGGCGCGTTCCAGGACGGCAACGTGCTTCTGGATCGCCGTCACGCTCATCGGGTGCTGGCGGGCGATGGCTGAGACCGAGTGCTCCTCGACCAGCGCCCGGCGCACGATGTCGCGGCGGGTGGCGTCGGCCAGGGCGTGGAAGATGCGATCCACGTCCTGCTCCGTCAGCTGATCTACAACCATAAGGTTGCAAGTTAGTCCCCATGTCCCATTGGGTCAAGCGGTCGGTGACCGGCGCGGCGCAGGCGGGAGTTGAAGCTGTTCCGCGATCTAGGCCAGGGGAGGCTCGCTCTGGTGGACCCGCATCAGCAATGCGCATGCGTTGTCGTCGTCGAACCCCGACGTGCGCGTTGAGATCGAGCGGTAGGGGGCCGCAGTGCCCCGGGGCCACTTCTGGTTCACATAGACTCCCCGACACGGGCGCACTGCGTGACCGGCGTCGATACGTTCGCTGTGCCCGTGGGCCTCTAGCTCAATGGTAGAGCTGCGGACTTTTAATCCGTAGGTTGCGGGTTCGAGCCCCGCGGGGCCCACGAGTATCGTCGCAGGTCAGGCACGGTATTGATGGCGTTACTCGCCCGGAAGGGCGATGGATTGGGTCCTACTGGCAGCCATCTGGCAGCCATCTGGGCTCCCGGAGGTCCGTGGCCATCTGCCTGCTCACTGGTGCACCATCCTTGTGTCGGTGTTCTCAGATAGGACATCGATGCACCCCGGGTGCCGCCAGGTCACTGCCCTGCTCGCTTGACGCTGAGGACGTCCAACATGAGATATGCAGGATCTGGGGGTTGCCCGGGACGTGTGGACCGTCGATAGGGCTGTGCGCCAACGCCAGGGTTCCTGGCTGCGAGCGCCGATCAGTGAGCGAACCGGCAGACACGTCCCGGCACCAACGACACCCTGAGATGAGGGTGCCTCCCCACTGGGTCTAGCAGCGAGGAGGCTGACGTGAAGTCAGCCACCAACACCCCACATAACGCACTGCCCGAGTTCCCGCCCAACGACCTGACCGCGGGGGTCGACTGGGCCCGCGACGACCACGCGCTGTCGATCGTCGACGGCCGCGGCCGGGAGGTCCACCGGTCCTCGGTTCCCCACACCAGTGCGGGCCTGCGCGACCTGGTCAAGGCACTGGGTCGTCACGGTGTCGGCGAGGTCGCGATCGAACGACCCGACGGACCGGTCATCGACACCCTCCTGACCGCCGGGCTGACGGTCGTCGTGATCAGCCCGAACCAGGTCAAGAACCTGCGCGGTCGATACGGATCGGCGGGCAACAAGGACGACCGGTTCGACGCCTACGTCCTGGCCGACACACTGCGCACCGACCGGGCCCGGCTGCGCCCGCTGATCCCCGACTCCGACGCCACCATCGCGCTGCGCCGCGCCTGCCGGGCCCGCAAGGACCTCGTCAAGCACCGAGTCGCCGCAGCCAACCAACTCCGCGCGCACCTGCGCAACGCGTTCCCCGGCGCCGTCGGGCTGTTCGCCGAGATCGACTCGGAGATCTCCCTGACGTTCCTGACCCGCTTCGACACCCAGGACCGCGCCGACTGGCTGACCCCGAAGCGGCTGGCCGACAGGCTGGCCAAGCAGGGCTACCCCGGCAAGGTCGACCCCGCCGAGCTGCACCAACGACTCCTGGACGCACCCTGCGGAGCCACCGGCGACCACGCCACCGCACAGGCACACATCACCGCCAGCTACATCGCGCTGCTGCCCACACTGCTCGAGCAGATCAAGACCCTCGCGACCCAGATCGGCCACCAGCTCGACGCCCACGCCGAAGCCCACATCTTCACCAGCCTGCCCCGCTCCGGGCGCGTGCGCGCAGCCCGACTCCTCGCCGAGATCGGCGACTGCCGCGCCAAGTTCCCCACCCCCCGAATCGCTGACCTGCCTGGCCGGCGCCGCACCCTCCACCCGACAGTCCGGCAAACTCCGAGCCGTCGGATTCCGCTGGTCCTGCGACAAACAACTGCGCGACGCCGTCACCGACTTCGCCGCCGACTCCCGCCGCGCCAACCCCTGGGCCGCCGACCTCTACGACCGAGCCCGAGACCGCGGCCACGCCCACGCCGTAGGCATCCTCGCCCGAGCCTGGCTCCACGTCATCTGGCAATTCTGGCAAGACAACACCGCCTACGACCCCCACCAGCACCGTGCACTCCAACAACTCCTCGCCAGAACCGAAGCGGCTTGACATGGGGCTTCTCATGTGTACCGTGGGAGATGTGCCCGGCACTCGCTGCCGGTGGGCAAGCGCGATGTGGCCGTTCACCCCAGGGCCCTAGGCAGAACGGGCCGCCTGGTTCGTCCTGGTTGCCTCGTTGGGACACCGCCGGCCGACCGCGTACCCCAGGAGGCTGGCTTCATCGCCCGCGCTGGCGCGTACGGCTGCCGCGCCGTGGAGGGCGCGACCCGCAGGAGGACCTCAAGAATCGTGCTGTCCTGTCCAGGACGCGTGCCGATCGTGGTGTCGAGAGCCGATCATCTTCACCCAGTTTCGTGAGTGGTAATTGACCCGGAACGCCGCGAGAGTCGCTCGTTGGGACAGGAAGACGCTGACGGCGGGGAGCCGGATCAGTCGGTGAACCGCACCCACCACCTTCCCAAATCGGCGGGCGCGCCGATGCCCTGGCCAGGGACTGAAGGTATGGAGAGGCAGGCCGCGTCACAGCAGCCTAGATAGGGCGTGTCCGAGTGTCGCTGCTTGCCGCCCAGAAGGACTCACGCCCACGCCGCCAGGGAACGGTCCGGGAGTCCCCCCGCCCGACTGCACCCATCCGTCGCCAGAACAGATTGCCGCTTTGGTCAGCACCGGCCGTCCATGATCCCAGTTTGGGCTGTCGGTGACCTCGGCGAAAGTAAGTGACTCGCTGACCACGGCCCCAGGTTGTGGCGTCTTCGCCTACCTGGGGCTCACGTCCGAGGGACACGCCGCAGCCGGCGTGTACCAGTCGAGCTCAAAACGGTTGCTCGTGATGCCTAGTGTGCCGCACCGTTGATTCGTTGTAATAGTCGGCCGATGGATTCGAGGATCTGGTCGGCGGTCTTGGTCCAGATGAAGGGCTTGGGGTTCTCGTTCCAGGCTTTGACCCAGTCGCGGAGGTC
>JBAVKQ010000136.1:0-7644 GCA_049688395.1 Candidatus Nanopelagicales bacterium
GCTCAGCGCGGGCGGTGTCCCGGTCGGCCTCGGCCTGTTCCGCGGTAGCGCGGGCAATGTCCCGGTCGGCCAGAGCGGCCAGCCGGTCACCCTCGGAGCGGGCGACCTGGGCGTGGGCGGCCTCGACCTGGGCGCGCACCTCGCCCAGGCGGGCCTCGACCGAGGTCGGGTCCGCCCACTGGGCCAACTCGCTGAGCGCGGAGTCGAGCAGGTCAGACTGCGCGGCCGCGGCCCGGGCCTGCTGCTCGGACACGTCCAGCCACGCGGCCACCAGGTGCCGGATCCGGCCCTCGGCCGGCAGCGAGTCGGCCAGCTTGCGGCTGGCCGCCGCCGAACTCTCCGTCGCGGTGGCCGCGGCCTGCTTGCGGACCGCCCGCTTGGCCTGACGCGCCCCCTCCGGGGTGGGGCACAACCTCGTCGTCGATGGCGGAATCCGCGGCGACTGATGGCCCGCGCCTGGGCTGGTGGTCCTCGTCCCGGTTGGTTGAGAATCGTGCGACCGCGGTAGCGGCTCCCTCCCAGGTTTTGGAGGCCCCATGGGGATCACCTACATCGACCGTGTCGCGACCGCTGAGGAGCATCGGCTGCTCGCCGAGCGGGTGGGGTGGGCGGACGCGTTCCCATGGGAGGCGATGCCGGGGTCCTTGGCCGGGTCGTATTGCGGCACCGTGGCCCTGACCGGCGATGCTCAGGTGGTGGGAATGGGTCGGGCCGTCGGGGATGGCGCGTTCTTCTTCTACCTGCAGGACATCGCGGTTGATCCCGAGTACCAGGCACTCGGGATCGGGGGTGAGCTCATCCGCCGGCTCATCGACCAGGTGAGGGGTCTGACGGGTGGCGAGGCGTTCATCGGATTGTTCGCGACCGACGCGGCGATCCCACTGTACCGTCGCGCAGGCTTCGACGACCAGGGGCCGCTGAGCGGCATGTGGCAGGTCCTGGGCAGCCCCTGACACGGCGGACCACGCGTCCCGGATGGGCTGGGCCGCGGCATTAGCGGGGGCGGCGGGTTGCGCCCGGTCCGTGCATCTGGCGCGCACGCTGGCCTTGGACGAATGAACCTCGGGGGAGTCTGCTGATCGGTCGGTCCGGCGGCGATCGGCGCGATGCCCCCGGACGAACTCCGTCCACCGCGCCCGGGGCGGTTACCGGGTGTGCGCCTCTGAGGGCTGTCGGACGGCACCGGGAGTCGAGGGTTCGGGGTGGATCAGGCCGGTGGTGTTCGCGGGCATCGTACGTAGGGCGGGCACGACTGCTGCTGCGGCCAGGCATTGCAGAGTCACCATCAGCCAGAACAGGTCGGCGCCGGCGCTCATCACGCCGGTGTAGGCGATGGCCACGTCGGTGGTGGCGTGGAACAGGGCAGCGAGCAGGACGCTGCCCCTGGTGTGGTTGAAGATCCAGGAGGTCAGGACCGAGGTTGCCAGGATGGATAGCAGGAACCCCGCGAAGGGGATCGAGGATTGGAACGAGTCGGCGATGAGGAACAGCGGGATGTGCCACAGTCCCCAGAGCAAGCCCAGGACCAGGGCGGCGGTCAATGGTTGCATCCGGGCCTGCAGCCGGGGCAGGGCGAATCCTCGCCATGCGGATTCCTCGGTGAGCAGGAACAGCCAGAGCGAGACCAGCAGCAGCACCGGGACACCCCCGGCTGCGACCTCTTTCCCCACGGCGGTGGTCATCCCCAGCGCGGTGCCGAGTTCCACGGCCAGGAACGCGAGCGCCGGGGTGAGTAGCAGGGCCGCGGCGTACCACTGCCATCCGACCCGGGCTCGGACGATCCTGGCCAGCAGGTCCTTCACCCCTGGCCACCGCTCAGCCAGGGCGGCAGTCCCGAAGGTGGCCATGGTCAGGCCCAGCCAGAAGGCGAGGGCCTGCGGGATGTGCCAGCTTGTCCAGCCCTGGTCCTGGGCGATGGTGGTTCCCCAGATGGCCCAGGGCAGCAGGAAGGCCAGCGCGAGGAAGGTGGTCAGTTGATGCTTGCGGATCATGTGTCTCCTCCTGGTGAGGGGGCCACCTCCGACGAGGTTCGCCGTTGGTAGACCCAGATGAGTGCGACTTGGAGCAGTGCGATCGCGATCCAGAGGTACTTGGCGGCGTCCGGGCTGACCAGCGCGACCGGGATGCTGGCCAGGAACACCGCCGGGACGACGGCCCCCCTGGCCCGTAGGTAGCCGAAGAGGTCCGGGCCTAACTCCTCGACGAACAGGCCCCGGTTCCATGCGTACTGCCACATCGCCAGGTGGGCCAGGCCCATGGCGGCCACGATCGTCGCGTACAGGATGACCGCCGCGGACTGCTCGGCGTAGGCGGCGAGCACACCGGTGCCATAGGCCACCAGGGCGACGAAGAGCAGGGCCAGAAGGTTGATCCGCTGCAGGGTGGCGTCATAGCTGTCGAGGAGTCGGAACATCCGGTGATGCGACATCCAGGCGGCCCCGACCACGGCGAAGGACAGCGCGAAGGCGAGGTACTCGGGAACCTGCTCCCGCAGCGCCTGGGTCAGGTCCTCGTCGGGCACCCTCGGCACCTGGATCTCCACGGCCAGCAGGGTCATGGCGATCGCGAAGACCGCGTCACTGAAGAACGAGGTCCGCTCAGTGTCAGTGCCGGTGCTGACCCAGTCACGGTAACCGGAGTAGACGCTGCGTACCGTCGCCACGGACAGTGATTATGCAACGGCATCCCCATCACCGGAAGGCCCCCCGCGTTCGAGATGGGTAAGGACAAACCGCGCCCATCAACGGCAGGGCCGCCCTCGGTGTCATGGGGTGACGCCTGCCTGCACCTGGGCGTCGCGGGCGCGGCTCGTCGCGGCCAGGACGTCCATCTCTCGCCCGACCGGGAGGACGAAGGGCGCCAGGGTGGTGATCAGGTAGGCCCCACCGAACAGCAAGAGGGTGGTATCCAGGCCGAGGGTTTCGACCGCGACGCCGCCGAGCAGCGCACCCAGGGGCATCCCTGCCCAGGCCAGCGCGGCCATGGCGCCGAGGACTCGGGCCTGCATCTCGCGGGGCACGGCCTCGTACTCGGTCGAGGCCAGCGCGGGGTTGATCGATCCCACGCCGAGGCCGGCGACCACGGAGACGGCCAGCACCGGCGGCAGGGTGACTGCCAGGGCCAGCACGAGGAACCGGGGTGCCCCGCCGATGAGGAATCCGAGCGCGAAGGACATCCGCCGGGGTATCCGGGGTCCGAGCCAGGCGAAGGTGGCCGACCCGGCGGCCGCCCCGACACCGAAGGCGCCGCCGATGAGACCCAGGCCGAGCGGGCCACCCAGTGTGTCGGCAACGCACACGGGCACAAGGACGGCGCTGTAAGCTTGGTCCAGCAGGTTCGTGACGAGGACCATAGAGGCGATAGCGATCAAGATGGGTGTGCGACGCAGGAAGTCCAATCCCTCTCGGAGGTTGCGCAGGTAGGCGGTCGTGGCTGAGCCGCCCGGTATGGGAGCGATCGTTGGGGGCTGAGCGGCGCGGGGCACGAGCGCTGCGATCAGAGCGCCGGCGACCACGAACGAGACTGCGTCGATGATCAGGACCGCGGGGGCTGACCAGATGGCCATCATCACCCCGGCCAGCGGGATGCCGACCATGCCGGCCACCCGGTTCATCCCGTCGTGGAGTCCCGTGGCGCGCTCGATCGGCGTGCCAGCCAGGCCTGCGTCACCTGGCAGCAGGACGTTGCTGGCCGACGCGGCCCCTCGGGCAGCTCCGCGCAGGCCGACCAGGGTCAGCAGGATGGGAATCGTCAGGTGGTCCAGCGCCGCCAGCACGGGGATCGCCCCGACCAGCACCGCTGCCGCCGCATTGGCCGCGATCGCCACCCGTCGCGCGCCGACCCTGTCCACCAGCGGTCCGCCGAGCCCCTGCACCAGGACCATGGGGAGGATCTCGACGAAGCCAGCCAGCCCGGTCAGGGCCGGGCTGCCCGTCGTCGCCAGGACGAACCACGGCACGGCCACCATCGACATCCGGGTCCCAGTGGTCGACACGACCTCCGAGGTCAGATACCCGACCAGGGGTGCGCGTCGCCGCCGCGACGGGGCCATCGAGGTCATGGCTGGTCCCGGCCGGTGATGGTGGGCATCGCCTGAAGCTGCACGGCAACCCGCTGCCGGCCTTCGGCAGGCGGCCGGCCGCCTACGGCAGATCGGAAGCGGCCCAGCACCTCGTGCACCGCGGAGCCGAGTTCCGCGGCCTCGTCGGAGGTCAGGTCTAGCCAGTAGTCGCTGAGGTCCCCGACATCGGACCAGTCCCGGCCAAGCGCCTCGCGGGTCGTCGCCTGCCCGGCGATGTACTGGGCGATCCGGTCGGCATGGGCCGCGGCGACCGACCGGAGGTACCCGTCGGCAAGGGCACGGGTCTCCGCATCCGCGTCCGGGATGGGGCGCAGCTCGGTGTACCTGTGCGCGGCCCGCCACCAACGCTCGCGACGGTTCGACCGGGGGGTCTCGTCCTCCACGATGAACCCGTGGACGGCCAACTGCCGCAGGTGATAGCTGGTCACCCCGCTGGACTCCGACACCCGTGCGGCCAGCTGGCTGGCGGTGGCCGGCCCCTCCGTGCGCAGCAGTCCCAACAGACGCACCCGCATGGGGTGCGCCAGCCCCTTGAGCGCACGTGCGTCGAGGACGACGCTCTCAGGGCCCGAGGAGATCGTCGAACCCGCGGAGGAGAAGGGATCCGGACGGGGATCGTCACTACCAGCGGTGGCGGGCCACCGGGGACCCCGGCCCGGCCGACCTGGACACCCCCCGGGGACCCCGCGGGTGCGCGGTACCCGGCTGCGACCAACCCCACCACGCCAAGTCTCGGTGCCAGGCCCACTACACGCAGTGGCACTACAGCGCGGCCCCGGCCGCCCCGACGTGCACAGTCGACGGGTGCGCCCGGGCCCACAAGGCCCGCGGCTGGTGCGACCTGCACTACCAGCAGTGGCGCCGGCAGAACCCCCAC
Source organism: Candidatus Nanopelagicales bacterium (assembly GCA_049688395.1). Lineage (GTDB taxonomy): Bacteria > Actinomycetota > Actinomycetes > S36-B12 > CAIYMF01 > Prado023. The sequence goes on from JBAVKQ010000136.1 coordinate 4,959, forward strand.
CCGTAGGTCGCACACCAGGACTCAGGATGCCAACCCGGACCAGGGCTACACCGAGCTCGCCATGAGGACCCGTGGGACGCCAATGCCGGCAGCGGGACCTGACCCCGGTGAGCGTGTCTCCGTGGGGGGCGGAACGCTCGAACCGGGGTCAGGAAGGGGCACGCTAGACCCGGGAGCGCAGCTGGACAAGAACGACGTCATCCTGAGCACTACTCTCACCCTCGCATCGAGGTTGAGGGTTACTCTGTGCACAGGTGTACAGGGTGTGGATAACTAGGAGTAGTGGCGCCGGGCGGCCTGTCGTCACCGCCGCGCCCAAAGGAGCGGACTTCGTGGCGGTGCGCTCAGCCGCGGGGGGAGGGAGCGCAGCGGTGCTGACCTGGTCGCCGACAGAGGCCCCCACCCTTCTCGCGTGGGGGTGCGCTACGTGGTGAGCGTGTCCTGCCAGGCGACGATCCGATCGAGGGCCTGGCTGACCACCTCGGGCGCCGAGGCGAAGGACAGGCGCACGTAGCGGTGTCCGTGGACTGGGTCGAAGTCGGTGCCCGGAGCAAGTGCCACCCCCGCTTCGCCGAGGAGTCGGGCGCACCAGGTGGGCGAGTCCATGCCACTGGCCGACACGTCGGCGTAGAGGTAGAACGCGCCATCGGGCGGGGCGACGTGGGTCCAGCCGAGTTCCGGCAGCCGCCCCAGCAGCAAGGCCCGCATAGTGGCATACCCGGTGACGTTCTGCCGGGCTGCGGTCATGCCCGCTGGGCTCAGCGCCGCGATCCCGGCGTGTTGGGCCAACGTCGGCGGGCACAGTGCCACGTTGCCCGCCAGCGCGTCGACGGCGGGGACGAGGTCCTCAGGCAGGACCAGCCAGCCCACCCGCCACCCGGTCATCGCCCAGTACTTGGAGAACGAGTTGACCACGATCGCCCCCGAGCAGAGATGGCCCGCGGCCGATGGGACCTGCGTGTCGGTGTAGGTGATCCCGTGGTAGATCTCGTCGCTGACCAGGCGAACGCCGTGCGAGGCGCACCAGTGCGCGATGCCGGCGAGCTCGGCAGGGTCGATGATCGTGCCGGTCGGGTTGGCTGGGGAGGCCAGGACCAGCCCGTCGAGGGGTCGCTGGGCGTGGGCGGCCGCGAGGATCTCCACGGTCGGCTGGTAGCGGGTCTGCGGCCCGCACGACAGCGCCACCACCTGGCACCCCAGGGCCGCGAGGATGTTGCGGTAGGCCGGGTACCCGGGGACCGCGAGCGCGACCCGGTCACCGACGTCGAAGGCAGCCAGGAAGGCCAGGACGAAACCGCCGGATGCGCCCGTGGTGACCGCGACGTTGCCCGGATCGAGCGCGACGCCGTAGAAGTGCCGGTAGTGCGCGGCGATCGCTGCCCGCAGGGCGGGCATGCCCAGGGCCTCGGTGTACCCGAGACCGCCGCCGGCCCGGAGTAGGTCAACGGCACGCTCACGCACGACCTCGCTGGCCCCGTTCGCTGGTTCGCCCGCAGCAAGGCTCAGCACATGCTGACCCGCAGCTCGGCGCGCATTCGCCGCGCAATGATCTCCATGACGGCGAACGGCGGCACCTGGGCACGGGCGGCGACCTTCATGACCACATCCTGCCCGGCACCACCCCGAATCTCGGCGCACTGGGGCCGATGCCGGTGGTGAGGTCGGCGCACGGGCCAGCGCTGGCTCACCCCCCCGGCCAGAGCAGGGGGAGCCCATCGTGGACGAGGTGGTGTGCACGACAGCACCCGAAGCTCGGTGCCTGGTGGTCCGCGGCTCGGTAGGCCGTCTCACGGGCGTCCGCTGCCCGGGACAGACACCGCCCACACCGACAGCCCTTAACGCGGCTGCGCAGCAGCGACTGTCGACACCCGACCATTTCGGCATCACCACCACCGTTACCGGTCAGGCCCAAAGAGCTCACCGCAGCCGTTCCCTCTCGTCCCCGAGCGTGCTGCCATGGTGTCGGCCCTCCGAACTTCCTGCCCCGGAAGATTCAGCCGAGAAGGATGGCCATCATGGGGGGCTACCAGCTGGTCGTCTGGCGGGGCCCTGGTCGCGGAGGTGTGCTGTGGTCGAGTCGAAGTGGTCCTTGTGGTCTGAAGGGTCCCTGTTGAGTATCGGTTCCCAGGGTTCGGTGCTCAGCATCGGATCGGTGGGATCAGCGCTGAGTATCGGGTCGGTCGGTTCCGTCGGATCGGCGTTCAGCATTGGTTCGGCGATGGCCGCCGGCTCGTTGATGTCGTGGTGGTCGCTCGGGTCGGTGATGAGTGCCCAGGGCGTAGGGGGAGTGATGGACTACCGAGGCTCGGGCGAGCGACGGCCGGTGGTGAGGGCTGCCGTCCTTGGCGGATGCGCGGCCGCGACGGTGGCCGCAGCCCTGCTTGCCAGAACAAGTGGGCTTTCAACGCCGCCGGCAGAAACGTCCAGCGGCTGACTTACCCGGCGCCGAGGCACCCTGGATGAGTCCGGGCGCGGTATGGAGTCCACCACCATGGCTCGGGCGGGAACGGCGATGCAGTGGGCGATCCCGGGGGAGGGGCTACGGGCGTAGCCCAGTTCGTAGCCCAACTGAGGCTCGACCCTGCTTGGGCGGAGCTGTGGCGGCGGTCAGGTTCGGCCGACTGGGGCCTGCGGCCTGCCCGGCGTCAGCCACAGTCCGAGGCCCGACGCCCGACGATCCCGTCCA
>JBAVKQ010000137.1:0-1829 GCA_049688395.1 Candidatus Nanopelagicales bacterium
TGGACGGGATCGTCGGGCGTCGGGCCTCGGACTGTGGCTGACGCCGGGCAGGCCGCAGGCCCCAGTCGGCCGAACCTGACCGCCGCCACAGCTCCGCCCAAGCAGGGTCGAGCCTCAGTTGGGCTACAAACTGGGCTACGCCCGTAGCCCCTCCCCCGGGATCGCCCACTGCATCGCCGTTCCCGCCCGAGCCATGGTGGTGGACTCCATACCGCGCCCAGGATCGCGCCCCCGGCCGTGGGAGTCCGACAATCACGCAAGTGAACGAGGCCGAACGTGCCGGGGTAGTCTCGACGATCTCGGCCATGACCTCCATACCGATGCAGGTCCCGGCTCGGCACGAGCCACCAGGCAGGGCGGAGCGCTACTGCCGCTGATCTACTGATGAGCCGGGGCCTGCGGGGAATGGCGCCGTGCCGGTGCGCGTTACGCAGCTACTGACGACGTTGGGAGGCCTCCATGAACACCGCCCTGTGGATCCTCCAGATCGTGCTCGCGATAGCTTTCGCGATGGCCGGACTCACGAAGCTCCTACGCAGCAAGGAGCAATTGGCCACTTCGATGGGGTGGGTCGAGGACTTCAGCCCTACAGCGATCCGGTGGATCGGCGTCGCCGAGTTGCTCGCAGCGATGGGACTGATCCTGCCGGGTCTCACCGGGATCGCCCCCGTGCTCACCCCGCTGGCGGCAAGCGGACTCGTCCTGCTCATGCTCGGAGCCGCTCGGACCCACCTCAAACGACATGAGCCATCCATGATCCTCATCAACGCGATGCTCGGCGCCCTCGCAGCCCTGGTTGCGATCGGGCGATTCGGGTCCTGGCCGTTCTGAGATCCTGGCACCGGCCCTCGGGTCCCGGGAAAGGCAAGCTTCCGAAGCGACACAACTTCGTCCAGGAGGCCGGCCACTGCACCACCGGCGTCGAACCCCGACAACGCCGGGCCCAGGACGATCAACCCTCATCGAGGGACGCACCAACGGAGTCCCACGCTGAACCACCCCCCACCAGGCCTGAGGAGGAGATCCGATGAGCCGATCGTCAGCCCGCCCCCTCAATACCCGGCATCGCGATGACCTCGAGAACGTCGATCGTGCCTCCCCACTCGGTGTGGGGATGGCCGACTAGGACTTCCTGGAGCGAATCGAGCGAGTCGGCCTGCATGATCGAATAGCCGGCGACCGGATCCCCGACACCACCCCCGACGACCGGCTGGAGAGGTGAACCCAGGTCCACCAAGGCGGAACCTGCTCGCTGGGCCCACGCCATCCATGCGTCGATCCCCGCCTGAGCCGCCTCCGGATCATTGGCGCCCATCTGCTCGGCTTCGCTGACCGGGGCCCGGTACAGGATCATGTACTTCGTCATCACACTCCTCCTGATGATCCGCCCCGAAGTGGGACGCAAGCTTATCCTTGCCTTACCTCGATCGCCGCACAACCCTGCGAGCCTGTCGCACCTGCGATCGCGCCCGAAGTGCGGCCGAGGTCACGGCAGCGCGAGCACTCGATGCGCCTGCGAGGAGCTGCGGTCCGCGGGCGCTGCGTACACGTCCGGTTCGATGGTCGCGACACCCAGTCGCACCTGCTGTCGTCCGCCGGTGGCTCAGACGTGTTGATCGAAGAGGATCACGTTCCCGTCGGGTCCCGCTCCCCCACGCTGAAATCCATACCGCGCCCGCTGGGCTACGCGCAAGCAGTCAGTCGGCGCCGGGGGGCGGATGCCGAGGGTGTAGCGGACCTGTTGGTACATCACGAACCCGCCTGCGGGGTGGGCCGCGTCGGCCAGCCGGCGTTCCGCTTCGGCTCGCACGGCGGGGCGCTCCACCTCG
>JBAVKQ010000138.1:0-7329 GCA_049688395.1 Candidatus Nanopelagicales bacterium
GGCCAGCGCGGCGGCGGCCAGGGCGTTGGCCACGTTGTGCGCCGCGGCCGGCCGGACGTCGGCGACCGTCGCCAGCTCCTGGGCGGCCTGCGCCCGGTTGGGCACGAACGCGCGGTCGACCAGGAGGTCCTCGACCAGGCCGAGCATGCTCAGATCCGGGGTCCCGAGCGTGAAGCCGATCGCCCGGCAGCCCTCGATCACCTCGGCGTCCTGGACCATGCGCCGGGTGACCTCGTCGGCCACGTTGTAGACCGCGGCCACCTGGGTGCGCTCGTAGATGCGGGCCTTGGCCGCCACGTAGGCCTCGAAGGACCCGAACAGGTCCACGTGGTCCTCGGCGATGTTCAGGCACACCGCGGCCTGCGGGCTCATCGTGTGCAGGAACGGCAGCTGCGGGGCGCCCACCTCCACCGCGATCACATCCAGGGTCCCGCCGCTGGTCGACTCGCCCATGACCACCTCGACCATGGACACCCCGATGTTGCCCGCGGCCACGGTGCGCAGCCCAGCGGCCCGCAGGATCGACTCCAGCATCAGCGTGGTGGTGGTCTTGCCGTTGGTGCCGGTGACGACCAGCCATGGGGCGGCACCCTCGGGGCGCAGTCGCCAGGCCAGCTCGAGCTCACCCCACACCGGCATCCCGGCGGCCCCGGCCGCGGCGATCACCGGGGCCAGGGGCGACAGGCCCGGGGAGACCACCAGCAGGTCCAGGCCCTCGGGCAGGGTGTCGCCGTCGCCGAGGCGGACCGTGGCCCCGAGCACCTCGAGCACCTGGCCGCGCTCCACCTGGCGCAGGCCCTCACCGGCGTCGAACGCGCTGACCCGTGCCCCCAGGCTCAGCAGCGCGTCAGCGGCGGCGAAGCCGGCGATCCCGATACCGGCCACGCCGATGTGCAGGCCGGCCCAGTCGGCGCCCCGGTGCAGGTCCGCGACGCTCATCGGACCCACTCCGCGTAGAACAGGGCCAGTCCGGCGGCCACGCACAGGCCCTGGATGAGCCAGAACCGCACCACGATGGTGACCTCCGCCCAGCCGACCATCTCGAAGTGGTGGTGCAGCGGTGCCATCCGCAGGACCCGCCTGCCGGTGAGCTTGAACGAGCCCACCTGGGCGATCACCGACAGCGAGACGATGACGAACAGCCCGCCCAGCAGCAGGAACAGGAACTCGGTGCGGGTCATGATCGCCAGGGCGACCATCCCACCACCGAGCGCGAGGCTGCCGGTGTCGCCCATGAAGATCTGCGCCGGGCTGGTGTTCCACCACAGGAACCCGAACGCGGCACCCGCGCAGGCCAGCGCGAATGCGGCCAGGTCCAGGGGGTCTCGGACGGTGTAGCAGCCGTTGGTGGCCAGGTACGAGCAGCTCTGCCCGTACTGCCAGACGCCGATCAGGGTGAATCCGAAGAAGGTCAGCACCGAGGCCCCGGCCGCCAACCCGTCCAAGCCATCGGTCAGGTTCACCCCGTTGGTGACGGCCGTGACCAGGAACCAGATCCACAGCATGAACAGGCCGATGGGCAGCAGCCACGGCAGGTCGCGCACGAAGGAGATCGCCTGTGTGGCCGGCGTGACCCCGCGGTCGTCGGGGAACTGGGCCGCCAGTGCCGCGAAGCTCAGGGCGACCGCGGCCTGCCCGAGCAGCTTGGTGCGCGCCCGGATGCCGCCGCTGCGCGACTTGAACACCTTGAGGTAGTCATCGGCCAGACCCACCAGGGACAGGCCCACCATCAGGTAGAGCGCGAGTATCCCGGACGCGGTGGGTATCTCCCAGCGGATCAGGTGCGCCCCGCCGTAGCCGAGGACCACCGCCGCCACGATCGCCACACCGCCCATCGACGGGGTCCCCCGCTTGCCGCTGTGCTCCGGGTAGACGATGCCGTCGGCGGACTCGCGGATCGACTGGGACAGGTTGCGCCGGGTCAGCACCTTGATCACCAGCGGGGTGCCGAACAGGGCCACCGCGAGCGAGAGCATCCCGGACAGGACGATCAGGATCATGCGGGGTCCTCCAGCAGGGCGGCGGCGACGGCTTCCAGGCCGATGGATCGGGAGGCCTTGACCAGCACCACATCGCCGGGGCGGACCAGCTCCCGGACCTTCGCGATGGCGCCGGCCACGTCCGGGACCCACAGGGCCTCGTCGTTCCAGGAGCCCTCCTGGGCAGCCCCCAGGTACAGCGCCCGGGCCCCAGCCCCCACGGCGATGGTGAAGCTGATGTCCAGGCGGACCGCCAGCCTGCCGACCAAGTCGTGTTCGGCGATGCTGTCGGCGCCGAGTTCGAGCATCTCGCCGAGTACCGCGATGGTGCGCCCGGAGCCCTTCATGGCCGCCAGCGAGCGCAGCGCGGCACGCATGGACTCGGGATTGGCGTTGTAGGAGTCGTTGACCACGGTGATCCCCGTCGGGGTGTTGCTGACTTCCATCCGCCACCGGCTGCGTGGGGTGGCCCCGGTCAGCAGTTCGGCGACCCGGGCCGGCGTCATCCCCAGGTGCAGGGCCACTGCCGCGGCCGCGCACCCGTTTATGGCCATGTGCTCGCCGGCCATCGACATCTGCACCAGCGCGTCCCCGGCTGGGGTCGCCAGCGTGAACCCGGGGCGGGCCTGAGCGTCGAGCTGCAGGTTGACGGCGCGCACCTGCGCCGCGGGGCTGGCACCGAACGTGACCACCCGCCCGGACGTACGGGCGGCCATCGCGGCCACGATCGGGTCGTCTGCGTTGAGCACGGCCAGCCCGTCGGGAGCCAGGGCCGCCACGATCTCGCCCTTCGCCTGCCCGATCGCCTCCCGACTGCCGAACTCACCGAGATGGGCTGAGCCCACATTGAGCGCGATGCTGATGTCCGGTGCAGCGATCCGGCACAGGGTGGCGATGTGCCCGATCCCGCGCGCACCCATCTCGAGTACGAGGAACCGGGTTGCCTCGGTGACCCGCAGGATGGTCAGCGGCAGGCCGACCTCGGTGTTGAACGATCCCGCGGGGGCCACCGTCGGGCCGAGGTCCTCGAGCAGGGTGGCCACGAGGTCCTTGGTGGTGGTCTTGCCTGAGGAGCCGGTGATCGCCACCGTCGTGAGATTGGGCAGCACGCCCAGCACGTGGCTGGCCAGCCGGCCGAGGGCTTCGACCGGGTCGCCGTCGACCACGATGGTGGCTGTGCCGGTGGAGCGCGTGCCGAGGGTGACCACCGCGCCGGCCACCTGCGCCGCAGCCGCGAACTCGTGGCCGTCGACCCGATCGCCGGCGATCGCGACGTACAGGTCCCCCGGCGCGACCAGGCGGGAGTCCGCAGCCGCCCCGGTGACGGCAACGGTGGGGTCCGGGCAGTCGACCAGCGTCCCGCCGATGACCGCGGCCGCCGTGGCGATGTCCATGCTGATCATCGGATCTCCTCGTCTGCCCCGTGCAGTGCCGCCGCCAGCTCCACGCGGTCGTCGAATGAGCTGACACCACCCGCGACCTCCTGGCCCTGCTCATGACCCTTGCCCAGGATCAGCACGCAGTCCTGCTGACCGGCCAGATCGACCGCCGCCCGGATGGCCAGCCGCCGGTCGCCCACCTCGTGCAGCTGCGCACGCTGGCGGTCGGGCACCTGCGCCGCACCGGTCATCATGTCGGCCCGGATCGCCGTCGGGGACTCCGAGCGCGGGTTGTCATCGGTGACGATCAGCACATCGGCGCCAGCCGCGGCCACCTGGCCCATCCTCGGGCGCTTGTCCCGGTCCCGGTCTCCCCCACAGCCCAGCACCACCAGCACCCGACCCGGGACTGACTCGCGGGCGGCGCTGATGGCCCGGTCGACGGCGTCCGGGGTGTGTGCGTAGTCGACTATGGCCAGGAACGACTGGCCGGCCAGCACACGCTCCATCCGGCCCGGCACGCCCGGGCAGGCCGCGATCGCGTCGGCGGCAAGCACCGGGACGACCCCGTGGTGGACCGCAGCAGCCAGGGCCGCAAGCGCGTTGGCCACGTTGAACCGGCCGGGCAGCATCACCGCGGCGGGCAGGTCCCCTGCAGGCCCGTGCACCGTGAAGGTCGTGCTGCCGTGCGGTCCGGGGGCCAATGCGCTGGCCGTCCAGTCCGCGGGCCGGTCCAGGGCGTAGGTCGTGATCGGCAGCCCCGCGTCGGCAGCCAAGCGCTGGCCCCACGCGTCGTCGATGCAGACCAGCCCGGCAGCGGCCCGGGCCGGCGTGAAGAGGTCGGCCTTGGCCGCGAAGTAGCTGGCCATGTCGCCGTGGAAGTCCAGGTGATCCTGGCTGAGGTTGGTGAACACGGCCAGGTCGAAGCGGATCCCGTCGACCCGGCCCAGGGACAGCGCGTGGCTGGAGACCTCCATCGTGACCGCCGAGGCGCCGCGCTGGCGCATCACCGCCAGCAGGGCGTGCACGTCGGGGGCCTCAGGGGTGGTCCGCGCCGAGGGCAGGATCTCGTCGCCGACGTGCGTGGCCACCGTCCCGATCAGGCCGGTGGTGCGCCCGGCAGCCCGCAGGGCGGCGTCGAGCAGGTAGCTGGTCGTGGTCTTGCCGTTGGTTCCGGTGATCCCGGTCGTGGCCAGGTGCGCCGAGGGGTGGCCGTAGATGGCTGCGCTGAGGGCGCCCAGGACGGCGCGCGGGTCAGCGACCACCAGGACCGGCACGTCGACCCCGTCGTTGGCGGCCACGATCTGGGCGCCGGTGGGATCGGTGAGCACGGCCAGGGCACCTGAGCCCTGGGCCATCGCCGCGAACCGCGCCCCGTGCGTCGTGAAGCCGGGCAGGGCTGCGTACACGTCGCCGGGCCGGACCCGCCGGGAGTCCAGGGTGATGCCGGTGACCTCGGCCGGCGGCCCCTCGGGCAGCCCGAGGGTGCGGCGCAGGTCGGCCCCGCGCATGCGGACGCCGGTCGGTCGGAGCACGCCGCTTACCAGGTGGTCGGGATCACGGGCGACTTCGTGCCCGACGGCGGGATCTTGAGCTCCTGCAGCGCATAGGTCATCACGGTATTGAACACCGGGCCGGCCAGGACCGAACCGTAATGGCCGTTCTTCGGGTCCTGCAGCGCGACCTGCACCACGAGTTCGGGATCGTCGGCGGGGGCAATCCCGATGAACGACGCTGTGAAGCCGGAGTACCGCCCCTTCACGACGCGCTCGGCGGTGCCGGTCTTGGCCCCGACCCGGTAGCCCGGGATCATGGCCACCTTCGCGGTGCCGTCGGAGACGACGGTCTCGAGCATCTTGCGCATCGTCCTGGCGGTCTTGGCGCTGACCACCGGGATGCCCGGCTCGGTCGGCGCAGGGGTGAACGTGCCGTCGTCGGCGACGTACCCGTCGATGAGGCGCGGGGTCAGACGCACCCCGTTGTTGGCGATGGTCTGGTAGACCTGCGCGACCTGCAGGGACGTCACCGAGTAGCTCTGGCCATAGGCCAGGGCCTGGAAGGTGGTGGGCCACCACTTGTCGGGCGAGGGCAGCAGGCCGGCCTCCTCGCCGGGGAAGTTCAGTCCGCTGTACTGCCCCATCCCGAACTTGCGCTGGTACTCGTAGAGTTTGTCGCCACCGATCTTGTCGGCGAACAGGATGGTGCCGATGTTGCTGGACTGGGCCATCACCCCGGCCAGCGTCAGTTTCAGGGTGCCGTGCGGGGTGTGGTCGTTGGTGGTGTGCCCGCCGCGGGTCAGGGTCGGTGGAACGACGATCCTGGACTTCGGCTTGGCCTTGCCCTCCTCCACCACCCCCGAGAGGGTCAGCAGCTTGCCCGTGGAGCCCGGCTCGTAGATCTCGGACACGGGCCGGTTGCCCATGTTGGCGGGATCGGCGCTCAAGTAGTTGTTCGGGTCGAAGGTCGGGTAGGTGGCCATCGCCAGGATCCGGCCGGTCTTTGCCTCGATGACACTGACGGTGCCACTCTCGGCCCCCGCCTCACGGACCTTCGTGGCGATCGCCCGCTGCGCCACGTACTGGATGTCGCGATTGATGGTCAGCTGGACACCCTCACCGGGGGTCGGCGCCCGCAGGACGTCCTCGGCCGAGGGGATCGCCTGCCCGGCGGCACCCTGCTCGAAGGTCCGGGAGCCATCGACCCCCTTGAGGCGATCATCGAGGGACATCTCCAGACCACCGGAGCCCACGCCCTCCGCGTTCACGAAGCCCAGCACGTTGGCCGCCAACGTGCCCGAGGGATAGGTGCGCTTGGTCTTCTTCTCGCTGTAGATGCCCGCGATCTTCAGGGCCTGGATCTGGCGCCACTTCTCCGGGGTGAGTCCCTTGGAGACGTACACGAACGGGTCGTCGCCGGTGAGGCTGGCCTGCAGGGAGGCCTGGTCGACCCCCAACATCGGCGCCAACCGCTGCGCGGCCGTCGCCGGATCCTGGATCTGGAGCTGGTTGGCGGTGATGTTGCGGGACTCGACGGTGATCGCCAGTGGGGCGCCCTCGGAGTCGTAGATCGGCCCACGGTCCGCCGGCAGCGGGTTGGTCCGGAGGCGCTGCTTCTCACCGCGGGTGGCCAGGCCGTCGCCCTTGATGATCATGAGGTCGAAGACCCGACCGGCGTAGATGCTCAGCAGCATCAGCATCGCGAAGGTCAACAGGATCGCGCGGCCCCGGCCGTCGCCGCGGTGAAACAGCTTGGGCGCGGGCCCGGCGGGCGAGGATCCGTCGGCGCGCGGGGGGCGCGGTGGGGCCACGGAACTCACTGGGTCACCACCGGTGCAGTCGTGGAAGCGGGCGTCGTTGGTGCTGCGTCCGGGCCGGGCACGCCAGCCGTGCCCGGCGAGGCGACCGGGTCGGGGGCGCGGTCGATCCCGGTGCCGGGATCGACGGCTGGTTCGCCGTCGGTACCCGGCTCCGTGCCCAGAACCGCGGGCGGAGCCAGCCCGGTGGCCGGGTCGAGGGCCGGGTCGAGGGTCCTGTCGGCAGCCGCGCTGGGCTTCGGGGCCGGGGTGGGCAGGATCCCGGGGGCGTCCTTGAAGCTGACCTTCCCAGTGGGCGCAGGTGCGGGCACCGGCTCGCCGAGGATCTTGCCATCGGCCAGCCGCAGGAAGACCGGCGCGGCAGCCGGCACCATCCCGAGTTTGCGTGCAGCCCGCTCCACCTCGATCGGGGTTTCGGCCTGCTGGACAGTCGCGGCCAGGGCCTCCTCCTTCTCGGCCAGCAGGATCAGCTTGACCTCGAGGTCGAACTGCCGGAAGGCGCCCTGGCTGATGACGGTGTTGAGCAGCAGCACGGCTACCAGGCCGACGCCGAGCACCGCGGAACAGGCCAGCAGCATGCGATGCAACGGTGAGCGCAGCCGGGGTCGCGCGGCCGTGCGCGCCGCGCGGCGCGAGCGAGCAGGTGCCCGGTCAGCGC
>JBAVKQ010000139.1:0-5358 GCA_049688395.1 Candidatus Nanopelagicales bacterium
CTCGATCCCGGGCCCGAGCGGCTCGGCGAACGGGTCCGCCGACTCGGCTGATCCCGCCACCGCGACCACCGGGTCGACGGCCGCTGCACGGGGCCGGCTCGACACGAACAGCCCAGTGGCCCCGATCGCCACGATCGCCACGAGCAGTCCCAGCAGCCGCAGCCACATCCCGGCCTGCGGCCACGCCGGCCCGGCGGGTTCCGCCCCCAGGAGACCCTGGCTGTCCAGGTCCCCGCTGTCCAGACCGCCACTGTCCAGACCGCCACTGTCCAGACCGCCACTGTCCAGACCCCCACTATCCAGACCCCCACCGACCAGACCCTCACTGTCCAGACCCTCACTATCCAGACCCCCACCGACCAGATCGTCGGCGTCCAGACCCCCACCGACAAGATCGTCGCCGTCCGGTTCTGCGCCCTGAGGACCCGCACCGGGCCGCGCCGGTCCGTGCCCCGCCGCCCCGTCCCAGGCGCCCTGGGCGTCGACTTCCCAGGGCAGCGGGCCGGCACCGTCCTGCCACCGGCGGGCGACCAGCCGCAACCGGGCGACGACGAGGTCCTGGGTCCGGCTCACGCAGCCACGTTAGGACCGCTCGGCGCGATCGAACCCGCAGCTGGCGCGATCTGTGGACGGCCCGCCGATCAGCCGGACGCGCCGGCGGCCACCGGCTGCTCGATCCACCCCTGGCGCGCGGCGAAGGTACGCAGGTTGCGCCGGTGCCGATGGACCACCAGCGCCGACATCCCGACGGCGAAACCGACCCCGGCCCACCCGTCCCACACGGCCAGCGACGTCGGCACAAGTGTCAACGAACCGACCACGGACCCGATCCCGACCTCACGGGTGAGCGCGACCGCGGTGCCGAAGCCGGCCAGCACGGGCACCGCCCAGATCGGCTCGATGGCCAGGATCGCGCCCAGCGACGTGGCCACACCCTTGCCGCCCCGACCGCGCAGCAGCGGGGAGGTGACGTGTCCAAGCACGGCCGAGACCCCGGCGACGTGACCGGCGGGCGCCCCGTACTGGCTGAAGTAGGCCACCGGCGCGTAGCCCTTGGCCACGTCGAGCCCGCCGACGACCACGCCGACCCGCACGCCCATCGCGCGCGCGGCGTTCGTGGCCCCCGGGTTCCCCGAACCGCTGCCGCGCAGGTCGACCCCGCGCAGTCGCGCCGCGGCTGCAGCAGGACTCAGCGAGCCCAGCACATAGCCGGCAACGCCGGCGATCACCGTGGTCTGCCACGTCGCGGTGCTCATCGCGGGCACACCGCCACCGAGACCGTGCCGAGGCCGACGTGGGCACTGATCACCGCACCCACCTCCACGACGTGCACGTCGCTGTTGGGCAGCGCCGCTCGCAGCGTCGCAGCGAGGTCATTGGCGCGCTCGGGCGCCGCACAGTGCTGGACGACGACGTCGCAGGGGGCCAGGGCCACAGCCTCGCAGGCGATCTCGGCCATCCGCGCGACCGCCCGGCCCATCGTGCGCTGCTTCTCCAGGGGGGCGATCATCCCGTCGCGCACCTCGAGGATCGGCTTGACCATCAGCGCGTTGCCCAGCAGTGCCTGCGCGGACCCGATCCGCCCGCCGCGGCGCAGCTGGTCGAGGTTGTCGACCACCAGCCAGGTGCGCGAGGCCGCAGCGCGTCGGTGCGCCGCGGCAGCCGCCTCGTCGACCGTGCCACCGGCTGCGGCCACCTCGCAGGCGGATCGGGCGGCGAAGCCCATGGCCGTGCCGACGGTGCGGGAGTCCACGACCTGGACCGGGGTGGCCGCATCGCGGGCCGCGATCCGGGCCGCGTCGTAGGTCCCGGACATGTCGGCCGACAGGTGCACGCTGACGATCTGGTCGTAGCCCTGCTCGCCGAGCTCGGCGTAAGCCTGGGCGAACCGGGCCGGCGCAGGCCGCGACGTGGTGACCGTCGCCTTGCGGCGCAAGGCGTCGGCAACCTCATCCGGGCTGATCGACACGCCCTCCTCGTAGGTCGCACCACCCAGGATGACCACCACGGGCACCACTGTCAGCTCCGGGGGGGTGAGGCCCGCGGAGAGGTATCCGGTCGAGTCCGAGACGATCGCCACCTTCATGGCGCCTCAGGCTAGTGCCAGATCAGCCCGGAACGACGTTCACCAGCTTCGGGGCGCGCACGATCACCGCGCGCGGCTCCCGATCGCCGAGTGCGGCCACCACCGCGGGGGTGGCCAGGGCCAGGGCACGCAGCTCGGCCTCGGTGATGTCCGGGGCCACCTCCAGGCGCTCGCGCACCTTGCCCGAGACCTGCACGACGCAGGTGACCGACTCGGCGACCAGCAGCGCCGGGTCGATGACAGGCCAACCCGCCAGCGCGACGCACGGGTCGTGGCCGAGCCGCTCCCACATCTCCTCGGCCGTGTAGGGGGCGACCAGGCTCAGGATGATGGCCACCGCCTCGGCGGCCTCGCGGACCGCCGGGTCGGCCGGGCCCACCCCGGAGTCGATCGCCTTGCGGGCGGCGTTGACCAGCTCCATCACACGCGCCACGGCCACGTTGAACCGGTAGGTCTCCACGGCCAGGGCAGCGTCGTGCACGGTGTGATGGGTGACCCGGCGCAGCGCGAGGTCGCCGGTGTCGGGTTCCGTGCCCGGCGCGCTGCTGACATCGCCGGCCAGTCGCCACGCCCGGGCCAGGAACCGCTTGGCTCCGGCCGGGCTCACCTCGGCCCAGTCGATGTCGTCCTCCGGCGGCCCGGCGAAGACCATCGACAGTCGCACCGCGTCCACTCCGTGCACGGCCAGCTCGTCGGACAGGCGCACCAGGTTGCCGCGGGACTTGCTCATCGCCGAGCCGTCCATCACGACCATGCCCTGGTTGAGCAGCCGGCTGAACGGCTCGACCACGTCGAGCATGCCCATGTCGTGGATCACCTTGGTGAAGAACCGCGCGTAGAGCAGGTGCAGGATCGCGTGCGTGACGCCACCCACGTACTGGTCGATCGGCAACCACGCGTTAGCCTGCGCCGGGTCGAACGGGCCGTCGGACTTGGCCGGGTCCAGGTAGCGCAGGAAGTACCACGACGAGTCGACGAACGTGTCCATCGTGTCCGGGTCGCGCCGGGCGGTACCCCCGCAGGCGGGGCAGTCCACAACCGACCACTCGGCCAGGGCGCCCAGCGGGGAGGTGCCCTTGGGCTTGAGGTCCAGCCCGGTGGCGTCGGGCAACTCCACGGGCAGCTGGTCGACGGGCACGGGGACCTCGCCGCAGGCCGGGCAGTGGATGATCGGGATGGGCGTGCCCCAGAACCGCTGCCGACTGATCAGCCAGTCGCGCAGTCGGTAGTTGACCGCGGCGCGGCCGGTGCCGCGCTCCTCGAGCCAGGCAGTGATCGCCGCGATCGCCTCATCCTTGCCCAGGCCGTCCAACGGCCCGGAGTTCACGTGCGGGCCGTTGTCGGCAGTGGCGACCCAGGTCTGTGCCGGGTCGGTGTCGGCAGCCACCACGACCTGCACGGGCAGGTCGAACACCCGGGCGAAGTCCAGGTCGCGCTGGTCATGCGCCGGGACGGCCATGATCGCGCCGGTGCCGTAGTCACTCAAGACGTAGTCCGCGGCGTAGATCGGCAGGCGCGCCGCGTTGACCGGGTTGATCGCGTGGCGGTGCAGGAAGACCCCGGTCTTGGGCCGGTCGCTGGCCAGCCGGTCGATGTCGGTCTCCTGCTTGGTCCGCGCCAGGTACTGCGCGAACTCCGCCTCGGCGTCGGTGCCGGCAGCCAGCTCCGCAGCCAGCTCGGAGTCGGCGGCCACCACGAAGAACGTGGCGCCGAACAGGGTGTCGGGTCGGGTCGTGTAGACGGTGACCGGCCCGTCGAGGCCCTCGATCTCGAACTGGACGTCAGCGCCTGTGGAGCGCCCGATCCAGTTGCGCTGCATCTGCAGCACCTTGTCGGGCCACTGCCCCTCGAGCAGGGTCATGTCGTCGAGCAGCCGGTCGGCGTAGTCGGTGATCTTCAGGTACCACTGGGTGAGCTTCTTCTTGGTGACAGACGAGTCGCAGCGCTCGCACAGGCCCGCCACGACCTGCTCGTTGGCCAGCACCGTCTGGCAGGACGGGCACCAGTTGACCGCGCTGTCCTTGCGGTAGGCCAGGCCGCGGGAGAACATCTGCAGGAAGAACCACTGGTTCCACCGGTAGAACTCCGGGTCGCAGGTGTGGAGCACCCGATCCCAGTCGAAGGAGCAGGCGTAGCGGCGCATCGAGGCCCGCTGCGTGGCGATGTTCTCGTAGGTCCAGGCCCGCGGGTCCGCGCCGCGCTTGATCGCGGCATTCTCCGCCGGCAGGCCGAAGGCGTCCCAGCCGATCGGGTGCAGCACGTTGTAGCCCTGCTGGACCCAGTACCGGGCCAGCACGTCGCCCAGGGCGTAGGCCTCGGCGTGCCCCATGTGCAGGTCGCCCGACGGGTAGGGGAACATGTCGAGCACGTACTTGCGCGGCCGGTCGTCGTCGGGTCGACCGGAGCGGAACGGCGCGAGCCGGTCCCAGACCTCCAGCCACTTGTCCGCGAAGGCGTCGGGGTCGTACCCCGCAGGGGTGTCGGGGGTCGGCGACGGGCTCTGGCTCATGGGGCCCAAGGGTAGTCGGTGCTGCCGTTGCCTCCGGAGCGCTGGCGCCCGTGCCCCCACCGGCCTGCCAGCGTGGGTGGGCAGGGCTCAGATCGAGGCCTCCCCCGAGCGCTGGTCACGCTCCCGGCGCTCGAGCTCGGCCTCCCGGGCGCTCAACTCGGCCTGCTTGGTGCGCAGCCTTGCCTCCTGAGCGCGCCGGGCATCGGCCTCCTCACGGTCGAGGCGCTCGAGATCGGCCTGCAGCCGTCGGTCGATGCCGGTGGTGTCGATGGCGGGGCGCTGGTACTCGGGGAACCCGGCACCGGGACCCCAATTCGTCCTCGACCGGTCACGTTGCGCACGGCCGGCCACGAGCCAGCCGATTCCACCGATCAGCGGCACGATGATCACCAGGACCAGCCACCAGCCCTTGGACAGGTTGCGCGTGGCGTGCTCGGGGGTCTGCAGGATGTCGATGACGCAGAAGACGAGCAGGGCCACCTCGACGATGGCCGGCAGGAACCTGATCATGGTCACCCCGTTCGTGCGCAAGTAGCCGGAAGGTATCAAGCGTCGATCGGGATTTCCAGACTCCTGAGCAGGTGCGGTAGAGTCTGGCCCTGTTCGGGGCTGTGGCGCAGCTGGTAGCGCACCTGCATGGCATGCAGGGGGTCAGGGGTTCGAGTCCCCTCAGCTCCACAATGCGAAGGGCTCGGGGATGTTCCCCCGGGCCCTTCGCATTGTGCCAGTGTGATGCGGGGACTCGGGAGGAGCTCGCCGAAGG